>CAMOLA010000047.1 GCA_946618265.1 uncultured Eggerthellaceae bacterium
TCGTCGACGGTGGCGAAGGGGTTGACCTTCATGATGCCGAGGCTCTCGTAGTCCTTGAAGAACTTGCCCTCGACGTCATCGCGGCTGAAGCCGAACGTCGTCTGGGTCAGGTCGTTGGTGCCGAAGCTGAAGAAGTCGGCCTTCTCGGCGATCTCGTCAGCGGTCACGGCCGCACGCGGCAGCTCGATCATGGTACCGATCTCGATGAACGACAGGTCGACGCCGTCGCGCTCCTCAACCTCGTGGATGGCCTTCTCGGCCTCTTCGCGCACGTAGATGAGCTCGTTCTCCATGCTTACGAGCGGAATCATGACCTCGGGCTTCGGGTCGAAGCCTTCCTTGATCAGCTTGCCCGTGGCGGTGGCGATGGCGCGCACCTGCATCGCGGACAGGCCGGGCATCACGATGCCCAGGCGGCAGCCACGCAGGCCCAGCATCGGGTTCATCTCGGCCATGGCGTCAGCAGCAGCGAGCAGCTTCTTGGTCTCGGTGCAATCCTCGCCCTTGGCCTCGGCGACAGCGACCTCGATGGCCAGGTCACGCGGAGCGGGCAGGAACTCGTGCAGCGGCGGGTCGAGCAGGCGGATGATGACGGGCAGGCCGTCCATGGCCTTGAGCATCTCGTAGTAGTCGCCCTGCTGCGCCTCGTAGAGCTTGTCGAGTGCGGCCAGGTACTCTTCCCCGCCCTTCTCGGCAAGGATCATGTCGGCGACGATCTGCTTGCGATCGCCGAGGAACATGTGCTCGGTACGGCACAGGCCGATGCCCTGGGCGCCGAAGTCGCGGGACTTCTGCGCGTCCTCGGGGTTGTCGGCGTTGGCGCGCACGCCGAGCGTGCGGAACTCGTCCGCCCACTCGAGGATGGTGTCCAAATCGCCGGTAAGCTCGGGCTGGACGAGTTCGACAGCGCCCAGCACCACGATGCCGGTCGTGCCATCGAGCGAGATCATGTCGCCCTCGCGGATGACGATGTCAGTGCCGGAGATGGCAGCTTCCTTCTTCTCGGCATTGATCTTGAGTGCTTCGACGCCGCAGACGCACGGGGCGCCCATGCCGCGCGCGATGACGGCGGCATGCGACGTCTTGCCGCCATGGGACGTGAGGATGCCCTCGGCCGCGATCATGCCGGCCAGGTCGTCAGGCGTGGTCTCCCAACGCACGAGGACGGTCTTCTTGCCCTCCTCGGCAGCGGCGACGGCGGCTTCGGCGGAGAACACGGCAGCACCGACGGCTGCGCCAGGAGACGCGTTCAGGCCGCGGGCGACGACGTCGTACTTGGCGTTCTTGTCGAACTGCGGGTGCAGCAGCTGGTCGAGCTGCTCGGGCGCGACGCGCATGACGGCCTCTTCCTTGGTGATGAGGCCTTCCTTCTCCATGTCGATGGCGATCTTGAGCGCGGCAGCGGCGGTGCGCTTGCCCACGCGCGTCTGCAGCATGAAGAGCTTGCCCTGCTCGATGGTGAACTCGATGTCCATCATGTCGCGGAAGTGCTTCTCGAGCAGCACGAAGATGTCCTCGAGCTCCTGGCCGGCCTCCTCGAGGCCCGCGACGTTCTTGAGCTCGGAAATTGGAGAGGTGTTGCGGATGCCGGCGACGACGTCTTCGCCCTGGGCGTTGACCAGATAGTCGCCGTAGAACTCGTTGGTGCCGTCAGCTGCGTTGCGCGTGAAGGCGACGCCGGTCGCAGACGTGTCGCCCTTGTTGCCGAACACCATGCACTGAACGTTGACGGCGGTGCCGAGATCGTCGGCGATCTTGTTCTGCTTGCGGTACAGCGTGGCGCGCGGGTTGTTCCACGAACCGAAGACCGCCTCGATGGCCAGCTTGAGCTGGACCATCGGGTCCTGCGGGAACTGCACGGCGCCGTCGACCACGAGCTCCGGATAATCAGCCGCGTCGACCGAATCCGTGAAGATGCCCTTGAAGGTGGCGACGAGCGCTTCGAGGTCGGCTGCCTCGAGCTCGGTGTCCTGCTTGACGCCCTTGGCTTCCTTGGCGGCCGTGATGGCATGCTCGAACTTGTCGCCGTCGATGCCCATGACGACGTTGGAGAACATCTGAATGAAGCGGCGGTAGCTGTCCCACGCGAAACGCGGGTTCTCGGTCTGGGCAATGAGGCCGTTGATGGAACGGTCGTTGAGGCCCAGGTTGAGGACGGTGTCCATCATGCCGGGCATCGACATGGGTGCGCCGGAACGGACCGAAACGAGCAGCGGGTCGGCGTCGTCGCCGATCTTCTTGCCCATGCGCTCCTCGAGGTCGGCGCGGTATTCCGCGATCTCGTCAAGCGCGCCTTCGGGCCACGTGTTGTCCGCGTTGGCATATTCCATGCATGTCTGGCACGTGATCGTGAAACCAGGAGGCACGGGCAGGCCGATGTTCGCCATCTCGGCGAGATTGGCGCCCTTGCCACCCAACACGTATTTCATGTCGGTGTTGCCCTCTGTTACATTGTTCCCCTGCGCGTCCTTGCCGAATTTGTAGACACGCTTTACTGCCTCAGCCACCTTGTACTCCTAACTCGATGCTGACACTGACAGAAACTTGAAACGGCCCGAAGGCCGCTCTAAGTTATCTGAGAATATAGTAACGCAAAACGCAAGGAATTGGAGTGATTTCGACTCATTTTGTCGGACATGTCAATGGCCAAGACTGAAGGAATGTCCTGACCACCGACATATCTCTACGCTTTTTCGCGATTCGTACCGATGTCTACAGCGCCGTGAGCCGCTATCGAGAACCATCCGGTTATTACAAGACCTCCCGATTCATGATCGACGAGCCGAGCGAAATCTTCAAGTTGCCGTTTAGGCAGCGCAGCTCGTCTATGAGGCGCTTCTCCAGGCCCTCGCCCTTCATGCGGATCTTGTATTCCAGCTGGAAGAGGCTGCCCATGTTGGTCGTCTGCACGCTTTGCAGCTCGTAGCTCGCGGTGTATGCGGCAAGCGTTTCGTCGAAGACGCCCTCGAACTCGAGGTCTTCAGGCACGGTGATCTTGAGCTGCTTGAACCCGGATTGGCTCGTGCCGAACGGCGTCGTGACGTAGATGATGTTGAACACGCCGACGACCGCTGTCAGTATCGCAGCCACCCCGATATAGCCCATGCCGGTGGCCAGGCCGATCGCCATCGCGAGGAACACGCTGCCTATGTCCTTCGCCGTACCCGCGATGGAGCGGAACCTGACGAGGTTGAACACGCCCATGACCGCCACGCCGGCGCCCAGGTTTCCGTTGACCAACGTGATGACCATCTGCACGATGACCGGCAGCAGCGCAAGCGTGATCACGAAGTTCTTCGAATAGTTATGCCGATACATGTATATGAACGCCCCCACGAGACCCAACAAGAGCGAGGCGAGCGTGCACCACATGAATCCCGCGCTCGTGACCGTCGTCATCGCCGACTCGGTCGTGCCGAGCACTGAAGTGAAAAGCTGTTCCATTCCCTGTTCCTTTCTCGCTTTCACGATGTTGCAGATGCATGGTAGGAACCGAAACTTAAACTTCGCTGAAACGCCAAACCGCCACCTTTAAGCGGCTTTTCAGGTTTCGCGCCTATTCTTCAAGCTGCAAACTCAAGGAATCGAGGGGCAACATGGCTGGTTTCATCACGACATTCGAGCGCAAGGAAACGAAGTACGTCCTGAACGCAGACCAAGTACGACTTATGAAGAAGGGCCTCGCAGGCAGGCTCGAGCTCGACGAGTACGGGCAGACGCGCATCGATTCGCTGTATTTCGATACGCCCAATCGCGACCTCATCTCGCGCTCGGTCGAGAAGCCGCTGTACAAGGAAAAGCTGCGCGTGCGCGCATATGGCGATGCGCATCCCAACTCGCCCGTCTTCATCGAGATCAAGAAGAAGTTCAAGGGCATCGTGTACAAGCGGCGCGTGCGCATGTCGAGGTCGGGTGCTGAAGCGTATTTTCGTGGAATGCCCTATGAAGAGGCTCAGCGCCGGTTCCCCGTCAACGGAGCAGACGATCCTTCGGCCCTCTCTTCCGTCAACGTCCAAATCGCCCGCGAGATCGACTCGTTTTGTTCACGCCACGCCGGCATCGGCCCATCGATGGTCATAAGCTGCATGCGCGAAGCGTGGAAGCCAGTCGACCCCCGCGACCCTGAAACCGACATCCGCATCACGTTCGACGAGCGCATCTCGTTCGTCGACGTCTCGCAGGCTCCGTTCGATTACGACGCAGCCGTTGCAGCCGAGGGCAGAGACTACGCGCTTGCGCCCGGAGATGCCGTCATGGAGATCAAATGCGCCGGCTCGTATCCGATGTGGCTCGTTCGGCTTCTCGACGCATGCGCAATACGGCCGCGCTCGTTCTCGAAGTACGGTACGTCGTACGAAATCATCGCGAGCCGCCAGCGCGAAGCGGTTCGCCAGCGCGTGGCCGCTTCCGTGCGCGCCCGGAAATCTCGGGAGCTTCGCGAGTCCGCCCCTGCCAGCAAGCGCCCGGCCCTCTCCTTCTTCTCGGTCTTCGCACCGAAGCGTCGGCGCCGAGCTGTTTCTGCCAACTAAGGGACCGAAAGGGAGACTCCCCAACGGTCACAGACCGTTGGGGAGTCTCCCTCTTTCTGTCAGTCGTTGCGTTAGGTTGTGCGCCATTCAGCATCGTTTAAGGTTTGCGGGTACAATGATGCCAGCACGAACGAAAGGGGTTTGCGATGCAGGTTCTCATCGTCGAAGATGACATCAGGCTGGCACAGGCAGTCGGCAAGATTCTCGAGGAAAACAACTACCAAGTCGACATGGTCTATGACGGCGAATCGGGATTCGATTACGCGGAAACTGGCATCTACGACGTCATCATTCTCGACGTCATGCTCCCCAAAAAGGATGGCTTCCAGGTCGTCAAAGAACTTCGCCGCGCCAGCGTCGACACGCCTGTGCTGCTCTTGACGGCGCGCAGCCAGATTCCCGATAAGATCGAAGGACTCGATTCCGGCGCGGACGACTACATGACCAAGCCATTCTCGCCGGCCGAGCTCCTAGCGCACCTTCGCGCGCTCACGCGCCGCACGGGCCAGGTCATTTTCGAGACGCTGACGTTCGAAGACCTCGAACTCAACCTCGAGAGCCACGACCTGAGCAAGGGCGGCAAGTCCATCAACCTTTCGTTCAAAGAGTTCTCGATCATCAACATCCTCATGGCCAACCATGACCAGATCGTGTCGAAGGAAACGCTCATCTCGAAGGTTTGGGGCGTCGAATCGTCCGCCGTCGACAACAACGTCGAGGCGTACATATCGTTCCTCCGCAAGAAGCTGAAGTTCCTCGGTTCGGCTACGCAGATCGAGACCCTACGCAAGGTCGGCTATCGACTCGTCGCCATGGACTAAACCATGTTCAAGAAGCTTCGCATACAGTTCATCGCCATAATCATGACGTCGGTGGCCGTCGTGCTCGCCGTCGTCTTCGCGGGCATCTGCGTCGCCGAGCACCAGCGCAGTGCAACGGAGGTCAACGAAGCCCTGGAAAGCGCGATCAGCAAGGCAGCAGACGGGCACTTCAACCCGCACCAGATGATGAACGGCCAGATGCGAAGCCTCGACGGCGGAACCGACGATAGCTCCTTTGGCCTCGGCGACGAAGTCGAGCTCTTCGACGACGGCACGGGCATGTCGTCGAACGCCGAGCCGCCATCCGACGTCCCCCGAATCGGCAAACGCGAGGACCGCGGCCGAAACGTCGTCCCCGTGGCCGTGTATTCGATTACCGAAACGTCTACCCTTCGCTCTGTTTCGGGTTATACGACCGCATCGATCGACAGCGATGTGCTCAGCAACGCAGCTTCTCGCATTTCTGAATTGGAAGATGGCAACGGCACCTTTAGCGATCTGGGGCTGCATTACCTCAAGCGCACGACGAGCACGACGACGTACGTCGCCTTCGCCGACACGTCGACGACCGAGAACTGGCAAGGGCTCGCCATCAACTTGGCCATAGCGGGACTTGGGACGTTGGCCGTGTTCTTCGTAATCAGTTTGTTCCTTTCTCGCTGGGCGCTCAAGCCCGTCCAGGAGGCTTGGGACGCGCAACGCCAGTTCGTCGCCGACGCATCGCATGACCTCAAGACGCCGCTCACCGTGATATTGGCCAACACGTCCATATTGCTCAAGCATCCGGAGCGCTCGATCGCGAGCGAAAGCCAGTGGATCGAGTCCACCCAAGTGGAGGCCGAGCAGATGCAAGGTCTCGTCAACGAGATGCTCGAACTGGCCAAGGTCGAGGCCAACGCCCAGAAGCAAACTCAAATCGCCGAGCCAGTCGATTTCAGCGACTTGGTCGACGGCCAAACGCTCATGTTTGACTCGGTCGCGCTCGAGCGCAACTGTCAGTTCGATTGCGAAATCGATGAAGACATCGTCGTCAAGGGTGACGAGCAGCAGTTGCGCAAGATGACCTCGACGCTGGTCGAGAACGCGTTCAAATACGTGAACGAAGGCGGCGCAATCGACGTGAACCTACGCAAGTCGGGTAAGAACGCGCTTCTGTCGATTCGCAACACCGGCTCGGTCATCTCCGCTGACGATTTGCCCCATATCTTCGACCGCTTTTACCGCACTGACAAGGCGCGCACATCAGGCGCCGGCGGCTTCGGTCTGGGCCTCGCAATCGCCCGCGAAATCGCCCGGTCCCACAGCGGCGACATCACCTGCGCCAGCAACGAATCAGACGGCACCACGTTCACCGTCACGCTCCCGGCGGCATAGCACGCCCCAATCCTCGGAACGCTACATCGCGCCATCCGGGGTTGCCAAGAGGTCGAGAGTAACATCATGAGCCGAAAGCGAAGGATGTCATTTCGAGCAATTTTCTCGATAACGCATGCGGTGCGCATTGCACTGACCGAAAGGGAGTCTCCCCAATGGTCACTGACCGAAAGGGAGACTCCCTTTCGGTCAGTCGAACAATCCAACTAGAAGTCGAAGACGTCACCGACTTTGGCTTGCACGCACAGGTCGGCGTAATGGTCGCGGGGCGTGGGCGCCAAGTTCACGATCGCCAGATGGCTCCCGTTGAAGTAGTCGATGAGCCCAGCTGCGGGATAAACGGCGAGCGACGTGCCGGCGATCACGAGCAGATCGGCATTGCGAATGGCCATGATGGACTCTTCCAAAATGCGCCCGTCGAGACCCTCCTCGTACAGTACGACGTCGGGCTTGACGATGCCGCCGCACTCGCAACGCGGCACGCCGTCGGCAGCGGCCTCATGGCAGGCCGTAATCCCATCGAGGTCGAAGAACTTCCCGCATTTCATGCAGTAGTTGCGCAGGACGCTGCCATGCAGCTCCCATACCGTCTTGCTGCCGGCCAGCTGGTGCAGGCCGTCGATGTTCTGGGTGATGATGGCCGAAAGCACTCCGTCGGCCTCGAGCTGCGCGAGCTTCTTATGCGCGCGGTTGGGCTGCGCCTCGCGTGCGATCATGCGGTCGAAATAGAATTCGAAGAACTGCTCCGGATGCGCATCGAAGTACGTGCGCGAAATCATCTCCTCAGGAGGCACGTCACCGTATTTCTGCGCATACAGACCATCTGGACTGCGGAAATCAGGAATCCCGCTTTCCGTGGAAACGCCCGCACCGCCGAAGAACACCATGCGTCCAGACTTGCACTCGCCTATCCACGTGCGAAGTTTCTTAACAGATTCGGTCATGACGCCGCTCCTCTCGAACTCGATTTCAACGCCATTATAGCAAGCGCCCAACCAGGAAAAACCTGATTGGGCGCTTTGCACTATGAAACAGTTACCCTGGAGGCCTGTTTCAGCGTTGCTATTTCTTGGCCATCTTGCCGAAGTCGGCGACGTTGGCGAACACACCGACGAAGCTGTTCAGCAGGCGCATGTTGTTCGTCCTCACGGCATCGTCCTTGTCCTTGACCATGACGTTCTCGAAGAACGCGTCGATCGGCTCGCGGAGCGCTGCCAGGTCGGCGAGGGCGGCGGCGTAGTCGTCGCTTGCGAGAGCCTCGCCCACGCGCGATTCGGTGTCGGCGATGGCGGCCGCCAAGGCGCTGCCGTGCTCGTTGAGCACCGAGGCATCGACCTCGACGCCAGCCTCGGCCTCGCGCAGGTTGTTCGCGCGGGCGTAGGCGGTTGCCAGGTTGTCGAACGTCTCATGGTCGTTGGCGCGAGCGCTTTCGAGGGCGCGGGCGCGGGCCGCGATCGTCATGGGCTCTTCGATGCCCGTCGTGAGAACGGCCTCAATGGTATCGGCTTCGCAACCGCCATCGCGCAGCATCACCTTCGTGCGGGTCACGAAGAAGTCGATGACCTCGGCACGAGCAGCAGCACGGTCGAACTCCAGCCCGCCCTTCTCGTAAATGTCGAGGGAAGCGTCAATCGCGTCGACCAGCGACACGTCCAGCCCCGCTTCGAGCATGGCCAAGATGCCGATGGCGGAACGTCGCAGGCCGAACGGGTCGGAAGAGCCAGTCGGGCCCTGCCCCACGGCGAACAGGCCGCAGATAGTATCGAGCTTGTCGGCCGTCGCGACGACCTTGCCCACCATGCTCGCAGGCGTCTCGTCGCCGGCGAAACGCGGACGGTAATGGTCGGCGATTGCCTCGGCCACCTGATCGGTCTCGCCCGCCGCCTTGGCGTAGTAGCGGCCCATGATGCCCTGCACGCTGGTGAACTCGACGACGGCGCCCGTCACGAGGTCGGCCTTGCACAGGAACGCAGCGCGCTTGGCATCAGCGGTATCCGTCGCATCCAGGCCGGCATCGGCTGCGAGCTTTTCGGCGAGCTCGACGATGCGGTCGGTCTTGGCGCGCGTGGTGCCCAGGGATTCCTGGAACACGACTTCGCCGAGCTTCTCGACATAGGCTTCGAGCGGCTGCTTCAAGTCCTCTTCATAGAAGAACTTGGCGTCGTAGAGGCGCGCGGCCACGACGCGCTGGTTGCCGTCGACGATGTTATCGCGGTACTCGGGGTTGCCGTTGGACGTGATGAGGAACTTGTTCGACAGCGTGCCGTCGGCGTTGAACAGCGGGAAGTAGCGCTGGTGCACCAACATGGCATCGACGGTGATCTCCTTGGGCACGGCCAGGAACAGCTCGTCGAACTCGCCCACCATGACGGTCGGGAACTCGGTGAGGTTGACGACCTCCTCCATGGTCTTGGCCGGCAGCTCGGACACGAGGCCGGTCTCGGCTTCGATGGCCTTGACCTGCTCGCGGATGGACGCCTCGCGCTCGGCTTCGCTCGGCACGACATGCGCGCCGCGCAGGATGTCGATCAAATCGTCGGCGGTCGCCACCGTATGCGGACCCGGGTCCAGGAAGCGATGGCCGATCGTGGTGTTGCCTGCAGTCAGGCCTGCGAACTCGACGGGCACGACGACATCGCCGAGCATGGCCAAAAGCCAGCGGACCGGACGGCTGAACTGCTCGCGGCGGCTGCCCCAGCGCTGGGACTTGGGCCACGAGATGGTCGTGATCAAATTGCCGAGCAGCTCGGGCAGCAAGCTGGCGACATCGACCGAAGGCGTCTCCTTGACGGCGTACACGTACTCGGTGCCGTTCTCGTCGCGGCGCTCCAGACTCGCCGGATCGACGCCCTTGCCGCGCGCGAAGCCGATGGCGGCCTTGGTGGGCTCACCGTTCTCGTCGAAAGCGATCTTGGCCGATGGGCCGCGGAACTCCTCGACGGAGGCCTCGGTCGCCTCGGGCACGTCCGCCACGATGACAATCAAACGGCGAGGCGTGGTGTAAACCGAAACGTCGCCATGGGGGATCTTCGCGCCATCGAACGCGGAGGCGGCCAACCCGCCCAACTTGGTCGTAACTGCATGGAGGTCGAATGCCGGCATCTCCTCGGTGCCGATTTCGAAAGCAAGCGTCTTATTCGCCATCTTCGGCCTCCTTCCCCTCGCTCGAGATACTCACGCCCACGACGTTCTCGAGATAGCTTGCGCAGCATGCCTTGGCGATCGTGCGGACGCGCAGGATGTAGCCCATGCGTTCGGTGGCCGAGATGACGCCGCGCGCGTCGAGCAGGTTGAACGCGTGGCTGCACTTGAGCACGTAGTCGTAAGCCGGCAGCGGCAGGCCCTTCTCGAGGATGCGGTTGCATTCGCGCTCGTAGCGGTCGAACTCGCCGAACAGGAAATCAGTGTCGGCGATCTCGAAATTGTAGGTGGACTGCTCGCGCTCGTTCTCGAGGAAGACGTCGCCGTAGGTGAACACGGTGCCGTCATCGCCGCGCGACCAGATGATGTCGTAAACCGAATCGACGCCCTGGATGTACATGGTCAGGCGCTCGAGACCGTATGTGAGCTCGACGGGCACGGGATTGCATTCGAAACCGCCCATCTGCTGGAAGTACGTGAACTGCGTGACCTCCATGCCGTCGATCCAGACCTCCCAGCCCAGACCCCAGGCACCGAGCGTCGGCGACTCCCAGTCGTCCTCGACGAAGCGCACGTCGTGCTCGTCGATGTTGATGCCGATGGCCGTCAGGCTGTCCAGGTAGAGCTGCTGGGCGTCGTCGGGAGACGGCTTGAGGATGACCTGGTACTGGTAGTAATGCTGGAGGCGGTTGGGGTTCTCGCCGTAGCGGCCGTCGGTCGGGCGGCGGGACGGCTGGACGTAGGCGGTACGCCATACGCCTGGGCCGCACGAGCGCAGCGTCGTGGCGGTGTGGAACGTGCCCGCACCGACCTCGTTGTCATACGGTTGAAGCACTACGCAGCCCTTGTCGGCCCAATAGCGCTCCAAGTTCATAATGACGTCCTGAAAAGTAGGCGCGTCAGTTTTCGCCATATCCTTATCTCCCTTCCTCGGCGCTGCTTGCCAGCGCTCCTACGATAGCAAACCTATTTCAGATACAGGCCAGTACACGAGCGCCGCTCGACCTGTTATTGACTTCACGGGAACCGCCCCGAAATACCGGGAATCCTGCGATGCCGTACGGTTGTCGCCCATCACCCACACGTGGTCGGCTGGAACGGTGTACGGGTACGTGATGTCGGCGTCGATGGCAGTCTTGTCGAACGGCACGGACGGCTTTCCGCCCGTGTACGGCTCGTCGAGCGGGCTTCCATCGACCCACACGACGCCATCGACGAACTCGACCGTCTGGCCGCCCGTCGCTATGACGCGCTTGATGAGCGTGCGGCCCGCGACTTCGGGATCCGCAAACGTGACGATGTCGCCGTATGCCGGTTTGCGCGTGTAGTAGCTGATCTTCTCGGAGAAGACCATATCGCCCGTCATGATGGTGTCTTCCATCGATCCCGACGGTATTTCATACGGCACGAATACGAACAAGCGCAATCCAATCGTAATCAACGCCACAACGGCGATCATCATTACGAGACTCAAGAGCGACCGTCCCCAGCCCGACGAGCTCGGCTCGGCATGCTCACCTGATTCCATACGAGACCTTTGTCCTCTCAAAACGCGTACTAAATCATAGGCGTTACAACGTCGCGGTTGTAACTTTTCTATGATAACCCGCGCAGCTAATCGCCGATTGCGTAAGGCAAACTCTCCAAATAATCCAAATCGGCTTGAGAGAGGACGGCTGAATCCAACAGGTCCGAGCGAAGCCGCGCCGTGCGTTCGAGGCTTTGCTGCCGGCGCCACGTGGCCACCGCTCCATGGTCGCCCGACGTGAGAACCGTGGGCACCTCTGCCCCGAGAAACGACGCCGGACGCGTGTATTGGGGATATTCCAGCAGCCCGCCTGCGAAGCTCTCGTCGAGCGCTCCCCCTTCGGCTCCCAGCACGCCGTCGATCTTGCGCACGACGGCATCGATTATGACCATGGAAGCGAGCTCGCCGCTGGTGAGGACGTAATCGCCGAGCGAAATCTCGTAATCGGCAAGCCCGTAGGCACGCTCGTCGATGCCCTCGTAGTGCCCGCACACGAACAGGAGGCGCTCCTCGCGCGAAAGCTCGCAAGCAAGCGCATCGTCGAACCGCCGCCCGCATGGCGTGAGGAATATGGTCTTTGGCTTGACGCTATCGGCATGTTGCGGCTCGGGACCGGTGCGCGGCTGCTCGTTGCCCGTAAGTGCAACCGCGCCCAAGCCGACGTCACAACCGGTGATCGCCTCGTAGGCCTCGAAGATGGGATTGCACTTCATCACGAGGCCTGCCCCACCGCCATACGGATCGTCGTCCGTGGTGCGGTGCCTATCATGGGTCCAATCGCGCAGATCGTAGGCGACGAACTCGAGTATCCCCTTGTCCTGGGCGATTTTCATCATGGACGTCCCCATGACCGAATCGTACATGTGGGGAAACGTCGACAGCGTTTCGATGAGCATGGACACCTCGCTTCGGGACTCCGCGCCCTACAGGTCCAGGAGACCGTTGGGCAAGGCGACGTGGACGGTCTGGGCGTCTACGTCGACGTCGAGCACGATCTCGTCGACGACGGGCACGAGCACGGGATCGTCCTTGCCGGGCACGCTCACCTCGAGAAGCGACTGAACGGGGTTGTCCACGAAGCCGCTCACCTTGCCGATTTCGCCGTCGCTATCGTCAACGACGCGCCAGCCCTCCCATACGGCCGAGGGCTCCTCGTAGAGCCCGTCTGCGATCTGGTCGCGGCGCAAGAGGCAGTGCATGCCTTCGAGACCGCGCGCTACGTCGCCGTCCACGCCGGCAAAACGCACTTCGAACTTGCCGTTGCCGAGTTCCCTGGCGTCGGCGACTTCCACCCGCCGCGGCAAATCCGTACGCGGTGGCACGAGTGCCACATCGTCGCCTTCGACGAGCATAAAAGGAAGGCCCGCCGAGCACCGCACGGCGAACCTTCCGTCTTTGTTCTTGCACTTGGTTAATACCGCGACATCGAGCCAATCGTGCATCTAATCGAGTATCTCCACGTCGATGCGCTTGTCATAGCGCGAAGCTGCCGCGCGCGCGAGCGTGCGGATGGATTTGATTACACGACCCTGACGCCCGATGATCTTGCCGGCATCTTCCTCGTTCACGCTGATCTCGACCAGAATCGAGCCGTTCTCCTCGCTCGATGTAATCTCGAGATCATCCTCGAAATCGACGAGCGGACGGACGATGCACTCGACGAGACCCGCAAAGTCCTGACTATTCTCGGCCATTGGTACTAGGCGTCGGCTTCGTAGGACTTCAGCAGACGAGCGACGGTGTCGGTCGGCTGAGCGCCAACGCCGAGCCAGTAATCGATGCGGTCCATGTCGAACTTGACGAAGTTGGGATGGACGCAGGGATTGTAGCGGCCGACTTCCTCGATGAAACGGCCGTCGCGACGGCTGCGGGAATCAGCAACGATGATGCGGTAGTACGGGCGCTTCTTCGCGCCGTGACGTGCAAGGCGAATCTTGACTGCCATGTAAATAAACTCCTTTTTTGTCTACAGGCTTTAGAAAACAGCAACTAAGAATGATACGTCGAGGTCACCCGTTTGGCAAGATGTGTTTTCCGATTCAACCAAAGCGCCACATGTTGTGGCTGGATCACTATAGGCAACTGTCATGCTGGGAGTATACACGAGAAGCGCTTCGGCTCATCATGACGACATGCCAAAAGAAACGGCCGCCGCACCCGATTGGATGCTGCGGCCGTTGTCGCTCACGCGATGCTCATGCGCGGATGGAGATCGTTAATCCTCCTTGCGCATGCGTCGACGTGCAACGCCCATGAGACCGAGCGAGACGAGTGAGGCCATTGCCAGCCCCGTTACCGCCAGGCCCATGGTCTGGTCGCCAGTCTGCGGGCTCGAGGAGCGGTTCGCAGCGGTGCTCGTGGTGCCCCTCGTGCTGCTCGCGTTCGTCGCACGAGCGTCGTAGAGGTTCAACGTCGAGCCGGCAGCCGTGGCGTTTATCGCGTTCGAAGAGTCCGTGTTGCCCGAGACGATCTTTACCGTGCCCGTTCTCGCGTCGGTGATCTGGAACTTGACGTCGGCGGCCTTCGTGTAACCAGACGGCACCTTTGTCTCCCGCAGCGTGTAGGTCTTGCCGACCTCGCACTTGCCCGCGATCGAATGCGTCGCGCTTGCCGTGTTCCACTCGTCGACGACCTTATTGTCCGGATCGAGCACCTGCAGCGTTGCGCCGACGACGTACGTGGTGGTGCCGCGCACGTACTTGTTGATCTTGACCGTCGGGTTGGTAGGCGTCGGCGTCGGCTTCGTCTTCTCGGTCAGCGCGTTGGTGACCGCATAGCCGCTGTCCGCATTGCCCTTCGTCGACATCGTGCAATTGTAGCTGTCGATACCCTTGACGCTCTTTTCCACGATCGTATAGGCCTTGTCCGTGTAAACCGGAACGCCGCTGAACGATGCGGACTCGGCGCCCTTCTTGAGCGTGACCTCCTTCAGAGATTGTCCGCCATAGGCGATCTCGAGCGTAACCTCTGCGCCGTCCGGCCACGCAATGGCCTTGCCATCCTTCGTCCAGCCCTTCGTCACCTTGACGTTGATGCCAGATGTCGGAGGCGTGACGGTGATGGTGTTGGCTTGCAAGCTGTACTTCGGCGTACTCGCACCAGTCTCGCTGTTGTTTACGTACACCTCGTAGCTCGCAGTGGATGCGACGCCATCATGGCTCGGTTTGCTTTCGGTTCCGTTCGGATACTCCGTGCTTATGACAGTCTTGTTGTCAGCAACCGTCGTGTCGTCAGCGTTGTATTGCGCAGTATCGCCTACCTTGGTGTTGTCAAGCTTCACTTGATACGTGATGCGCACCCAATTGCCGCGATGAGCGCTAGCATTGGGGATCGTCACCGTAAGCGTCTTGCCGTTGATTTCGGCAGTAGACCCCTGAATCGTTGTCCCTTGCGCCTTTTCGACAGTACCGTGCGCCGTGTGATCGTTGGTATCACCGATATCTTGAATCTTGACTTCAGTTGCATTGCTCACGAATTCGATGCCACTCTTGTCATCAAGCGTATCGGTTATTACAACCTTATCCGCATCCATAGGAACATACGCAAGGATGTCATACGTGAACGGTGTATCGAACGCCGGGATGTCCTGGTGCACGTCCTTGTTGATGTACTTCTCGAGGGCGGGTTCGTAGTCTTTATTCTTCTTGTAGACGTCCTCGAGGGCAGCCAGCGCCGCTGCGTCACCGACGGTGGACTTGGTGACCTCGACGTCCTTGGCCTCGACAGTGGACTCCTTCTCGACCAGCTCATAGCCTTCAATACCGGCATTAGTCTCGGTGACGGTGTACTTGCCAGCCGCGATGCCCTTGAACTCCTTGGTCCAAGTCAAGCCGTCCTTGGAGGCGGTAAACCCGTCGCCAGAGCCCAGGGTCAGCTCGACCTTGGTTTCGGAGACATTGCCGTCTTTGTCGAGCCACTTGCCGTCGGCGGTCTTTACCTCGAACTTGATCGCGCCGGTGGCGACCTCCTCCTTGGTGACGTCGCCGCCGAAGGTCTTGGTGATCTTCAGGTCGCCGGTGTCGGCCGGGTAGTCGTCCTCGAAGGCGACCTGGGCCGTGGCGTCCTTG
>CAMOLA010000048.1 GCA_946618265.1 uncultured Eggerthellaceae bacterium
CCGGCATTCGGGCAGGCATCGACGCCCCTCATACACCACTAAATCCGACGCAACTTGCACTTCTATCATTTTTCGCCATTAATCGAAGCACGTGGCAAAAATGGCCCTGAATGTACGATTCTGCTTCGGAAATAGAGCACCGATTCTTGCATTTCGCGCCAATAACGCCAACTAGCCATGCATTTCTCTCGATTTTTGCCAGCAAAAAATGGGCTTGGAAAATTCTCGGCAAAATGTACGATCGGTTATTCCAAATCAATTAGTCATCTCTTCCGAAATTTGCCGGCGCCCGTCGCGGGAGGCGTCTGCCGGCGCCCGTCGCGGGAGGCGTCTGCCGGCGCCCGTCGCGGGAGGCGTCTGCCGGCGCCTTGAAAACGGAGCCATACATGCCATCATGCCTTGGAAAACATCTGACGCATGGCGTGCGCGCGGCTCCGTTTTCAAGGCGCCGGCGCTTCCCGCGATGGACGCCGATGCTCGGAACACCTGACTGGTGACTCGAAACGGGTGCCGTTGCGGGTTGGAGTCATGCGATGCGAAATGCCGCGCAGGCGCTCAGTCCAGCTCTTGACCGCATGCCATCCCGTACAGCGCCGCAGACAGCAGGTCATTGCCCGGCAAACATGCGCAGCTGGACGCAATGCACCGCAGCATGCGAGCATTCGGACATCACACCGCGCACCGAAACGATCAGCGGACACGCTGCCATCGCGCACCATACCTCCGACAATCCGAGACAACACGCTAACCGTCCGCCGTACTCCCGACGAGCTGCATTGCGCCGCGGTCTCCAGTTTCCGGCAATTCGTATCATGACGTTGGCAAGCCAAGCTCGGATCGTAACTTGATATACTCATTCTCCCAAGAACGCGGCTTGCGAATTCTCACGCGCAGCAGTTTTGCCAGCTCATACCCTACGCGCTCGGTCTCCTCGGCGCTGTACAGCACCCGCTTGTCAATTGGAAACACCCTCCACCCCAGCACGAGCAAATCGTTTCGCCGTTGCTTATCGTGACTTGCGTCTGGATGGCTTTCCTCGCCATCGTACTCTAAACCAAATTTGGCATCTGTCGAAACCAGGTCAAGACAAAAATCGCTTTGCGCTACGAGGCTAGCCATTCGACCTGCACGAACGTCGAAGTTCATTGCGTCGAACGGCAAAGCGAACCCGCCGTATTGCAAAGGCAAGCGAAACTGCACTTGGGTTTTCGACTCCGCCGGCGAGCCCGAATTCGGAAGCACCCATGTCAGCGCCTTCCGGGCCTTGGCACATCCCCACATCCCGGGAACGGCGTCGAGATAATCCCGGATCGCATTGGGCGTGGTGATTAGCGCGGTTCGGTCCTCTACCGAGTTCCCATCCGGCTTGTCTTTCAAGTAGTATCTCCCGCAAAGATTAGTGCCGAACTCGACAGCTTGCACAAACGAAAGATTGCTGGCCATTCGCACGAACGTCAGCTCCGGCGATGTCATATAGAGGCCTTTGCGCAGCTTGAAGAACGATCGGGGAGGGACGTCTCCGCTGCAGACTCGACACCTAATGGAGCTCGATGGGCGACGCGCAGACCGATCAGGAACCAACACATCCACAGGCAAACCCCCATAGAGCGGGTGGGCTTCATTGAACGCCTGCAAATCCGTTGCCGTTCGTGCGCTCTTCAGCAAGGGGTTAGCAAACGTTGGAGAAGCGCCATAGCGCGTAAGGCCATCGGAGTGCAAATACGCATAACTAGCAGATCGATCGCCCACCACAATGTTTTTCGTTTCCTCACACACCTTTGCCGACCTCCTCGTTCGCTATTCTGCAAGGCCATCAGAATCAACTCAGCCCTTCCGCGCCAAGTGAAACGAAACGATTCCGCAAAGATACGACCGGGGAGCGCGGCACCGATGTCTTCAGATGATTATTCGAACGACTCACGGAAGCGGCTTTTTGCTACGATAGCAAATCGGCAAGACGCATCTCGATAATTCAAATCTTTGGCTTCCAGAAAAAGGTTGCTATAGACTATTTGGTATATTTTTGTAGTATTCGATTACGATTCCGCAGTTCAAACCCATGTATATCGTCATTTCTCCGTCTTCCGAGAAGCGGGTATATGCAGAAGTTTTGTCTCGAATGTGAACGGAGGGAACTGCGCGAGAACCCCGCTATGCCATTTTGAGCCGAAGATGGAAGAGCTTCCGCGAAACAGCGAGCTGAGCAAAATGCTTCGCAGGGGATCCGGCGTTCGCGCTCGGAACGGCGGAATGACACTTGTTCGACGGCCCCCGGCGGCTCCAAGCGAAAACCAATCCGGAAACGCAAAAGACGATTGCCCCGTAAACGCCTTCGAGTGCTTTAAGGGGATGACCGTTCGTATCCGGCCTTAGACTCAGTTGCCCTGCAAATGCTTGCAGATGCCTGATTCGACACTCTTGGCGCACGAACCAATGTCGAGCTCGATTTCGCTTCGACGACTACAAGCTATTGATGACGCCGCTCCTGAGCCGCGCTCCAATCCAGATGCCGTTTGCGCAATAGCCTGCGTGGCTCATAGCGAGTACCACGGAAATCTCTCTGCAGAATGCCACTGCGCCCGATATCGTCTTCAGGCCGATCGCACACGTAATGGGCGATTCTGGGCACTGGCTTCTTTCTGTCCAAACGCCCGACGCTCCACAGTCGCATGTGGTTTAAATGTTTCATACATTTCGGCGCTTTTTCGCCACTGTCCGCTACGCAATGGCGAGAAACATGAGAAATGTACGGTTTCGAAAACGAAACACCTCGAATTTCCGTACATTTCAACCCATTTTTAACACACGGTCGTACATTTGGCGCGATATGTACCACGTAACATGAAACCTGGCAAAAATCGAGCGCAATGCACGACCGCGCGACTCAGTCGGCCCAGTAATCGATCGGTTCGTAGCTTTTGACCAGCTCGAGGCGCAGCGCCTCGATTGTCGAGCAGTTGGCGATGACGGTGACCGGCTCGTCCATGGCGGCGATGTCCTTCACGAGCTCCGCGTAGTCGGCCTGCACGCGCATGCGCCCCTCGTCGACGCCGGCGCGCAGCAGGCGCGCGCTCATGTCATCATGGCACGGGCCGCCGACGATGACCTTCGTCTCGGGCGCAACAAGCTTCTCCCAGCGCACGTCCTCGATCCACTCGGTGCTGATACCGTCCATGATCTCGTTGCCGAGCATGCACACGAGGTTGCGCGGCGGCGCGTCTTCCGAAACCAGCATGTTGATCAGCTGGTTGCAACCGGCCGTGTTCTTCATCAGCAAGAGCCGCGCCTGTGTGCCATCCACGTCGAAGATTTCGAATCGATGCGCCGCGTGCGCGAAATGCGCGAGCGCTTCGGCCGCCTGCTGCTCGGGCACCCCGAGCGCGAGCAGCCCGGCCAGGGCGGCGGCGGCGTTGTACACGTCGTAGCCTGCGCGGATGTTCACGGGCAGCACGAGCTCTTCGCCATGCGCGCGCACGGTGAGCGAGCAGCTTTTCTCTCGCTTGTCCGACACGCCCACGACCGCAATATCGGCGACATGATGCGCATATCCGCAGCTCGGACACGAGAAATCGCCCAAATGGGCGAAGGTGCGGTGCGCATACTCCAGAGGATGGCCGCACTTGATGCATTCGACGCGTTCGTCGAAATCGGCAACGCCCTCTTCGTACGGATCGCACTCCATGCCGAACCACACGACCCTGTTGGGCACCGCATCGGCGATCGAAGCCGTCACCTGGCAGTCTGCGTCCAGCACGAGCAGCGTTTCGGGCGAACCCTTGATGGCCTCGATGATGTAGTCGCGCGCGGTCGTCCACGTGGGATAACGGTCGACTTGGTCGCGATAGAGGTTGGTGACCACGAGCACCTGCGGATGCATCGCCGGGAGAAACGTCTTGGTGGCACCCTCGTCGCTCTCGATGACCGCCCAGTCGCTCCCGCGCGTGCCGCTCAGGCTGCTATCCAGGCACAGCGTGGTGGCGATGCCCTGCTCGAGGTTGGTGCTCGACGGATCGTACGCCGCACGCCCATAGGCGTTGATGATGGCCTGCTGCACCATGTGCGTCGTGGTGGTCTTGCCGTTCGTGCCCGTGATGACGATGGTCTTGTGACCTTCGCTCAACTCGCGAATGATGTTGGGGTCGACCTTGAGCGCCAGCTTGCCCGGCATCGCGCGTGCCGTGCGCCCCATCGCGCGCATCACCTTGTACGTCGCCTTGCAAACGGCGATCGCAGCGGTCTTCCTTATCGACATGGCATTCACCTTTCCAGCGCCCACGAACCAAGTCAGTTGAAAGCAAACGTTAACCCATGAAGTATAGCGCAGTAGCCGAGCTGCCTCGCATGATACAGTACCTCAGAGGTAGTGTATCATCGAAGGGTAACGCGCTCTTCGTAGAAAGCGCCGACGGCCTCGTTGAACGCATCGGGATTCCTCGCCGCGACGAAATGATCGCCTTCCACGAACCGCAGCTGCGCCCCGGGGATGCTGGCGGCGATGAGCCGCGTATGGCTTTCCTCGATCATGTCATCGGATCCCGCGATAACCAGGACGGGCATGTGCAGCCTGGCGAGCTCGGCGGGATCGATACGCGGTTCGTCCATCATGAGGCGCAGCAGCTCGAGTTTCCTCTCGTCGCCTTGCTCGCAGGCAACGCGGTAGCTTTCCGCATCTTCGGCGCGCACGTCCGCCAACAGGCCCTCTGGAAACAGATTTCCCCCGTTCAGAACCATGCTCAACACCCGATTGGGATGCTTCAGCGCAAACAGGATCGCCACGTTCGCCCCATCCGAAAAACCCATCAGATGTGCCGCCTCAATGCTGCGCTCGTCCATGAACGCGGCAAGATCGCAGACAAACTGATCGAGCGTGAAAGGCGCCGAGCCACGGGGCGACTTCCCGTGACCGCGCGTATCGACGGCTATCACGCGGAACGCCTGTTTGAAGTAGTCGATTTGGCTTGCGAAATACGTGCCGTCCTCGCCGTTGCCGTGCAGCAATATAAGCGGCTGACCCGATCCCGCCTCGATGCTGTGCAGCTTCACGTCCATTTCTCACCTCGGAATCGACGTTATCACAGGTTGTCGCGCACCCATTGGATGTCGGCGGTCACGCAGGCGATGAGCTCCTCTGTCGAATCGAACTTGCGCATGGGGCGCAGGTGCTTCACGAACTCGACCCAAATCGGCCGGTCGACCAAGTCGCCCTCGAAATCGAGGATGTGGACTTCCATATTGGCTGTGGAGGTCGCCTCGAACGTGGGCGACACGCCCACCGACACGGCGGCTTTGAAGCGCGTGCCCGCGAGAGTCGCGTAAGCCGCGTACACGCCTTCGCCGAGCACGCGGTCGTGGGGCTTTACCAGGAGGTTGGCCGTCGCGAACCCGAATCCCGTGCCTTCGCCGCGCCCACGCCGAACCGTTTCGCGCAAGGCGTAAGGGTGGCCGAGCAGACGATTGGCCTCGTCGAGCTCGCAGGCCAACAGCAGCTTGCGGATGCGCGTCGCCGTGACCGGCGCGCCATCTGCGCTGACGAGATGATGCGAGTGAATTTGGCACCCCGTGCGCTTTCCCCATTCCTGCAAGTCGGCCACCGTCCCTGCGGCCTTCGCGCCAAACCGGAAATTCTCGCCCACGTGCAGATGCGACGGGACGCCGGCCGAAAACGCCGTGGCCAAGAACTCGTGGGGCGTGAGCGAGAACAGCTCGGGCGTGAACGGCAGCACCACCACGTCGTCGACGCCCGACCGCGCCAGCTCGTCGATGCGGTCGGCATTACGCATGAGCTTCTTCAGCCGTTCGGGATGGAACACCTCGTCTGGATCGACGTCGAACGTAATGGCCACGGATCGTGCATCCGAGGGAGTCGTTTCGACCGCCTTCCCGATGAGGAAGCGATGCCCCACATGCAGCCCGTCGAACACGCCGAATGCGCACGACGCCCCCGCGAACACGCTCGCGTCAAACGCCCCGTCGGCACTGTATACCGCCATATCATGCTCCTCACTATACATTTGGGGACAGTCCCCAAATGTATAACGTGACAAAGGGGTCTGACCCTTTTGTCACATCGTCTGTTCGATGCGCGCAATCGCGCTTGTGATTTCCGCAGGCGAATCCACCAATACCGTCGCACCGGCCAGCTCTTCCCGCGTGCCGTACCCGAAGAGGCAGCCGACGCTCTTCAGGTCGTGCGCGCGGGCGAGCGCGAGGTCCTTGTAGCGGTCGCCCACCGCGATGTAGGGCCCCGGGAACTCGCCGCGGATGATTTCGAAGATCTCCTCCTTGGGGATATCGTCATATTGCTCCGCGGCGTAATACCCGCTGAACCACCGGTCCAGGTCAAACGCCTTGCGCGAAACCTCCAGGTACACCGTGCGGCAATTGCTGAGGAACACGAGCGGGTACCCCGCGTCCTTCAGCTCCTGCAGCATCTCGGGCACGCCGGGGTACAGGCGCGCCGTGCCATCCGCGATCAGCTCGTGCATGGTGTCGCCCACGATCGCCGCCGCGTCCTTCGACACGCTCCAGGGAATCTCGGGGCACATGCGCGCCCAAGCCTCCTGCACCGTCAAGCCGATGTTGGCCGCCATGTCGGCATCCGAGAACTCGCGCGGTTGCGCCTTGCCGGCATCGACCAGCCACTGGTATCCGCGCACGAGGGCGATGCGGTAGATGTACATGCTGTCGTGCAGCGTTCCATCGAAATCGAAAACTATTGTTGGCTTGCTCAAGAACGTTCCTTAACTAGATCTGGCGGATGAGGTTGACCATCTCGATGGCGCCGGTGCCGCACTCGAAGCCCTTGTTGCCGGCCTTCGTGCCCGCGCGCTCGATGGCCTGCTCGATGGTGTCGGTGGTCAGCACGCCGTTCATCACGGGGATGCCCGTATTGAGCGCCACCTGCGCGATGCCCTTCGACACCTCGTTGACGACCACGTCGTAGTGGCTCGTAGCGCCGCGGATGACCGCGCCGAGGGCGATGACGGCATCGTACTTGCCGCTCTCGGCCAGCTTCTTCACGATCAACGGAATCTCGAACGCACCCGGTACCCAGGCTACCGTGATATCGTCCTCGTTCACGTCGTGGCGCACGAGCGCGTCAATCGCGCCGCCGATGAGCTTGCTCGTGATGAACTCGTTGAAGCGCCCGCCCACGATGGCAACCCTGATGCCGTCGCTTACGACCTTGCCTTCCAAATACTTCACTGCCATGTTCCTTCTCCTATCCCTATTCCGGTCTTTGCTTCTCGTATCCGCGCCAAATCAAGTTCCCCGTGGGAGTTTGATCTCGAGCACGTTCCCCGCGGGAGTTTGATCCGCGGGCAGGCGCGCGCTAGCTCAGCACGTCGTCCAGTATGTGGCCCATCTTGGTCGCCTTGGTTTCCAGGTAGCGGCGATCGTATTTCTGCGGGGCAATCTGGATGGGAACGCGTTCCACGATATCCAGATTGAAGTCCGATAGACCATACACTTTGTCAGGATTGTTGGTCAAAAGCCGAATCGTGCGGCAGCCCAAATTGCGCAGAATCTGCGCTCCGCTCCAATATTCACGCAGGTCAGGCTCAAATCCGAGCGCTACGTTGGCATCGACCGTATCGAGCCCCTCCTCCTGCAATTTGTAGGCCTTTATCTTGTTCATCAACCCGATGCCGCGCCCTTCCTGACGCATGTACAGGATGACGCCACGGCCCTCAGCCTCGATCTGCTCCATCGCGCGATGCAGCTGGTCGCCGCAATCGCACCGCCGGCTGCCGAACACGTCGCCGGTAAGGCACTCCGAGTGCACGCGGCACAACACGTCGCGGCCGTTGCCGATCTCGCCCTTCACGAGCGCCACGTGCTCTTCGCCGGTGATGTCGTTGCGGAACCCGTGGATCTCGAAATCGCCGTACGCCGTGGGCAGCTTCGCCGAAGCAACCTCCAGCATGTGGTTGTCATGCGCGCGGCAGTAATCCTGCAGCTGCTTGATGGAGATGAAGGCAAGCCCCCACTCCTCGGCTTTCTGCATCAGCTCGGTCGTACGCATCATCGTGCCGTCCTCACGCATGACCTCGCAGCACAGCCCCGCCTGCTTCATGCCGGCGTGTCGCAGCAAGTCAACCGTCGCCTCGGTGTGGCCGTTGCGCTCGAGCACACCGCCCGGCTTCGCAACCAGCGGAAACATATGCCCCGGACGTCGGAAATCACCCGGGCGCGCGCCCTCCTCGATAACCTTGCGCGCGGTGAGGCCACGCTCTTCGGCCGAGATGCCCGTCGTCGTGTCCACGTGGTCGACCGATACGGTGAACGCCGTCTCGTGGTTGTCGGTGTTCTCGCTGACCATCTGGGCGAAGTTCAGCTTATGAGCGATTTCGGCGCTCATCGGCATGCAGATGAGGCCCTTGGCGTTCACGGCCATGAAGTTGACGTTGGCCGTGGTGGCGAACTGCGCCGCGCAGATGAGGTCGCCCTCGTTCTCGCGATCGGGATCGTCGACCACCAGGATAAGGTGGCCGGCCTGAAGTTCGCGGATTGCTTCTTCTACGGTGTTCATGTCTTTTCCTGTCCGGTTGCGGCAGATCGTAGGTCAGGCAGCCAAGTTCGCTGTCCGATTTCCCGCCACAGCCTCCCTTTTCCTTTCTAGAAACCGTTTGCCTGCAGGTACTCGAGCGTCAAACCCGGGGATGAAGGCGCAGGGGCCGCATTCGAAAGCAGCTTCTGCACGTACTTTCCCACGATGTCGTTTTCCAGGTTCACCGTATCGCCCGCGCGCTTCTTCAGCAGCACGGTTTCGGATGCGGTATGGGGAATGATACTGACGGAAAACGAGGTCGCATCCACGCTCGCCACGGTGAGCGATATGCCGTCGATGGCAATCGAGCCCTTCTCGACGACGAGCGCCAGAATCTCGCGCGGCGCCTCTATTCGCACGACGTGCGCGTTCTGCTCGGGACGGACTTCCCGGATGCGCCCCACGCCGTCGATGTGACCCGATACGATGTGGCCGCCGAAACGGCCGTCGGCCGCCATGGCGCGCTCCAAATCGACCGGGTCGCCGACCTTCAGCTGGCCGAGCCCCGTCTTGCGCAGCGTCTCGGGCATGACGTCGGCCGTGAACTCGTCATCTCCCATCGCCGTCACGGTCAAGCACACGCCGTTCACGGCAATGGAATCGCCGACGCGCGTGCCCTCGAGCACCGTGCGCGCGGCAATGGCGATCTCGCCGGCGCGCGAGCCCGGCAACATGCGCCGCACGCTGCCCAGCTCCTCGACTATTCCCGTGAACATGGGCCCTCGCCCCCTTCCCCGCCTGAAAACTCAACACAGGGGACAGACCCCTGTGTTACAGACCCCTGTGTTACATAGGTCAATTTCAAATCGTCGCCCATGCGTTCCACGACGGGCGCGCCGAACCGCAACGCGTCGGCCATCTTGGCAAAGCCCTCGCCTTCGACGGGCGTCTTCGCATCGGCTCCACCGACGACCTTCGGCGCCAGGTACACGACGACCTCGTCGACGAGCCCCGCGCGGAACATCGCCTCATGCAGACCGCCGCCGCCTTCCACGAGCAGCGAATCGACGCCGCGCGCGCCCAGCTCGTCCATGAGCCCCACAAGGTCGACCCTGCCATCGGCGCCCGGTACGCTGACCACCTCGACGCCGCGCTCGCGCAACCGCGCCGCCCGCTCGTCGTCGGCGGGCTGCGCCGTCGCCACGAGCACCGCCACCTCGCGAGCCGTGCGCACAAGCTGGCTTTCCGGCGATATGCGCAGCGAGCCGTCGACGACCACGCGCAACGGTTGATTGCTCGGCACATCGCGACGGGCCGTGAGCGACGGGTCGTCGGCGAGCGCCGTGCCCGACCCCACCATGATGGCCGCCAGACGATGCCGCAGATCATGCACGTCGGCGCGCGATTCCTCGCCCGAAACCCAACGCGCATCGCCCGTATGCGCCGCGATCTTGCCGTCGAGCGTCATCGCCCATTTCGCCACGACGTATGGGCGCTTCTTCTGGATGTAATGGAAGAAAATGGGATTCAACACGTCGCATTCCGCGCGCAGCACGTCCTCGTCAACGCGGATGCCCGCCTCGCGCAAGAGCGCGTTGCCCTTGCCGGCGACGAGCGGATTCGGATCGCGGCTGCCCACGACCACACGCACGACGCCGCTTGCGATGACCGCCTCGGTGCACGGCGGCTGCTTGCCCGTATGGCAGCACGGCTCGAGCGTCACGTACAGGGTGGCCCCGCGCGGATCCTCGCCACGCGCCGTGCAGTCCGCAAGCGCGTTGCGCTCGGCATGCGCCTCGCCGTACCGCTCGTGGCAGCCTTCGCCGATGATGCGCCCATCGCGCACGATCACGGCCCCTACGAGCGGATTCGGGTTCGTCCATCCTGCCGCCGTGCGCGCAAGCTCGATCGCACGGCGCATCCAACGGGCATCGTCCGCCGACTCGCCGCGCGATTCGTCCACGCCCTCGCTTACGCTCATTCGTTCCCCCTTTCGCTACGCTCCCGGAAGACACCGACGCCTCGCGCGCCGCCGCCTTCGCGCTCCGATGCGCAGGCAAAAGAAAAGCCCGCACATCTGCGGGCAAAAAGGAATTGCAAGTACGCCCATCGCGCTCGCGTTTCACGCGGCGTTGCGCGACCGGCATGCCTGTTCTTCCATCCGGACTTTAACCGTTGGTCCCGGACTTTCACCGGGTCAGCCGCCGAAGCGGGTCGCGGACTTCGGGGCGCGCCCCGTCACCGCCAGTGAGGACTTTCACCTCGCCCTGAACAGATACGAACATAGTGTAGCAAACTACGACCGGCATGCAATACTCGATCCCATTTGGACCTGGACCGCTTCTGGAAAAGTAAGCCAATGAACCTGGTTGACGAGCCACGGCAAATGAGACAGTTCGAAAAGAACCTTTGCGATACCGACGGCGATGGCAATCATGGCTGCAGGAAACGGGCGGCAATGCCAGCATGGCGTATAATCGAGCACGCGCAATGGTGTTTCGGAAGTGGGGGCGTCGATGTCGGTTTCTGCCAAGCGAATCATCGGTATCGCGGTGGTCCTTGCGGTTGCGTGCTGCGTGGGAGCGTTTGCTCTCGACCGCTACGTGCTATCTCAGACATACGGACGCGTTCCAGAACGCGAGATAAGCCTAATACCCACCTACGAACTGTACCAATCGGCCTATCCGCGAACCGACGTGGAATTCCAGCTCGACGAGCACACCTTGCGCGGCCATGTATACGGGCCGCAAAACACGCGCGGGCTCGTGGTCTTTCGCCATGGGATCTTCAGCCACCATCAGGATTACCTCCCGCTCATCACGGCGCTTGTCGACAAAGGCTGGCGCGTGTTCGCCTATGACGCCATCGGTTGCGGAGAAAGCGACGGCGGCAGCACGATCGGCATGTCGCAAAGCCCGCTCGATGTAGCGGCGGCGATCGATTTCGCACGCGAAAGCGGCATGGCAGGCGATTTGCCGATTGCGCTTTGGGGCCACAGCTGGGGAGGATACGGCGTCTCAGCCGCACTTGCCTCACGGCCAGATGTCGCCGCTTGCGTGACGATGTCTGGCTTCGATACCCCCGTCGGCGTCCTGACGAGCAGCGCAGAAAGCTCGTTTGGCCTCATCGGCAGGCTGCAGGAACCGTTCTTGCTGCTGAACACCGTGATAGATTTCGGCGATGCGGCAAACATGTCTGCAAGCGAGGCGATCATCGCTTCCGGCGTTCCCACGTTGGTCATTCAGGGGACGGGAGATACGACCGTCCCCTACGAAGGCGCGAGCATTCTCGGCGCGCTCGAGGCGCGGGGCGCAGATACGGCGGAGAGCACCATTCGCCTGGTGAAGAAAACCGATTCGGGGCGCGATGGCCACAACAACTATTTCTATGCGCCCGAAAGCCAATCGTACTTAAACGAATGCACCGCCGAACTGCAGCGGATGCTCGAAGAAAACGGCGATGACGTCTCCGATGTCAAGGTGCGCGCATATGCGAACTCCGTTGACTTGCTGAAGGCGAATACCGCCGACCCTGCGCTGATCGACGAGATTGACGGCTTCCTCGCAGCGAACATCTAGACAACCACGCGAATGCGTAGAATTGAATCCATCATCACAAAATCTCGATGATTTCAAAATTGGGTATTGCACATGAGCGGCAACTCCCGTAATATATCCCTTGCTGAAAACACGGGGTGTTAGCTCAGTTGGTTAGAGCGCCGGCCTGTCACGTCGGAGGTCGCGAGTTCAAGTCTCGTACATCCCGCCATAAAAACCCCAGTTCACCGCCTCGTTTCAGGCGGTGAATTTGTTTTCAGGGTCATCACCTCAAATTTCGTGAGAAGAATTTGAGAAGAACCATACCCATTTAGTTCTGCCGTATTTCGTGTAGCGCTCCCCGGCAGGAGCCACAAATAGCCAGTGAGGGGCAACCCGGCGGAAAGGATCGGCCATGAAAGTTGCTGCACGTGCAGTCGGGTACGCTCAGCGGTTGAGGCGGGCCATCGATGCGATCGTCGAGATGCCGGCCGGACACACGTCCATGCAGGACAGGGCCTTGGAGCAATCGCGTCCGAAATGCTCGTCGTAGAGCGCCTTGACCTCTCCTGCCTTGGTCTTGTTGCGCGCGGCCACCAGATAGCAATCGTTTGCGAACAGCGCGCCGAAGAAATGCTCACCGCTCGCGTAGTTCGGGCACACCTCCAGGCACAGCCCGCACTTCAGGCATTTCGCGATCTCGTACTCATGCCAATGATCGCGCGCCTTTCGCGCGCGCTTGCCCACGCTTCCAGGGTCGAACGACTCGATAAAGACATTGGATTGCTTGAGGTTCTCGTGTATCGACGTCCTGTCCACGACGAGGTCGTGCACGACGGGAAACTTCCCCAAGGGGCGGATCTCGATCGTATCCCCCTTAAGGTCGCGCAGATGGGTTTTGCACGCCAACGCGGGCTGGCCGTTGATCACCATGGCGCACGCGCCGCACACGCCCTGCAAGCACGAGCATTCCCACGCGATTCGCGTGGTCGGGTTCCCCTTGTCGTCGAACACGTCGTCGTTGTAGTTGATGTGATCGAGCAACGCCGCGACGGACATGTCATCCGCTACATCGGCATCAAAGCCTTCCCAATATGCGGGCGTACCGGGCCCGAGCTGCCTCAGTATCCTAACGTTCATAGCGCCCGCCTTCGTCCAGCCACACGCTGCAATCACCGTCGTTATAGGAAATGACGCTTGCGAACGCGAAGGAATCCCGTGAGACAGGATAGTCGCTTCGCACATGCGCGCCGCGGCTTTCCCGGCGGTGCTGCGCGCATAAAAGCGTTGCCTTCGCGAGCGCCAAAATGCCTGGAAGCGAGTAATTCGTGTACAACATGACATTGGGGTCGTAGCTGATCTTGTCGGCAATGGAGAGGTAATAGTCGACATCGGCAATACCCCCTGCAAGCGTCGCCTGGTCGCGCACGATGCCCAGCTTCTCGTTCATGGTCTGCGCCAGCATGTCGCGCATGTACGCAGCCGGGAACTTGCTCGAAGTCTCGCGCAGGCGTGACAGCTTTCGGCTTTCCTCGGAAAGCACCGCCGAGAAATCAGGCGAGACGCCGGCAGGACCACGGCCTGCAATAACGCCTGCTGCCACCCAGCCGCTGTAGACGGCGGCCAGCAGCGAGTTGCCGCCCAGGCGATTGGCGCCATGGTAGATCGACGCGCACTCGCCGATGGCGAAAAGGTTCTCGACGTTCGTCTCGTGTCGGTTGTCGACCGCAATGCCGCCCATGAAGAAATGGACGGCCGGCGCCACGGGAATGGGCTCTTTTGCGATGTCGATGCCGCGATACGTTTGACAGACATCCCGCACCTCGGGAAGGCGCTCGTCGATGAAGCGCTCGCCGAGGAAGGTGGCGTCGAGGTAGACTGCGCGTCCGGTGGCGGCAATCTCCTGGCTCACGATGTCACGCGGCATCAGGTTGCCCCGACCGCCGTATTTCTCCTCCATGAAATAGACGCGCTCGCCGTTCTCGAGATAGAAGAGCCGGCCACCTTCGCCGCGCACCGCCTCGGAGACCAGCATGCGCTTCTGCGGAGTCTCGAGCGTTGTGGGGTGGTATTGGATGAACTCGAGGTTCTTGAGGTCCACCCCTTGCAGGAAGAGCCTTCCCGCCGCATACCCGTCGCATTGAGTCGAGCCCGTCGTCTTTCCGAACAGCGCGTTTTGCCCGCCTGTCGCCATCACGAGCGCGTCGGCATGCTCCAGCGCCAAACCGCCGCTCGCTTCGTCGAACAGGATTGCCCCATAACAGCGCCCGTCTTCGATCAGGGCCGAATGGAAGCAGCTCCAGAACCTGCGCTGGATAAGCCCGCATGCCTCGAAGCGCCGGACCTCCATCACGAGCGCCGAGACGATCTGCTTTCCCGTCGAGGAGCCGCAATAGCACGTGCGCCGGTGCGTTTGACCGCCAAACGCGCGCAACGCGGGCGCTCCGCCGTTGTCCAGCGAGAACACCGTCCCGATACGCTCGAGGTACTCGATCACGTCGGGCGCATGCTCGCACAGCGACTTGACCGCCTGCTCTCCCGCGATGCCGCGCCCGCCGCTCATCGTGTCATCGAAATGGCTGGCGATGCTGTCCCCCGCCTCGCGGCCCTTCAACACTGCGTTGATGCCGCCGGCCGCCATGACCGATTGCGAGCGCTCCGAAGGAAACGGCGAAACGAGCAGCACATGAACGCCGGCCTCGGCAAGACGCGCGGCGCATGCGCATCCCGAGATACCGCTTCCTATGACGATGACCTTGTCCACGCGTCCCCTACCCGAGCAAGAACATCACGACATGGCCGCTGACGACCGAATACGACGACAAGGCAAACGCCAGAGCGCCGACCGCGTAGACGGCCCGGTCCACCCGCATCTGCACGTCCTTGGACTCAATGAGCCCCAGCGTGATGAAGCCGGCGGTAAGCGACGTCGCGATGTGCGTGAGCACCACGGCGAAAAACAGCACTTCGACCACGATGAGCAGCACAACGAGCGGGGCATTGCCTGCCTAGGCATTCTGCTGCATGAGCCCGAAGCTGTTGATATGCACGATGAGCAGCGGAAAGATCAGGGCAGCAGAAACACGCTTTAAAACGGTTCGGCGGTTTTGCCTGGGATAGGCCTCGAGACGAGTGCCGTCGGAGCTCAGGAACAGCGTGAGCATTCCCAATACCGCATGCACGCATACCAGCACGATGAACGGGAGGGAAACCACCATCTGCATCATGGGGTCGTAATAGAAGGCCAGGTAGCAAAACACGTTGTAGCCGACGTGAACGAGCATGAACAAAGCCGACAGCAGGCCAACGACTGCATTTGCTTTCTTGAGTTTCACGATGCCCCGTTCGTTTCGAAGTTGCAACATGTTGCAATTTCATGGCAACGATATTCGGTACGCTACCTCTTCAGGTCGTAGCACAAGTTGCAAA
>CAMOLA010000049.1 GCA_946618265.1 uncultured Eggerthellaceae bacterium
TGTTTTGTGAAAGAAATAATAAATGCCAGTACAGTGATTCAGTTGAGTGGGAATAAAATTTCGCACGAAACGGTTTTTCACACTCCACCCCGAAACACAACAATACCGTAGGTCAGAAGTGGTGCGTTCGAAAAATCGGCGCACCACTTTTCTACACTAGAAAACGCTCCTTTCCGGATTATTATTAGCGGAATTTGCGGCACCCCAGGAGCATCCACAGCGGTCCTGGGAACATGAAAGGAGATAAAAAGATAAACGAAACCAAGATGGCCGAACTCACCCAGGCCGAAGACATGTCGTTCTTGCGGGCGGACCTCTGCCTGTACTCGCCAGAGAGCTACGCGCTCGATCGAGCTCAACCACCTCATGCGCTGCGTGCAGATCACCCGCTCCGGCACCGCGCACGAGGGCATGCCCCCGAAAAGACCGGCGCATATTTGGGACCATCCGCCTTGTGTCGCGTACTATTAGATATGGATGAGGTTTCGCAAGCACCGAGCCGAGAGGAAGGCCCCACCATGAACCTCGAAGATCTGACCCCCGAGCAGCAGGAGCGCGTCCGCAGCGCGAGGAGCCCCGAGGAAGTCCTGGCGCTTGCCAAGGAGGCCGGCTACGAGCTCACCGACGAGCAGCTCGATGCCGTGAGCGGCGGCGACAGCTGGGCCTGCTGGGACGTAAAGGGGTGCACGGACGTCTGCACCAGGTACTGACGCAGAGGGGATGCACGAGTGCTTGAAATTCAAGCATTGGTAATCCCCGGATAAACCAGACGGCCGTTCGTCAATGCGGAGAACAAGGTCGGCGAGGCCGCGACACGAATCCTGCAGGGGCGACAAAGAGCGAAAGGCCCGGAGGCTTACGCCTCCGGGCTTTTTTGTCAGCACCGCACGCGTCACGTGCGTTCCTGCGGGCGCGCCTGCCCTTGAGTCCGAACCTCATGCACAGCCGGCTGTTGCGCTGCCGCATCGGGTCGCGCTCCCGGCTTTTTACAACGGTTTTCGAACGAGACGCGGGTCGATATCGCCCGACAAAACGCGGTCGATGCGACCCACGATCTCCTGGGCGGGAACGACGCCGTCTACCAGGTCGACGAACGTGCCATCGCGGTAGAGGGCAAGCATGGGCAGCGTTGCCGCAGCGAATTTTATGCGCAAGCCCTTCTCGGTCGCCGTGTTGACACGCCCGCACTTCACACGTCCGTCGAGCATTGCGGCGACTTCTTCGACGATTGGCGCGATGAGCTTGCACGGGCCGCACCACTCAGCGTAAAAATCGATGAGCACGGGAAGCTCGCATGCGGCGACTTCCGTTTCGAAGTTTTCGTCAGTTATATCGATGACCATGGCGTCTGCCCTTCTCTCGTTTTTATAGGCGATTGTACACCTCAATCGATAGCGGATACATCCTCCCCAGTGCCCGCTTCCCCATTTCCAAATCGCGTTGCATGGTATTATTGCGGTCAGGTGAGAGTAGGAGTCGAGAATGTCCGAATACGTACGAAAACAGCTTCCCGTCATCGCGGCGGTATTTGCGATAGGAATACTAACCAGTGGCTTTGCGCTCATACAATTACACGGCGCTGTGCCCGGAATGGACGTCGACACGTTCTCGTTGCTTTCCCTGGTCATTCCCTGCATCGCAGCGTTTCTATGCTCGTTGGCCATTATGCTCACGGCCAACGAAATCGGCAAGCAGCTGTTCGTCGTGGTGACGAGCGCATGCGTGATCGCAGGCGCCGCGAGCATGGTCGTCGTCTCGTTCTGGATGTCCGATCAGTCGTTTGCCGCCGAGCTTCTTCGGCATTCGGCAGAAGGCGCTGTCGTGGTCGCACCCGCCAATGCCCCTCTCATCGTCATACGCGACATTGCGGCATTCTTCGTATGTTCGGTCGTCGGAAGCGTTATCGGGGCATGGGTGGGGTCGCGCCTTCATCCGGTACGCGCAACCGACACGCGTTCGGGCAAAAAGAGCAAGCGCTGACGCGCCAAACCAAGCTCCGGCAATCACGTCGTTCCGCGCTTCTTGATATGATTGACTAAACGCATGCGCCCCTTCGAAAAGGAGAACCCATGACAAAGACGCTCATTCTCGTGCGACACGGAAAGGCGAAGACCCTCGTAGAAGGGCAACAGGATTTCGAGCGCGAACTCACCGAAGCCGGCAAGAGATCGCTCGATGCCTCTCTTATCGACGAGCTGAAACAGCTCGATTCCGATTGCGGGACCGTGCAAGTATGGTCGAGTCCGGCAATACGCGCCATGCAAACGGCCAAGGCCGTCGTTCGAGCACTCAAGCAAAAGGACATCAAACCCCAGGGCGGCATACTCGAGCACGAAGAGCTTTGGTCCCAATCGGAAAACGACTTCATGAGCGAAGTCGAGCGCAGCGAGGCGGATACCATATTCGCCATCGGGCACAACCCGTTCATCGAACTTGTCGCCGAGCATCTCACCGGAGCGCACATCCCCTTCGCAACCGGGGCGATGTGCGCGATCTGCGTTGATTTCGATTCATTGGAGGAACTTGCAGACGCGAGCGTTCCTCCGACGCACGATGCTTGCCGGTTGCTCTGGTTCGCGCAAGGCCCCATCTCCCAGCGATGGAAGACGCTCGTGACGATCGAGAAGGTGTTCCGTTCGGGAATCGAGACGACGATTTCGCGCCGCCAGGCTTTCTTCGACGATCCCGACGACATCGAGACGATGCACAAGTTCAGGGTATCGATCCGCACGCTACGCAGCCTCGTCGCCTTCGCGAAACCATGGCAAGACGCCAAGCAAAACGCATCGATGCAGGCGGACTTGAAGGAAGTCGTCGGACTCACCTCCCGTTTGCGCGAGCTTGACGTCTTCTGCGAGCAGGCGAAATCCGCATCTTCGAACTCCCCCGCCCTCATAGCGTTTTGCGAAGAGGAAGCCGCGCGCGAGCGAGCGCAGGTGCTCGAAGCGCTCGCAGACAGCCGTGTGACGAAGCGGCTCGAGCGCGTGCTCGACAACAGCAAGCACGTACGCTGGAAGAAGCAATACGTGAAGAACGGCCTCGATGCCCGCATAGCTCGCGAACGCTTCGATGATTTGGCGGGCGAACTCGAGCACGACCTTTCGGTGCTCGATTTGTCGGAGGTCGAGCCTACGCATGACGTGCGCAAATCGGCGAAGCGCGTGCGCTATGTCGCCGAGAACTTCACCGATATCGTCGGCGAAGATGCGCCGGCAATCGCGAAGGGAATGACCGCGCATCAGGACAACCTCGGTGCCATCTGCGACGCGCGCGTCAACATCGACCTTATCAACGGCTTTGCCGACCGGGAGTTGCCGGAAGAGGTCGCATGGGACCTCGCCCTCCTGCGCGCGCGGAACGAGACGTTCCTCTACACGTCTCTCAAGGAGTCGCGATAGGCGCAGTTCGCACCCATCCCAATCGAGCAAAAGGCCCGCTTTGAAGCGGGCCTTTCGTTTCATGCTATGCAGCGGCGGGCGCTGATGGCGTTTGCTGGCGCTTCCTCAGCAAATACTGCAATACGCTTATTGCCGCAATGACCGCGACGCCGATAACGTCCGTCAGCGTGCCGGGAACCATCATCATGATGCCGCCTGCGGCGAGCAGCAACCGGAACACGGGATTGACCTTGCAGAACAGGTTGCCGTTAAGCGCAGCGGCAATGCCGAACAAGCCCACGAGAGAGGTGACGACGACCTGGCCGACCATGAGCGTCGTGTAGTCGCCTTCCAATATCATCACGGGGTTGAAGGCGAGGATGTACGGCACGATGAACGCCGCGATAGCGAGCTTGGCGGCGTTGAGGCCCGTCTTCATGGGGTTCGACTTGGCTATGGCGCTGCCCGCATACGCCGCTAACGCGACGGGTGGCGTGATGTCGGCGACGATGCCGAAGTAGAACACGAAGAAGTGCGCAGCGATCGGATCGATGTGCATCGCGATGAGGATCGGCGCAGTCGTGGATGCCATGATGCAGTAGTTGGCAGTCGTGGGAACGCCCATGCCAAGCACGATGCAGGTGAGCATCGTGAGCACGAGGCCGATGATGACCGCATCGCCTGCGAAATTGACGATCGTGTTGACGAGCGTCGAAGCAAGGCCCGTGACGGTGATGCAACCAGCGATGAGGCCCGCCATGCCGCACGCGACGGCAACGGTCACGCAGCTCTTGGCGCCAGCCTGCAGTGCCTCGTAGGCTGTGGCCAGCGCAAGCTTTGTGACGCTCGCGAAGACTTGGCCGATGGTCTCGCCGTCCTTGCGTTCGCGCAGCTCGGTGAGGAAGAAGTTGATATAACCGATGATGAACGCGCCGAGAATGGAGATGGCTGCGGAGTACGCCATGGTGCGCGTGCCGGAAGCCACGAGCCAGACGAGCAATACGAGCGGGATGATGAGATAGCAGTTCTTCAGCAGGTACGAACCCTTGGGCAGCTCGTTGCGCGGAATGCCCTTGAGCCCGAGCTTCTTCGCCTCGAGGTGAACCGTGATGAAGATGCCCGCGAAGTAGAGGAACGCGGGGATGATCGCCTTTGCCGCGACCTCGATATAGGGAATGCCCATGTATTCGGCCATGAGGAATGCAGCAGCGCCCATGATGGGAGGCATGATCTGGCCGCCCGTCGACGACGCCGCCTCGACCGCTGCCGCGAATTCCGGCTTGTACCCGGTCTTCTTCATCATGGGGATGGTAACCGAGCCCGTGGTCACCGTATTGCCGACCGAAGAGCCCGACACCATGCCGCACAGTGCCGAGGAGATGACGGCAACCTTCGCGGCACCGCCCGATGACCAGCCGGCGATCTTGTTAGCGCAGGCGATGAAGAACGCGGCGATACCCGTGCGCTCGAGGAACGCGCCGAAGATGATAAACAAGACTATGTAGGTATAACAGACGTTGATCGGCGTGCCGATAACGCCCGACGTCGTGTAGAACAGCTTGTAGGTGATGTTGCGCAGCGTCATGTACAGGTCGGTGCCGTTGTTGAACTGCCACCAGAACGCATAGATGAGCAAGCAGCCCACGACGACCAGAATGGGTATGCCCACGCAGCGTCGGCACAGTTCCATGAGCACGAGCACGCCCACTATCGCCAACCCCACATGAAGCGGTTCGATGCGCGTCGCGAGCCTGATGATGCTCATCGCGTTGAAGGCGAAGTAGAAGAAGCATGCCGCCCCGGCCGCCATGAGCACGATGTCGTACCATGGAATATGGTTGACGCGAACGCCCCCTTTCTTGATGGGATACATGATGTAGCCGACGATGATGACGAACCCGACGAACAGCGACAGACGCGTTTCGGGCAGCGCCGTGCTGAACAGCGTCATGCAGATGCAATAGACCGAGAACGCAGCCATCAGAATCGAGATGACGATCTTCGGTTTGCCTTCCCAGATGCGCGTGTTGGACTCGCGATCGTATTTGCGCATGATTTCGTCGACATCAGCCTCGGAGCCTTCGGCTTCCGCCTCGCTTTCGGGCTTCGCCGCCGCCGCGGCAGCCGCCCCCGTCGCCTCGCCCGTAGCGCTCGAGCTGCCCTGGAGCATGTCCTTGAACGCCACGCCGTCCGCTTCGGCCGATCGCGCTGCAGCAGCGTCTGCAGCCTCGATGGCTTCTTGCGCGGTATCGGCTGCTTCGGCCGCATCGATCACGTCGACCGCGGCGGCCACGTCAACGCCGTCTGTGGGCTCGTAGATGAGGGCGATATCACCTTCTGACTCTGTACCATACTTCTTCTTGAACAAACTCACTCTGTACCCCGTTTCCTGCACGCTTGCTTTCTGCGATCAACTGGAATCCACCCCGTTTCCAGCTGACCGCGAAAAGCACCGTTGCTATATCCAGAAGTCGCAATGGAGGAGTGCTCCATTGCGACTTCATACTCGAATCGACGCTGTTAACGCAGGTCAACTACTTACTTGGTTGCGACCTTCTGACCCTTTTCCTCGAAGTACTTTGCAGCACCGGGATGATACGGGACGGTCGTGACCGAAGCAGCCTTCTCGATGCTAAGCTCGGCGTACTTGGCATGCGTGTCGACGAGGCTCTCGGCGTTGTCGAAGATGTCGGCCGTTAACTTGTAGACGTCGTCCTCGGAAACCGTGTCGTTTGCCAAGATGACGGCGTCGACCGAAACCGTTGCCACGTCTTCCGCCTGGCCCGTGTAGGTGTCCTTGGCGATGGTTGCCGCAGTGTAGTACGGGGAAGCAGCGACGAGCTTGTCGACGTGCTCCTTGTCCAGGGCGACGAGATATGCCGTCTTGGAAGTGGACAGGTCGGTGATGGCGGTCGTGGGAGCGCCGGCGACGATGAAGGCGGCGTCGATCTTGCCGTCCTTGATGGAGTTCGCGCTATCGGCGAAGCTCTCGTACGTCGGGTTGATGTCCTGCTCGGTCAGGTCGTACGCGCCGAGAATGTCGATGGCGTTGAAGTACACGCCAGAACCCGCTGCGCCGATGGAGACGTTCTTGCCCTTGAGGTCTGCGACGGTCTTGATCTCGGGATCGCACGTGACGATTTGGACCTGCTCCGGATAGAGCGCAGCGACCGTCGAGAAGCAGGTGACGGGGGCGCCGTCGAAGAGGTTGGTGCCGCCGAACGCGTAAGCCATGACGTCGGACTGGCAGAAGGCGAGCTCGGCGTTGCCGTCCTCGAGCTCGGCAACGTTAGACTGGGAGCCATTGCCCACGAGAGCCGTCACGTTGACGCCGGCCTCGTTGGTGGCATGCTGGGCGATGACGCTGCCGAATGCATAGTAGGTGCCGGACTCGCCGCCGGTCACGAAACGAAGTGCGCTGCCAGCAGGAGCCGTAGCGGCGGCCGAAGCGCTTGCAGATGCGCTCGACGCGCTAGCGGAAGCGCTCGCGGCAGAGCCGGAACCAGAGGAGCAACCCGCCAATGCAGCGGCCATGGTTGCCGCAGCGCCAACTCCGATGAAGCTTCTTCTCGTCAGATTCTTCATGATGGTATTCCTTCCCTTTCCTCCCTATAGGCCGATTCGGGCGTTCCTTGTTACGTTGTGAATGATTCGCCCTCATCGGCACCATGCCATCGGCATGTTAAGGAATAATTATAACTATTGCTCCACCAAACTAAAGCAAGAATTCAATTCTTAGCTGTAATTGAAACAGGCAGACATGGTAAACGGTTCACATTGGCTTAACATTCGGCCCGTTCCTGACCCTAAACGTGCCTCAAAGCAAAAGGGCCTGCGTCAAACGCAGGCCCCGATCAGCTCGTTGACTTGTTTCGTTATTTTGCCTTGCCCTGGTTGGCGACCTTGTTGATCTTCGCGGCGATGACATCGGGATCGCCCAGGTACTTCTTCTCGATGACGTTCATGTCAGCATCAAACGTGTAGACGAGCGGCACGGCCGTGGGAATGTTCAGCTTGACAATCTCTTCCTCGGTGAGCTTGTCGAACTGCATGACCAGCGAACGAAGGGAATTGCCGTGCGCCGCGATGAGCACGCGCTTGCCGGCCTTCATCTGGGGCAGGATCTCGCTCTCGAAGTACGGCCACGTGCGGGCGATGTTGTCCTTCAGGCATTCGTGCATGGGCACGTCTGCGGCATCGACGTCGCGATACGCCGGCAGCAGATGCGCGTCGCGCTCGTCGCCTTCCTCGAGCGCCGGCGGACGCGTGTCGAAGCTGCGACGCCAGATGAGCACCTGGCCCTCGCCGTATTTCGCAGCGGTCTCGGACTTGTTCAGCCCCTGCAGCGCGCCGTAGTGGCGTTCGTTGAGGCGCCACGACTTGACGACCGGCAGCCAAGCGCGGTCCATCTCGTCGAGCACGATGTTGAGCGTGTGGATGGCGCGCTTCAGATAGCTCGTGTAGCACAAGTCGAAATCATAGCCTTCCGCAGCGAGAGCGCGACCGCCTTCGGCCGCCTCGGCCCTTCCCGCGTCGGAAAGGTCGACATCGGCCCATCCCGTGAACAGGTTCTTCTTGTTCCACTCGCTCTCTCCATGGCGAATGAGCACGAGCGTCATGGTTCCATCGTTAGCCATCGGGGCCGCCTTTCACTTAGATTTAACAAATACCGAAGCATTTCGGAGTTTCCTCATGATACAACGAATTTGCCTGCAGAATATGCCGTTAACCGACGCTTATCGGTGACCGTCCGTCAAAAAGTTGTTGCAATGTTGCAAAGTCCCCTGCATAATCTGCTCGACGCATTTCTGATGAGGCTCTCAGGATCATTCGAAACTGGGAGAAGAGGAAACTCTGGAGAACTCTTAAATGAGTGCCGAAGGTGCAAGGGAGGCCAATCCTCCTGAAACTCTCAGGCAAAAGGACAGAGGCGACTGGCGAAAGCCCTTGCGGTTTCGGTATTCGTTTAAGGTCTCCGGGCAGGTAACGGATATCGAGCAAGGAGGGTTTTTGTGGAAGCTGCGGTTCTCGAGGTCGTATCGACCATCAATTCGTATCTTTCAAATTACGTGCTGCTGATACTCCTCATCGGCACGGGCCTGTTCTTCACCATCCGCACGCGCGGGGTGCAGTTCAGGTGCTTCGGCGAAGGCTGGAAAAAGATGTTCGGCGAGTTCTCGCTGTCCGGCGGCGACCAGGGCGGTTCGATGAGCTCGTTCCAGGCTGTCGCCACCGCCGTTGCGGCTCAGGTCGGCACCGGCAACATCGTGGGCGCGTGCGGCGCCATCCTCATCGGCGGCCCCGGCGCCATCCTGTGGATGTGGATCATCGCCCTTCTGGGCATGGCCACCAACTACGCCGAGGCGACACTGGCCCAGAAGACGAAGGTCATCGACGAAGAGGGCAACACGCACGGCGGCCCGGTGTACTACATCACGACCGCCTTCAAGGGCAACGGCGGCCGCGCGCTGGCGGCGTTCTTCGCCATCTCGGTTATCATCGCGCTCGGATTTATTGGCCCCATGGTGCAGTCGAACTCGATCGGCGAGACCATGAACCATGCGTTCGGCATCCCGACCTGGGTCGTCGGCCTGTTCGTCGCCGTATTCGCCGGCTTCATCTTCATCGGCAACCTGCACCGCTTGGCTTCGGTCACCGAGAAGCTCGTGCCCATCATGGCTGTGCTCTACATCTGCGGTTCCATCGTGGTGCTCTGCATGAACGCCTCGCATCTCGGCGAAGCGTTCGGCCTCATCTTCTCGTGCGCCTTCAACCCCTCCGCCGGCCTCGGCGGCGCCTTCTTCGGCATCTGGGCTGCGATCACGCAGGGCGCCAAGCGCGGCCTGTTCAGCAATGAGGCCGGTATGGGTTCCACGCCTCACGCCCATGCGCTTGCGAACGTCAAGGATCCGCATGACCAGGGCGTCGTCGCCATGATCGGCGTGTTCATCGACACCATCATCGTGGTCACCATGACCGCGCTCGTCGTCATCAGCGTGCTGTACACCGGCGACGGCCCGCTGGCGGCCGCCTACGAGAACGCCGGCAAATACGAAACGGTCGCCGAGTTCGTCGCGGCCGAGGGCGACGCGATTGTCGAAGGCTACGTGCTCGACGCCGACGGCAACCTGGTCGACGCCGACGGCGAAGCCGTTCTCACCAACGACGACATGAAAGACCCAGCGGCTCTGGCCGGTGCAATCGGCATCTCCAAGACCAACATGGCCCAGATCGCGTTCGGCAAGTTCATGACCACCAACGGCGGTGCCATCTTCATCTGCATCTGCCTGCTGTTCTTCGCGTTCTCGACCATCCTTTCGTGGAACCTGTTCGCCAAGCTCAACGTTCAGTACTTATTCCGCAAGAAGAACGACAAGGTGCCGGTGATTATCTTCGCGCTCATCGCCGCCTTCTTCACGTTCCTCGGCACCGTCCTGCAAAACGACATCGTATGGGAGCTCCAGGACATGTTCAACCAACTGATGGTCCTTCCCAACGCCATCGCGCTCTTCGCGCTGTCCGGCTTCGTCGTCAAGTGCTCACTCGCACGCAGCACCAAGACCGAGGAGATCCTGAACGAGGAGCTCTAGAGATCGCTTGATACTGTCCTCCACCTGGGCCTCGCTTCGGCGGGGCCCTTCTTTATAACAACGGACCGAAAGGGAGACTCCCCTTCGGTCTGTGACCGTTGGGGAGACTCCCTTTCGGTCCGTTTCTGACGACGGTCGAACACAACCTGGCACCGGCGTTTCGCTGTACCGCCTTGCGATTCTTCTTGCAATAATTTAAATTGCATACAAGGTATTTCGGCCTGCGTAGCAAGGAGCGACATGTTCGACCGCAATCTCATGAAGCTCGATGGCATGCATGCGATCATGGGCGCCCTACTCGTTCTCGCGCTGTTGCAGGCGGCGTCAATTATCGGGCAGGCGCATGCGCTGTCGCAGGCTATCACCTGTTTGTGGTCGGGACTGCCCGTCGGCGACGCGATTCCCCCTCTTGTCGCGTTCTTCGCGTGTTTCGTCATCCTTCACCTGCTGCGATTCGGCCAGGAAACGATGCTCGACCGCTTTTCCGAGAAGCAGGCCCTGTCGTTGCGCGACGGCATTCTCGACGCCGCATTTGACGCCCGCACGCTCGTCGCGCGCGCCCGGGGGACGGCGGTCGTTACGACGACGGTCACCGAGGGCATTGACGAAGTTCAAGAATACGTGCGCATCATCCCTCCGAAAGTGATCGGCATCGCCGCGATATCGGTGCCCGTGCTCATCGGCGTCCTTGCGATCGACTGGGTAAGCGGCATCATCCTCGCCGTCATGTTTCCCGTCATCATGTTCTTCATGGTGCTCTTGGGCCGCCAGGCTTCTGCACGCGCCGAGCGACAATACGCCGCCTACACGCGGCTATCGAATCGGTTCATGGACACGCTCCGCGGACTCGACATCATAAAGGCCTTCGATGCGAGCGACGCCGAAGCGAAGTCGGTCTACACGTTCAGCGAGCGGCTCCGACGCGCGACGATCCGCACCTTGACGACCGCCACGCTCTCGAGTGCGGTGCTCGACCTCTGCGCGACATTCGGCGTGGCTGCGGTATCTATCATGTTGGCGTTCAGGCTGATGGACGGCTCCATGCTGCTCGCGCCTGCGCTTACGGCCCTGATTCTTGCGCCCGAGTATTTCTCGCCCATCCGCGCGTTCGCGAGTGACTTTCATGCTTCCCTTGACGGAAAGAACGCGCTTGCCGCCGTGCTCGACATCATCGAAGACACTAAGGCGACCGCACCCGACGAAAACGAAGCGCTCGAATCCGAGCAGCAGATTTCCGAGTGGACTGCCGAATCGACGCTCCGGTTCGAAGACGTCACGTATCGCTACGACGAATCGAGCGGCATCGGACCCGTTTCCTTCGCAGCGCACGGCTGCGAGCGCATTGCGATCGTTGGCAAAAGCGGCGCCGGAAAAAGCACGCTTTCGGGCATCGTGGCGGGATTCCTCTCCCCGACTGCAGGAACGGTCTATTTGAATGAAAAGCCCGTTGACCTCTCGAACCATCCCTGGAAGACCCAGGTTCGCTACATACCGCAGCATCCCTACGTGTTCCACGCCACCTTGCTCGACAACGTCCGCTTTTACGCGCCAGACGCGACGGTCGAAGCAGTCGAACGCGCCCTTGACGCCGTCGGTCTCTCGGGCCTCGTCGGCGAATTGCCAGACGGGCTCCACACCATGATAGGAGCCGGAGCACGGGGCCTGTCCGGCGGGCAAGCCCACCGCATCGCGCTCGCGCGCATACTCGTCGACCCCCATGCGCGCGTTCTCGTGTTCGACGAGCCGGCCGCGCACCTTGACATAGAAACGGAACGGGACCTGAAACCCGCCATGCTTGCCGCGATGGAAGGCCGACTGGTGTTCTTCGCAACGCATCGGCTTCACTGGACGAATGACCTCGACCGCGTCATCGCGCTCGAAGACGGCACGGTCGCATCCGACGAAATCGCCGCACCTCCGCATGCAATTCCAAGCGGCAACGCGACCGCACGCGATTTTCTTCCCGCCGACGAGCTGCGCGCAAGCGACGAGCTCGCGTCATCTGCGGCCGGTGCGCCCGCGAACCAAGCGGACGCGTCAACCGATAGCGCAAGCGCCTCTGGTGTCGATACGCGCAAAAACGCCCTTCCACGATGGTTCTCGCAATTCCTCGCACGGCATAAGCGCTCGGTTGCGATCGCGATGCTGCTCGGCATCCTGGCGTCGGGTTGCGCAGCGCTGCTCATGTTCACGTCCGGATACCTCATCAGCGCCACGGCCCTACCGGGAATCACGCTGTTCGCTATCATGGTTCCCGTCGCGTTCGTGCAGCTATTTGGGCTGGGAAGGCCTCTTGCCCGCTATCTCGAGAGGCTGGTGAGCCATGATTGGGTACTCAAGGCCACCTCCGAACTGAGGCTTTCGCTGTTCCGCGGCATCGAGCAGCGTATCGGCGACCCTGCGCGCGAGCGTGCTGCAGGAGAGTATCTTGCGATTTTGGCCGATGATATCGCGCACCTTCAAAACCTGTACTTGCGCGTCGTGTTTCCAACGGCGATAGCCGTCCTCCTCGCCCTTGGAGCGACGATCCTGTTCGGCGTCTTCTCGATTCCGTTTGCGCTCGCAACGCTGCTCGCGTTCGCGATTCTGGTAGTTGCCCTGCCAGCAGCAACGTTGCACGCCACGCGCACGTCAGCCCACGATGCGAAGGACCTGCGATCGCGTCATTTCGCGCACCTCTCCGATGACATCATGGGTTCTGTCGACTGGGCGCTCGCCAACCGAAGCAATGACGTCATATCGGTCCACGCAAAAGCCGATAGCGCCATCAGAACCACCGAGCGCGGCATTCGCATGACGCGTCGTTGCATGTCGCTTGCTTCGAGCTTGCTCCTCGGGGCGGCAGTCTGCATCGTGGCCGTATGGGCGGGAAACTCGTTCGGCACGTCTGGCAATACCTGCTGGATTGCAGCGTTTGTGCTCGGTTTTTTCCCGCTCATAGAAGCGTTTTCGTCACTGCCGACGACATTTTCCCAAATCACCGTCCATGAAGACGCTATCGGCCGCCTCGACGAGTACATAGTCTCCGCCGACGACGTGCCCGACACGACACGTGTCGACGCCATATCTGATGAGGCGTCTGCTGCCGCTGCATCCTCCATTGAAGCATTCGACGCGACGCCCGCATTTCCATCGTCGCGCCCGCCGGCAAAGAGTCCGGAACGCTGTGACGCGCTAGACGAACTCGGCGCCCCGGCAATTTGCATTTCCGGCATATCCTATGCCTATCCCCAAGCTACGTCCCCGACTATTCGGAATGTCTCGCTTTCGATACCCGCAGGGCAATCGGTGGCCGTCCTCGGACCGAGCGGAGCCGGCAAGAGCACGCTCGCACAGCTCGTGCGCGGCACCCTGAAACCGCAGGAAGGTTCCGTGACGGTTCTGGGCAATCCCGACAACGCGGATTCGCATGCAATCGACGAGACTGCTCACAGCAAATCTCTCTCCGTTGGCTATCTGGGCCAAACCCCCTACCTGTTCAACAGGACGCTTCGCGAGAATCTCGCACTTGGCCGCAAGGAAGCCTCCGACGAGCTCCTGAAAGACGTCCTCGCATCCGTAGGACTTGGCGAAAAGCTCGATTCGCTCCCCGATGGCCTGGACACGATCGTCGGCGAGACGGGAACCGGATTCTCGGGCGGCGAATCGCACCGCATCGCGCTCGCGCGCGTGCTCGTTGCAAATACGCCCATCGTGCTCGTCGACGAGCCGTTCAGCGCGCTTGACGTCGAGACCGAACGCGACCTGCTCGACACGCTGATCGAGACCTGCGCCGACAAGACCCTCGTGGTCATCACCCACCACTTGGCCAGGATCGAACGATTCGATCGCGTCGTGTTCCTGACGAATGGTCATGTTTCTCTCGACGGCTCGCCCGTCGCCCTCAAGAAGAGCAGCCCGTATTTCGACCAGCTTCTGTCCTTCGACCGCAGCGCCGATTAGATTTCCCCAATGGTCAAAACGTGCTGAATATCAGCTTGGGAAGAGCAAACCAGAACAAGCCCTGGCAAAGCACGCGAACTTGCGCGAATTTCCAGAGCTCAGGGCAGGATGGGCAACCCTAACCACAGCGTTCTTAGAGCAACTCCTCGAGCGTAGCGATGTTCATGTCGGCGACCCCTGACGACCTTGACCCGACGCATATCGTGTTCAGCCCGAAATCATGCATCACGGCAATCGCGTAGGGAGCATCGTCAATCGCCCATACGCGCTCGGCGGAACAGCCAAGCTCCTTGCAAGCGGCTTCGTAAATGCCGAAGTCTTGCTTTGAAACGCCAACTTCGTCGGTTGAAACGAGCTCCTTGAAGCAATCGAGGATGCCGGCACGGGCAAGACCGGCCTCGAGGTACCTGCGCGGGCTCGACGACACGACGACGCAGGGTATGCCGCGCTCGTGGGCTTCGCGCGCGAACGCCGCAGCGCCCGGCATCGATTGTGACTTCTCGCCATAGTAGGGAATCAGAAACCCGTCGAGATGCGCGAGCACGGCAGCGGCCGACTCCCCCACGCCATAGCGCTCATGAAAGAGGGCAGCAGCCTGCTCGATGGGAGCGGCATGAATCTCGTCTTCCTGCTCCTGGGTGAGCGGCCCCGACTGCGCGAACAGGTCGCGCTCCGCATCGTCCCACGCGTCGAGCGTGTCGAGCAACGTGCCATCGCAATCGAATATGAACCCGCCTACCCCTTCGAAATCGAACATCAATCCCTCCGAACCTTCATTTCAACGACCATGAGCGCCCAAGGTTCAACGCGTCTTGCAATCACATCGCCTCACGGGAACGCGCCCGTCGCTCTGCGTAAATGCCGTACTTATGCTCGATACCGCGAGCCGCCTTCCAAGTTGCGACGATTTCGCCAAACGCAACGCCAGCAAAACTATGGTGTTTCCTTTCCAGCGTGTTTCTTTCCACGTATCCTACAGGATTATGAGTCGCCGCTGTTTTACAATTGCAAGAGCACAAAACCTCAGCCGAAGGGAGTTCTCGCATGCCCAAACGCGACGACATCAAGAAAGTCCTCATAATCGGATCGGGACCGATCATCATCGGCCAAGCCTGCGAATTCGATTACTCCGGCACGCAGGCCTGCAAGGCGCTGCGCAGCCTCGGTTACGAAATCGTACTGGTCAACAGCAACCCGGCCACCATCATGACCGACCCCGAAACCGCTGATGCCGTCTACATCGAGCCCCTCAACGTCGAGCGCCTCACCCAGATCATAGAGAAGGAGCGCCCCGACGCGCTGCTCCCCAACCTCGGCGGCCAGTCCGGCCTCAACCTGTCCTCCGCGCTTGCCGCAGCCGGCGTTCTGGACAAGTACGGCGTCGAAGTCATCGGCACGCCGATCGACGCCATCGAGCGCGGCGAGGACCGCGACATCTTCA
>CAMOLA010000050.1 GCA_946618265.1 uncultured Eggerthellaceae bacterium
CCGCCCCATTTGCGTGATGCGTTAATAAGAGGCCGAGTGCTCGGTCCAGCATAAGCTGTTCACGGATGGCTCGCGATGAGGTGGGCACTCGCGACCTGCGGGAACACGTCAAGGCGCAGCCGTGCCGGTGACGGCACCCTTCGGTAACCTCTTTTTTTGGGCGAATGACTGCTCAGGGTGCACAAAAAAGCTGATACTAACAATCCAACCTTCGATAACCTCCGATTTTGTGCATTCGGGTGCGAGAAATGCGCAGAATCCGGGCTTATCGAAGGTTTGCGACGAGCCGGGGTGGTCGCGACCTGCGGGAATGCGTTGAGGTGACGTCGTTTCGGTGGCGGCACCCTTCGATACCCTCGTTTTTTGCGCAAATTCCTGCTCAGGATGCACAGAATCAGAACTTATCGAAGGTTTGGGAAGCCGCAAGGCTCATGCCTTCTCCAAACCGGCTGACTTGGGACAATCGGCATGGCTGGGCGCCCAAACGCGTGGTAGAGTACGCATGTGGGCCGATGCAATGCGAGCGGGTGGGGCGATGCTGAGCTGGATTGAGTGGTTGCGAAATCGGCGGGCGTCGTTGATCGTGCCCGCCGTGGCAGTTGCGCTCGCCTTGCTTTGCGGGCTCGCCGGTGAGTTGGGCATAGATATTGCGGCCAGCCCCTCTTCGGGCTCCGACAACGCCGCGAGCGCCGCGGCAAACGCAAACACCTCAAACGCCGCGAGCGCCGCGGCAAGCGCAAACACCTCAAGCGCCGCGAGCGCGGCTGGTGCGGCGAGTGCCGCCGGCACCGCAAACACCGCGAGTGCTGCAGATGGAGAAGGCCCCGACGATTCCGCGGGAAATGCCGGCGCTGATAGCGCCACAGCGAGCGCTGCAAGCTCCGGCGATGCGGCCGGCGAAGAGGGCGCCTTAGACTATTACGCAATCGCCATGGATGCCCTGGACGCTTCCCTCAATGGTGCCACGGAACGGTTCAATGCCGAAATCGCCGGTTTCTTCGACGACTCCGATTCTGCGGGGACCGCGACGGCGCGGGGGAGAGCCAAGGCCTATGACACCGCTTTTGCCAACAAGGCGATCGGCGTTCGGGGCGAGGACGCCCAATTGGAAGCCACCGCCGAGATACAGCCCGCGAGTTCGCGCTATACGGTCATGGTGTACATGGTGGGGTCCAATCTGGAAAGCCAGAATGCTGCAGCCACCGACGACTTGCGCGAAATGCTTTCCGCGCAGCTAGACTCTTCGCAGGCGAACCTCGTCGTGTACGCGGGCGGTGCCAAGCGGTGGAACTCGAACATCCCGGCAGGTCACAATAACGTGCTCGACTTGTCGCGTGCCGAAGGCGAACGCGTCGTCGCGCAAACCGCCGCAGAGGTCAGCATGGGCGCGCCCGAAACCCTGGCCGCTTTCATCAACTTCTGCGCGGATCATTATCCGGCAGACAATGCGGCGCTCGTGTTCTGGGATCACGGCGGGGGGCCGCTGTGGGGCTTCGGCAACGACGAGCTGGCCGCGGGCGACAGCCTGCTCCTGCCCGAGATGCGCGAGGCGATGGAAGCGACGCCCTACAAAACGAGCTCTAAGCGCAAGCTCGATATCGTCGGCTTCGACGCATGCCTCATGGGCTCGATGGAAAACGCGGTGCTGTGGAGCGACTATGCGCGCTATCTCGTAGCATCCGAGGAGGTGGAGCCGGGAGCCGGCTGGAACTATTCGTTCCTCTCGAAGCTCAACGAGACGACGGATGCGCGCGCAATCGGCAAAACCATCCTACGCTCATATCGGGCCTACTACGAGGAGCATGCCAACACGGTCTCCAATCCAGATCTGACGCTTTCGCTGCTTGACCTTTCGAAGGTGCCGCAAGCCCTCGGCGCTCTGGACGAGCTGTTCGCCGCGCTGGAGGACGGCGTACAAAACGGAGAATATGCCCAGGTCAACCGTGCGCGACGCAAGGCGAAGGCTTTCGGGCTCTCAGCTGCGGGCAGCCGGGCAGCAAGTTACGACCTCGTGGACGTCGCAGATTTCGCGAACGTCATGGCCGACATGCGTCCACAGCAGGCTGCAGATGCGAAAGATGCGATCGCGAAGCTTGCCGTAGAGCAGTACGCGAACGTGGATAATGCAAGCGGCATCTCGATGTATCTGCCTGGCGATAACCGCGAGCTCTACGATTCCTACGAGGCTTTCGAGCCGCTTTCCGCAGCGCGTGCATCGGTGGACGGCGCAGAGCGCGCCGCCGTGCGCGGAGGGCTGTCGCGCGCATACGACGGCTTCGTCGACGCCTATGCGCGCGAATGGCTTGCGGCATCGGAGGTCGATTGGACGTTGGCGGAAGCTGAATCGACCGAAGAGGGCCTTGTCCTCAAGTTGACCGACGAGCAAGCCGAGACGTTATCGCGCGCAGACTATACGGTGATGATGCAAGAGGAGGGCTCTTCGTCCACCGAAATCCTGACGGCTGATGTCGCAATCACGCCCGATGACCAACATGCCCTGCGGGTTCCCGCAAATCCCGAGCTCATCGCCATGAAGACGTCTGACGAGAGCCTAATGCCCGGATTCTTCGTTCAAGTCGCGGATGAAGGCGGCAATAAGCGTTATGTGGACAATTACCTGTTCCTCACGGCGATGGGGAATTTCGATACGGTGTCGCTTGCCCGCGACCCACATGTGATGGCCTCCGTGTCGGTTGATGCGGCGGGGAAGGTGACCGACGAGTCGTTCACGCTATGCGACGAAATGGTCGGGGCAGGTGGCAAGAACGATATCGACCTGAGCGAATATTCCATGCTCACTCAGATTTACTATCGTAACGGCCATCCCGAGCCGACGTTCGATGGAAACGGCAACGTGTTGCCATGGCGCGAATGGCGCGGGGGAGATTCTGGCAGCTTCCGAAAGTTCGATCTCGATGACGATTTGCGGTTCGTCGTGGCGCGCGCATCTGAATACAGGAAGAAGGCGCGCTATTCTGCGCAAATCGTGGTGACAGACGTCAATGGCATGCAGCATGCCGTCGCTCCTGCAACTTTGCAGGTTCCCGAGAACGACAAAGCTCCGCGCGAAACCGTCGTCGAAACCCGTCTTGGCGCCCTCACCTTCGAAGTTTCGGACGATCATGCGATGCTTTCTGATTACGAGGGTGCTGACTGGACGCTCGACATCCCTACGACGGTCGACGGCGTGCCGGTCACGACAATCGGCGCCCGCGCCTTCATGGGCGCGTCCTACCTTGATGAGCTCGTCGTTCCCGAGGGAGTTACCTCGATCGGGGCCGGCGCGTTCTCGTACTCGAAACTGTACAAGCTGACCTTGCCAGCCTCGCTCGAGCATATCGGCATTGCCGCCTTCGCGGCGATGGGCGACATGCGGGAGTTCGCCGTCGAAAAGGGCTGCAAAGTTGCCAGCGCGCGGGATGGCGTGTTGTTCTCGGCGGACGGCAAGGAGCTCATCGCCTACCCGCAGGCGAAGGGTGCTACGTATGCTGTGCCGCAAGGCGTCGAGTCCATCGGTTATGGGGCGTTCGCGCGTTCCGATATCGAACGCGTCGACATACCGGAAGGCGTGCGCAGAATCGAGCCGACGGCGTTCCTCAATTGCGAGCATCTGACGTCCATCGAGTTGCCCGAAAGCCTGGAGACGATCGGCGCGGCGGCATTTGGGCGCAGCCTTACGACGATCGGCGAACCGGTATTGCCGCGCATCGACCGCGTGCGCATCGGCCGGAACGTGCGCGAGATAGGCGCGTATGCGTTTCTCGGCATCGCTTTAGGGGCCATCGATGTCGACGAGCGCAACGAGGCGTATTCGAGTAAGGGCGGCGTGCTGCTCAACGCCGCAGGCGATACGCTCATCGAGGCGCCGCGCGGCATATCTGGCGTAGTCGAGGTGCCCGATGGCATCGTGGCGCTGTCCGATTACGCCTTCGCCGACTACGACGCCCGATCCGAGTTCCTCCTGCCAACCTCGCTTGCACGCTGCGCGGAATCGTCGTTTCCGCATCTCTATGACAGGGACGAGGCAACGGGGGAGAGCGCGTCTGTGAATGCGTGCAGGATTCATGCCGAAGCGGGCAGCTATGCCGCGCGCTTTGCCGCCGAGCATGGATTCGACTTCGACCACAACACCGACAAGGGACTGCTCTCCTACGATGCCGTCACCCAACGCCAAGGCGACTACGTGCTTCTGTTCAGGGCGTATGCCGATAGGGCGGTTTTGACGGCGGTCGACGATGGCAGCGCCGAAGGTGAAGGGGGCAGCGGGCGCAAGCTCAAGGTTCCAGCAGAGGCGTCGGGCAAGCCGGTGGTCGAAATCGATTTGGGCAGGGACATGATTCGGAAGGGAAGGACCGACTATCTTTCCGGCGACGACGTTTCATCGGTGGAGACGCTCGTGCTGCCTCCGTCGCTGAATGCCGTACAGCCAGGCTCGCTCTGGCGCTTCAACCGTCTGAAGCGCATCGAGGTTGAAGCGGGAAACGAGAGCTTCAGATCGATCGATGGCGTGCTGTTCTCTGCCGATGGGACGGTGCTCGTGGCTTATCCCGGCAGCAAGAGCGTTGCGGGCGATGGCAAGCAGGATGTTAGCGACGGCGCGAAATCGAACGATGCCGCCAATTCCGTCGACGCTGCCGATGTCGCATCCAGCCAGCCGCGCAAGCTGGCGGCAGGCGCCTACGAGGTGCCCGACGGGGTGGAGGGAATCGCCGAGCAGGCGTTCCGCTACGCCGGCGGCTTGACGTCGGTTGCGTTTCCCGAGAGCCTGGAGACCGTTGGTGCCCAAGCGTTTCAGGGATGCGCCAACCTTTCCCACGTAACGTTTTCGTCTGGCTTGGAAACCATCGGTGAAAACGCGTTCGAATCATGTGCGTCTCTCGTGATTGACGCGCCTTTGCCGGAAGGGATCGAGGCCATCGGGGACAACGCGTTTTTCCGCTGTGCGGGATACACTGGCTTGGCCCTGCCCGAAAGCCTGGAGGTCATCGGATCTGCGGCCTTCGATCCGGAGCTGAAATCGGCGAAGGACGAACTGTGGCCGCTCGAGCAGGGCGTGTTGGCCATCGGGCCGCGCCTGAAGCGCATCGCCTTCAAGGGCGGATCGGGCTTCTACGATGGGGTGGCGTTTGCCGGGCTCGACGTCAAGGGCTTTGCCGTCGATCCCGAGAACGAGGCGTTTCGTGCGGAAGGCCCGTTCTTGCTCGATGCCAGCGGGGCGCAGGTCGTCGCCTTCGCAAGCGGCCATGAGGGCGAAGCGCGCATGCCGGATGGAGTGCGTGCATTCGATGCTAGGCTCCTGGCTTCCGCGCCGCGGCTCACCGACCTCGTTATTCCGCCGTCGGTCGTGCGCATCGACGGCGACGAATTTGAAACCGGCGGACTTGCGGGCGTGCTATCGTCGGTGCGCGTCCATGTGAAGGCAGGTTCGTATGCCGAGCGCTTCGCGCGCGAGAGGGGGCTTGCATGGCACGTGGAATAGCGATGCCCGCGGCTGTAAAAAACAGCTGGTCATGCCCCGGTTTTCGCGCTGCATTGCGCGTGGGTGGGTCGCGCGCTGGCGCGGTGCGACATGCGGGGAGCGCCCTGGTCGCCGGTGCCTTCGTTCTGGCGGCGCTCTTCTCGTGCCTGTGCATTTACGGGTGCATGTTGGACAGCGGTCCTGCAACCTCCTGGCTCATGGGCGCACCCGAGCGCCAGGGCGAATCCTGCGTGCTCCAGCTGACCGAGCGGCAGCGTGCTGAGGCCGCTCGTGCGACGTATACGCTGTTCAAGCGCGACGCGACTGAGTACAGCGTGCTCATTTGGAAAGCTCCCGCGGACATCGACGAGCAGGGCAATGTGGTTGTGCCGGCCAATCCCGATGTCGTGGCGCTGCAGGTCGATGGCGAAGGGGGCCCCATCGCCGTTTCGGCCGAGTATGCGGATGCGGATGATGGCTGCGCTGCGTACGAGATCTTCGGCGTGGGGCTCGACGCGTCGCCCGATTTGGGCCCGTCGAATTCCATGGCAGGGCACGATTCGGTATCGATCGAGGCGGCTTTTCGCGGTGACGAGGCGTCCGCGTCGACTGTCAGGGTGAAGCGAACGCGGCCGCTGGCGGCATATCCTATGGGCGAAGAGGTGACCGAGGAGCAGATGGGCCTTTATCGCGGCTTGAGCTATGTCGCACATGGCCCCGTCCTTAAGACGCGCGCCGACGACGGGTCGCTCGCTCCCGTGTCGGAATGGGCGCTGTCGGCTCAGGCTGCATCGCCGCAGGCGTTCGACTTCGAGGGAAAGCTCCAGGTCGTGCGTATGCCGACGTCCGGATTTGCGGGCGATTTCTTCGTGCAGGTCGTCGTCGAGGACGTCGAGGGAAACCACCATGGGTCCGATTTGATGCAGGTCGACGTGCCGTCGCATCCCGCAGCCGAGAGCTTCGAAGTGCCTACCGGACGTGGAGCGTTGACCTTCGAGCGAGCAGGCGACCATGCAATTCTGCGTGCCTACGAAGGCGAGGACGGCCTCGTGGAGATCCCTTCCGAAGCCGGTGGTTTGCCCGTGACGACGATCGGTGACCGCGCGTTTGCCGGCAACGAGTACGTCAACGAGGTTATCCTGCCCAAAACCGTGACCGACATCGGGCATGAGGCGTTCAGGGGAAGCCGCTTCGAGCGAATCGCCCTTCCGCCGCATGTCGGGCGAATCGGCAATGCCGCGTTTGCCTATATGCGCAACCTCGGGGAATTCGCGTTGCAAGGGCAAAGCAATCGCTTCAGCGTGCGAGACGGCGTATTGTACTCGGCTGACGGAAGTCGCCTGATAGCGTATCCTTCGGCAAAGGGCGCGACCTTCGAAGTGCCCGATGGCGTGGAAGAGCTAGCGTATGCCGCGTTTGCCGGAGCGCGGGTGGAGCGCGTGGGGTTGCCGGAATCGTTGCGCGAGATTGCCCCCTGCGCGTTCGCCGGTTGCAGGGCGCTCGTCGAGGTTGCCTTTCCCGATTCGCTCGAGCGCATCGGGTCATGCGCATTCGGGCTCGGCGATGCGCCATTGGCGGGACAGAGCGACGGTGACTCGAAGCAGAATCTCCAGATGGGTAACGCGCCGGCATCCGAGGTAGCCGATGCCCGCGCGCCGGTGCAGCGCATCCGCATCGGTCAGAACGTAGCTTACGTCGGGCGCGATGCATTCGCGGGGCTTGCGCTGCTCGCGATCGAGGTGGACCCTGGCAACAGGCGGTATCGCAGCGAAGAAGGCTTTCTGATCTCAGCCGAAAATACGCTGCTCCAGGCACCTTCCAGCATTGTTTCCCCTGTGGAGGTCCCCGTAGGCGTGCGGGCGTTGGCGGAAGGGTCCCTCGCGCACATCGAGTCCGCTATGCAAAGCCCCGCCTACTCAGAGCTCGCGCTCGCCGACGTGTTCTTGCATTCCAGCGTACACGAAATCGAGCAGGGAGCGTTTTCGCGCACGAAGCGCTCCGACTCCGTTGACGGGCGTGACCAGTTGGTGTGCGGCGCGCGAATCCATGCGCCTGCGGGTTCGTGGGCGGCTGGCTATGCGCGGGAGCAAGGCATTCGGTACGACAGCGCGCACGATGTCGATGGTTTGCGCATGGACGTGCAGGTGGTTGCGACTCCTTCCGCCGACCTGACGTTTCGCGTGTTCGGAGATCATGCCGAGCTTTCGCGCATAACCGTGACGGAGACGTTCGACGTGGCGGGACACGTTGAAATCCCGGCGCAGGTTGAGGGCGTTCCCGTTACGAAACTCGGCGGCGATGCGCGCGACATGGCAAAGGGAACGGTGGCCACGCTGGTCATCCCGCCGAGCGTTCGCGAAGTCGATGCGCGGTTCCTCTCGCATCTATACGGCTTGCGAACGTACGAGGTTTCCGATGAGAGCAAATGGCTGTCGGCCCGTGACGGCGTGCTGTTCAGCGACGACGGTACCGTTTTACTCGCCTATCCGCGTACGCGCGGGGGGATGGATCTGCTGGATGCCGTTTTGCTCGATTCGGGTTTCGCATGGCTGGCCGACGAGCAGCACGATTTGTATTCCGATCAGGATTTAAGGATTTACGATGGCCAGAATCGGCTCGTATCCGCTCCGAAGGGACATGGCAGCACGTACGCGATTCCCGATGGCACGCGCGAAATTGCCGATTACGCGTTCTTTGGCGCGGACGTGACCGACGTGGTCTTTCCCGAAGGCCTCGAACGTATTGGGTCCAATGCGTTCGCGTGGTGCGAACGACTCGGGGACGTCGCGTTTCCTTCTTCGCTACGTTACGTTGGAAATGAGGCGTTCTATTTGTCCGGCGTGCGTTCCATTAGGCTCAACGAGGGGTTGAGAGGCATCGGCGCGCTGGCGTTTGCGGGTACGCAAGGTTGCGTGGGGCTTTCCATTCCCAGCAGCGTGACGGTTCTCGGCTCGCAGGCGTTCTTCAACGGCTCCAGCGCAGATGGCGATGGGCCTGGCGGGCGCACGCTGTTCATTGGCCGCGGGCTTTCCCGTTTGGGGATCACGAACCCCTTCGCGACCGTCAATGTCGAGGCTTTCGCTGTCGCAGGTCGAAACCGGTCCCTCAAATCAGATGGGCCGCTGTTGCTGAGCAAGGACGGCCGCGTGCTCTACGCCTGTGCAACTGCAGCCGCCGGCGAAGTCCACATTCCCGAAGGCGTGGAGGCCATTAAGGTCCGGTCATTCTACCGCGTCAACGGTCTGACCGACCTTTATGTGCCCGATTCAGTAACCCAAATCGCGGAAGACGCGTTCTCCTACGACCGTATGGCTTTCACGATGCACTGCTCACCCGGTTCCGAAGCCGCCCTCTTCGCCGATTCCCACGGCATTCCCCATACGCCATGATGGGCCTGGAATTGAAACCTCGAGCGAGCAATTCGCGGGCTTAAGGGCCCCGTCAAGTATCTTGCACGCGTTTCAGCTACGCCCCATGGCGAATCAGCATGATCGAGAAGGATGAAGCAACGCAAGTGGTTCTATGTGGCCTATTGCGCCCCAAACGCTAACGTGTCCATAGCTATTACACAATATTTAGTAAAATTATAAGAATGCTTAAACATTATTAGCAAAATGAGATGAATCGGAGCATCCAATGGTAAAACGCGTGTGAACTAGGAGTCGTATGCGAGTTTGATGATATGCGGCTAAGGATCGAAAACGCTGTCTTTTGTAGAGCGGGAGTACGCAAGGCGGCTTTGCGTTAGGCCGAACAGCGTGTTCGGTTTTGTGTGGAAGGTGCGTTACGTATGGCAGGTTCTGGCAAGATGAAAAGCACGATCGTGTTCAAGCGGCGCGGGGAGCGCATGTTCAGGCGATATCTGGCAATCGCTGCGTGCATGGTCGTGGTCGTTATCGCAGTTGCCCTCATGGTGCCGGCGCTCAGCATGACGCGCGGGGATCTCGTATGCGGAATGCAAGAGCATGCGCATGCCCAAGCGTGCTACGAGCAGGTGCTCGTTTGCGGGCTTGAGGAAGGCGAGGGCGCCGATTCCGAAACGGGCGAGGGCGGTCATGTTCACACGAAGGCCTGTTATGAGAAGCAGCTTGTCTGCGACACTCCCGAGCACGACCATACCGATAACTGTTATGCCCCGGCGGTAGAGCCTGAAGGTGATTCCGCATCAGGAGATTCCAAGAACGCGGATAACGCTTCAAAGCCCGATGCCAACGGCGGGAAATCCGAATCCGCTACTGAGGAACATGCAGTTCAGAGCGATGTCGGCTCCAGTGATGAGAATTCGCAAGCTTCTGATAAAGAAAACGCCGTCAACAAGCACAGCCAAGAACAATACGAAGACGAGGCAACTGCGAAACCCGCGCAGTCTTTCACAGCCGACTTGAAAGACGCCGACGGCAACGTGACCATGACCGTCAACGTCGAGGCGCCCAAAGGTGCGTTCCCGGCTGGTACGCACATGAAGATCGACGGCGTCGACCCGGCCGAGATCCGCGCGAAGCTCGCCGAAGCCATCGACGCCGACGAGACGCTTCGCGCCGCGCTGGGCGAACGGACGGCCGACGAGTGTCTGACGTGGATGTCGACCGTCAGCATCCGTTTCACCGATGCCGACGGTAAGGTGGCGGTACCTGCCAAGAAAGCCATCGTCAAGATCACTGCACCCGAGGTACGCGACCTGCCGAAGCCTATCCTTATGCGTACGGTCGAGAAAAAGGACGATAGCGGCGACGCGACGGTCGAATCCGCCGAAATCGTGCGCAAGGTCAAGCGCGTCAACGCCGACGACGCCGACAAGTCCGAAGGTAACGAGGACACGCTCAAGTTCAAGACGACCGATTTCACCACCTACGCAATCGTCGGGCTCGATGTCGAAGCCACAAATGTCGAGGTGACAGAGGACGAGGGTACGGACGAAGACGAAAAGTCCGGCGAAGATTCCGGATCAAGCGAAGAGTCCGCTGATCCGGCCGGTGATGCTGCCGATAATCCCGATGCGCGCACTCTCGCCTACACCGGCAGAGACTACGAGATTACGCTCACCTACGATGCCAGCGCAGAGATACCCGATGATGCCCAGGTCAAGGCTGAAGAAATCCTGCCTGCAACCGAGGATTTCAAGAACTACCTCAACGACTCCATTGCAAAGCTCGGCGCCGAGGGCATGCCGGTTACGTTTGCTCGTTTCTTCGACATCGAGATTGTCGATCGAGACGGGAACAAGGTGGAGCCCAAGGCTTTCGTTCAAGTGCAGATCACCTACAACGACGCGCTGGAAGTCAAGAAAGACGAGGAGCTGAACGTCGTCCACTTCGCGGAATACGCGACTGAGGTCATCAGTGACGTCGAGCTCAACAAGGACGGAACTGAGGTGTCCTACGAACAAGACAGCTTCTCGGTAACGGGCACGATTATCACCGGAAACGGGGATCCGGCGGCGCAAAACGAGTATGCGGTCGTTATTAAATACAGCAACAAGTACTATGCGGTTCGTGCTGACGGCTCGCTCGAGGAGGTCGTCTACAATGTCCAGCAGAATGTCGCATCTGTGACGATGGATTTTCCGATGACCTGGACGTACCGATCGGCTCAGGATGTTGCTTGGTACGAACCTTACGTGCTGCGCATGGCGGCGGAAGCGGCCCAGTTCGACGGTAATGATCTGCCAATTGTTTATTCGTATCGCTACATCGACCCCAACAGCGATGCTGGTATTCGCGAGGAGATAATCAATCCCGACAAGACGGTGCAGGGTTTGGCATGGGATTGCGAGCTGCGCTACGAGGAGAACGACCACACTCTCCATGGCACGAATATGGTCTATCAAGGCGGCAACTATAGCTATCCAAATAACGGCAAATATATCGGTGTCGTCAATGAGAACGGCAAGCTCCACATCGTAGGAAACAGGAGCGAAAGCGATGCGGCCGAGGTGTACTTTGCAAGCATCACGACGGTGCCTGAGCCGTACGGAACGGGCAATACGGTCAATCACATCGACATTTCCGTCACAGGTACCGTTGACATCAACATTCCCCTCGCCTATGGCACGTACTACTACTACGACGAGAACAACGAGCTTCAAACCCTCGAGGTGAGCGCGGAAAATCCGTTTATTTCGCGAGTCCACAATTATACGGTGGCGATTAAGAAGGAAGACATGATGAAGGCGGACATATCCGCCTACAAGAAGAATGCGGATGGCTCCACCACCGACTTGGACAACATGTTCTACGTCACCGGTTATTCCGACAACGGCAAGGCCGACGGGGATAGCGCTGACCAGGTTCGTATCGAGGGTTCATTCAAGGTGTCCTATACGGATGTTCCGGGTCGGAACGGAAACCCTCAGAGCCGTGCCGCGCGGCTGGAGACGCCAGTGTACTACATGGTCACGGCACCGAAGAGTGTAACCGTGCCGCTCGAGTATTCCTACACGGACGGTAACGATCAAACGCATTCCTTCGCACTCTACGATCAGAATCCCGCCGAGACAGGAGAAAGCCCATTGACGGCGAATGCGACGGCGTCGGTTTCTGCGAGTTTCACCTATTGGGATTTCAATAATAACAAATGCCCTGCGGCGATGTGGAATCTCGGCGGCATCTGGCGCGCGGGCGATATTCCCGACGGTCTTGATGAAGATAAGTATCACTCCGGCAGCGGTATGGATTTCGTGCTTAGTGGCGGTGGGGCGTCTCAGGCGCAAGTTTACGCTATCGAGATCACGAAGATAGTCGTGGACGAGAACGGCAATCGTATTAAATCGAGCAATGCCGGCACCAATACGCTCCACATCTACCGTAACGGCTCGGCGTCGGCTGACTCTGTGAAGGACCTGAATATCGGATCGGCTACGCAGACGCCCGATTACACTGGCTATCAACCGCAGCATGACAAGCGTGTCGTGGTCGGCGCCGATGGCCTCGGCATGGTTTACGACTATGACGTCACGCCCGGCATGTACTACATCGCCGAGGACCCGGACAGCATCTCGCAGCACATCACCGACACGTCTGGTCAGCAATGGGACTACAAGGAGACCTACTTTCTGACGGAATACGCGTGGCGCGATCATCAAAACGACAACTACATGCACGTGAGCGAGACGTCGACCGGCAGTTCGGGTGCCTATTCCAGCGTACCCGAAATACTGGGCGACCACCCGAGCTACAACGGAAACCAGACCTTCACCAACGACTTCCTGGAATTCTACGTGTACAACGTCTACGAGTCTCCGAAGGTAGACGTGCCGGTCCAGAAAACGTGGCCCGACTTCGACGGCGAGGGGCATGAGGACTACGACTGGACTGCGACTTTCAAGCTGCAATGGGCGCCGCTGTATCCGGGCGAATCCACGCCGAGCGAGGCGTTCACGGACGTCGTGCCGGTGCAGGAGATCACGATCACGAAAGACCAGATGGCGAGCGCCGAAGCGCAGGCAGCGTCGCTGGCCGATCGCACGTTCCAAGATCTTCCCAAGTACGGCACCGACAAGAACGGCAACACGTTCCGCTACCAATACTCGCTCGAGGAGACATCCTATCAGGTGACCAACACGACGACGGGCGTCATCCTGTACTCTTGGAGCGAGACCGAAGGCTACAACACCGAAGACGAGGACACACATTACCATCCGTTCTATCCGCATGACGCCGGCGAGACGGAAGCAGGACAAACCGATGAGCAAAACGCCGCTGATGCGAACTATTACATCGAGGTGCGCAATGCCAAGCGCAACATCAGCAGCAAGGAAACCATCGACGTTTCGATCGACAAGCAGTGGGACAGTTCGTTCACGAATCTCGACGACACGCGCTACGCCGAGTTCGAGCTGCGGCGTTTCGCGCATACGGAATACCGCGACCTCAGCCATATGTCCGAATCGGACAGGGACCCCGAGCGCGCCGTCACGGTGACCATCAAGGATAGCGGTGGCAACACAATTGATTCGCTTCAGGTACAGCCCAACGTGGGCGTGTATCTGGCGGGCAATTTCAAGCCGCACGACGAAACGAAAGCCGTAACGTTCACGTCGGACACGCCCGTGCGTCTACCGAGCGGGAGCCATGTGTCCACCATAACCACGACGGCAGAAGGAAGCAACCAGAGCAACGCGCTCGTGCGATCGGGCGAGTTCTTCGTGACGCACGATACGGTGTTCACGCTTGCGAGCGGTGCGGAGAACCTGATTACCGAGGGCAAGGTCGCCCGCGTGCTTGACACGAGCGCCGGCACCAGCCCCTTGCCGGATGCATCGTTCAGGCGGACGATCCGCCTCGACAGCACCAATAACTGGCACGTGGCGCTCGACGACCTCATTCGCAGCGTGACGAGCGCGGGCGACGATGACGATAACGAAAACGTCACGTACTACGAATACTATCTGGTGGAGATGGCGAGCAATCCCAAGGGCTACGCACAGTACTTCCTCGCCGACACCAGCGGCTCCGCGCCGGCTCCCACGACTACGCTCCTTGGCGATTCCGATCATCAGATCGAAACCGACGCCGCCATCGTCGCGGTCAACGGCCCTGCCAACCGCCTGATCGTCGAGAAAAAATGGCGCGGCGTGCCCGATGCCACTGGATATCCGCACGTCAAGTTCACGTTGTATCAGACATGGGCTGATGGTGGAAACATCTCCACGAGTGACGGCTGGGTATATGAGAACGAGAACACGCACGAACGCTACGAGCACGTCGAGCTTCCGGCTCACTCGTTGGAGTGGATTTGCCCCGAGGTTCTGCCCACGACGAAGCTCGATGGCAGCACGTCCAGGCAGGTTGGCTATTACGTGGTCGAAGACGAACGTTCCGGTTCGCATTCGAACGAGGGCATCACGACGAACTGGCAGTTCTACTACTACCTGAACTCAGATGGCAAGCAGACAAACGCAGGGCACCAAGGCTACTTTGCCGGCCTGACAGGTGCATCGCTCGCTGGCAACGGCGGCAAGATCACCATCTGCAACGCGATGGGCACCTATGTTCAGCTCGATATCCAGAAGCAGTTCTTCAAGCTGTTGGAAGCGGGGTCGTGGGATAACGTCACGGCGCATGCAGACATGAAGAAGGGCGCCGTGCTCGGTTTCAAGGTGCTGCGCGCCGTCAAGACGCCCGACGGCAAGTATATCGACGAACATGGCCAGGTTTCCGAATCGCGCGTGTGGATGGATTACGGCGACGAGATGCTGTGCGGATATGACGAAAACGGCTCGCCGGTCATGCACAACGACAACGGCTTCTACCTGAAGGGCGGAGACCAGGTCGGCGGCGATTGGGCATTCCGCATCGAGGACAACCAAGGCGACAAGGATAACGTCAACGCGGGCGGCAGCGGCTTGCCGAAATACGGCTACTACGTCTTGAATGGCGATGATATCGCGGTCGAGTACGAGTACACCTTCCGCGAGACGGCCGTCTACAAGGATCTGGACCGCACGCCGTATCCGGAGTGGGATTGGTACAGCTCCGTGCTGCCCGGTCAGTACAACAAGATCATCGCCGGCCAGGATAACATGCGCATCGCGAACATCCAGGCATCCGACCTGCTCATCCACAAGCAGTGGATCGGCGACGTGGCGGCCAAGGAGGTTTATGTCAAGCTCTGGCGTGTTGCAGATGACGGGCAGCCC
>CAMOLA010000051.1 GCA_946618265.1 uncultured Eggerthellaceae bacterium
GCGAGGGCCGCCGTGGCCACGTCGGGCGGCTCGCCCTCGTTGTGGGCGTAGAACGAGTCGATCAGAGCGCCGTCCTCGTCGACGAGCGCGAACTTCGTCGTGGTCGAGCCCGAGTCGATGCCCAGGAACACGTCGACCGCCTGCCCGCGCTCGAAGGCCGCGGGCCCCGCCGGCTCGGGCGCGAGCGCGTGATCGCGCCGGAACGCCGCGCACTCCTCGTCGGTCGCGAAGAACGGCTTGCCTCCATGCGGCCGCCCCTTCAGCTCCTCCGCCGCCCGCGCGATGCGCTCCCGCGCCTGCTCGAACGTGAGTTCATCCGAACGACTTGGCGAAGTGCCCTGCCGCTCGCCCGCCGGCCCATCGGCCAACTCGCCAGCCGGCCCGTCCGCCAGGTGAGCTGCCGCGTTGTCAGCCAACCCATCGGCCGACCCGCCCGCCGGCCCATCGTCCGCCGGCCCATCGCCCACCGACTTGCCATCGGCCAACTCGCCCGTCGGCTCTTCCCCAAACAGCTTCTGCAACGCGAGCGCCGCGCCGCGCGCGACGATGATCTCGGGCTGGTCGGGGATGATGACGTCGGCACCTTCGATCTGTAGGCGCTCGATGAACACGCGCACGAGCGTGGAATTGAACGTCAGCGGCCCGCCTTCGAAAATGACCGGCGGAATGACCTCGAGACCCTGCGCGAGGCCGCCGAGCGTTTGCTTGGCCACGGCGTGGAAGGTCGACAGCGCGATGTCCTCCTTGGCCGCGCCCTGGTTGATGAGCGGCTGGATGTCGGTTTTCGCGAACACGCCGCAACGGCCCGAGATGCTGTAGAGCGTCGTGCCGCGCGCCGCATAGGCGTCCAGCTCTTCGACCGGAATCTTCAGCAGCGTGGCGATCTCGTCGAGGAAGGCGCCGGTGCCGCCTGCGCAACTGCCGTTCATGCGCATGTCCGACACCTTGAGCGTGCCTTCTTCGAACCCGGGCTCGAAGAATACCATCTTGGCGTCCTGCCCGCCCAGCTCGATGGCCACGCGCGCCTGCGGATAATGCTCGGCCACGGCGATGGAGTTGGCGATGACCTCCTGAACGTACGGCACGCCCAGCGCCGCCGCCAAATCCTTGCCGCCCGACCCCGTCACCGCGATCCGCAACCAAAAAGGGACAGTCCCTTTTTGGCTATTTTGAGCGCGTCGCCGTGCGCCCAAGCGCCCTTCCAGCTGCTGTTCGATTTCCTCGAGCACGCGCACGGCGCGCTCCAGCTGATGCGCGTGATGGCGCAGGTAGACGGCCGCCAGCAGCTCGTGCGATTGCGCATCGATCGCCGCCGCCTTCACCGTCGTGGAACCCACGTCCACGCCTACGAGTATTTGCCCAAGCGAAGCACCCATAATTGCATAAGGATACCAAAACACCATGCCGTTCAACTATACAAAACGGCATCAAGAACGCGCAGTGATACATTACCTCAGAGGTAATGTATCATCGGGACCACGCTCCAACGGCACATCGGCACCCTGCAAAAAAGAAGCCCGGCGGAAGCAACCCGCCGGGCTCGAACGATCGCAACGGAAACCCCGCTACAGGAAGCGGTAGCGAACCTTGCGCACGCCCCAATCTTCGCAGGTGGTAGCGCCGAAGGCCTTGAACACGCCGGGCTGCAGGTCAAGCGCGCGCTCGCCGTTGTTCATGCCGCCGCAGTCCACGACGGTCGCGATGACGGAGCGTCCCTCGTAGGAAATCTCGACGCGACGCCCGTAGTACTTCGACGGCCCCCACGCCATGGGAACGGCGACGCCCATCGACCAGTCATCGCACATCGTGCCAGTCGCCGTCGGCGTGTCCTGCGGCGTGGCGTCGTCGGTCGATCCGCCGTATGCGCTGGCCAGGCCCGTGTGCCACTTCGCGCCCTTGGCTTCGGCCAGCTCGCCGGTTTTGAACGTCTTGGCCACCTTGTGCGCCGCCGCGGCCGCCTCGGCCAGCTTGGCCTTCTGGTCGAAATCGAGCTTCTCGGCGCGCTTGCGCAGCTTTTCGACGGCTTTCTCGAGCCGCTTCTGCTTGGCCGCGAGGTCCTCCTGCTCTTCGGCCAGCTCGTCTTCGAGGTCGAGCTGGGCGTCCTTGTCGAGCGAAGCCTGCTCGTATTTGGCCTGCAGGTCGGCTTGCTTGTCCTTCAAATCAGCCAGCACGTTGTCGTACTCGGTGAGCACGCGGTCGCGCATGTCCATCCACTCAAATGCCTCGTTGAGCGAGCCGACACCGTCGAGCATGTTGATGATGTTCAGGTCGCTGCGGTTTTTGTACATGGTGCGCGTGAGCTCCGACGCATGCTTCTGCAGCTCGGCCTGCTCGTTCTGGCGCGCCTCGATGTCGTCGAGCAGCTTGTCGATCTTCTTCTCGAGCTTCTTGATCCTGTCCTTGGTGGCGGACGCCTTCTCCTGCGAAGCCTCGATATCGGCCGCAATCTTCTCGATCTCGGCCATCTTCTTGTCGATTTCGCTGTTCACGTCGGCGAGCGCGTCCTTCATGGCCGATGTGTCGCCAATGGACGCAGGCCCCTTGTCGACGTCTTTGTTGATGTCGGCATCGGCGAAATCTTTGTCGTCTCCATCATCGCCGTCGTCAGCGTCATCGCCATCATCGGCGTCGACGTCGCCCGCCTCGGCTTTCTTGTCCGCATCGGCCTTCGAAGCGCTCGGCGAAGCATCCGATTGGCTTGCTGCCGCGCTGCCCGAGCCCGCGGAATCATCGGCTGCAGCGGAATCCGCAGCCGTATCTTCCATCACGTCCGACGCGTTGTCGAACGAAGTGAAATCCTCGTCGGCCCACGAAACGACCGGCGCCATGAAGAACAGCCCGCAGCTGAGCGCGCACCCGGTCAGAGCAACCGACATGGTGACCGCCGCCTTCGAAAGCGCGCCCGAGACCACGCCCCCACGCCGACGGCGTGCAAGCCGACGATGATCGAGCGCACCTTCGCGCAACCCGACTTTCTGGAATGCAGCCCGCAGCATGCGCCTGGCGAACGCCCTGATCGAGCCCCGCCGGCCCTCGCGTTCGCGCCGATAGGCTATGCCCAGCCGATCGGGCTGGCCATCGGCCTCTTTCGGCACGAGGAATTCGGCTTCGTTGCGGTCATCGGATCCGGCGACGCGATCGCGTTTCATCGTTCCTTTTGCATCGATCCTGGTTGCTTCGTTTGATCTTCGTTTGAATCTCCGCACTTGTTTCGCCCTTCCCCCGAGGTCACACCTGGCGCACTCGCTCGGCGAGCCATGTGGCCCATTCCTCGACGCCGGTACCTTTGGTCGCGGCAATCGGGAAAATGGGGGCCTTCGGATTGAGGTTGCGCACAGCCGTCTCGAACGCCTCGCGGTCGAAATCGAAGACCGGAAGCGTGTCGACCTTGTTCAGGATGACGGCGTCGGACACTTGGAACACGCCGGGATACTTGAGCGGCTTGTCGTCGCCCTCCGGAACCGAGAGGATCATGACCTTGGCGTTCTCGCCGAGGTCGAAATCAGTCGGACACACGAGATTGCCCACGTTTTCCACGATGATGAGGTCAAGTCGTTCGAGGTCGAGCACATCGACCGCGCGCTTCAGCATGGCACTTTCTAGATGGCAGGCGCCGCCCGTGTTGATCTGGACGGCGGGGATGCCCTGGGCCTTGATCTTTTCGGCATCGACCGAGCTCGCGATGTCGCCCTCGATGATGGCAATGTTGAACTCGTCGCGCAGCGCGTCGATCGTTGCAAGTATGGTGGAAGTTTTGCCTGATCCCGGACTCGCCAGCAGGTCAACCACATATACATGGTTCTCGGCGAAACGCGCGCGCAGCTCCGCCGCAAGCGCATCGTTCTTCTCGAGAATAGGCTTGTTCAGGTCGATATGCATCATTTACTCCTCGTTTATCGACTTCGATACATCATACGCCATATTTGCGGATATGACACCCCATATATGCGACCGACTCACTTCGCCTTCACACAAAACCACTGAAACGAGCCTCCAGGGGAACTGTTTCGCCGCATTCACTCTACAACGAAAACCTTGCACGCGAACCCCAAATCGGGAAGCGCCGATGCACCCAAAACACCGTGCAAACTTCGCGCCACCACCCCAACGAGCTAGCCGACAAGCCACCCTCACACGAAAAGTGACCGAACCCGTCAGGCCCCGCGCCACCTAGTCGTCGGGAAGGTCGACTTCGATGGAGGCGATTTCCAGCTCGCGGCCGGTCAGAAGCACCGTTTCGTACGAGCCACATGAAGGACACGTGCGATGGAACCGGTCGTGCTCGAACTCGTTGGCGCATTCCAGGCAGATGCTCGTCGGGTGCACCATGTCGATGGCCAGCTCGGCTCCTTCCGAAAGCGTGCCCTCCGAAAGCGCCTCGAACGCGAAGTGCAGGGCATCGGGAATGGCTTCTGTCATCTCGCCCACGCGCAGGTCAACGCGCAAAACGCACGTCGCTCCCGCCTCGCGCGCCGACGCGTTCACCGCATCGAGCACACCCGATATGATGCCCATTTCATGCATGTCCACCCGTTTCCGAATAACCAAAAAGGGACAGTCCCTTTTTGATTATTTTGCCAGCGCGCACCTAGACGGCGGTCGCTGATAGATTCACGTCATCTTGCATCGAATAACCAAAAGGGGACTGTCCCTTTTTGGTTATTCGTCCTCGTCGTCCTCGTAGTACGTGCCCTCTTCCTGCTGCTTCTTGATGCGCTTGGCCAGCACGATGCGCGCGATGAGCAAGCTGATCTCGTATAGCGCAATGAGCGCGGCGAACATCAGCAGCATTGTGATCGGGTTGGCGTCGGGCGTGACCATGGCCGAGAACACCATGAGCCCCACGTAGACGAAACGCCAGCTGCCGCGCAGCTTCTTGTACGGCACGATGTTGAAGATGACCAGGTAGAAGATGATGATGGGCAGCTCGAAGGCGATGCCGAAGCCGATTTCGAACTTGATGATGACATCTATATAGTTGGCCGCGTCCGGCAGCACCGAACCGAGCCCCGCGACCTGGCCGGTCAGCCATTGGAACGCCGGGTGCAGGATGATGAGGTAGCAGAACACGGTGCCCAGGATGAACAGCGCCACGCCCGCTGCGAACGTCGGGATAAACCACTTGCGCTCGCTGGGCTTGAGCGCCGGCAGGAAAAACGCCAGGATCTGCCACAAGATGACGGGCGACGTGGCCACGACCGACATCCAGAACGCGATCTTGAACTTGACCGTGAACGGGTCGAGCGCGTTGATGAACTGCAGGTCGACCAGGCCGTCTTCGCTATGCGGCAGGAATTCGGCGATGGGCAGCAGCAAGAACTGGCCAACCGTGCCGGCGGCCAGGTAGAACACGCATACGGCCACGATGAGCACGACCACAATGCGCACGAGCCGCATGCGCAGCTCGCCGAGATGATCCATGAGCGGCATGCGCGCGGGACCGATGGGCATTATCGCTCACCCCCTTGCGCAGCGGACGTCGCAGCTTCGGATGCGGAAGCGGCGGCTCTTGGGTTGGCGGCCGAAGCCGTCGAGCCAGAATCGGCCGACGCAGTCGCCTGCGCGGCAGTCGTCACGTCATTCGCCGTCGACGCAGTCGCTTGCGCGGGCTTCGAACCTTCCGCAGCCCCAGATGACTCCGCCTGCGCGGACCCCGTCGCGGTGGAAGAAGATGCAGATGAACCCTGGGCGGCCTTTTCGGCTGCGGCTTCTTCGGCGGCCTTCTTCTCGGCGGCCTTGCGGGCAGCGCGCTCGCGCTCGTAGCGAGCCTTGCGCTCAGTGAAGCTTTCCTGACGGGCAGGTTGCTGGGCAGACGACGCGTCGGCGCCTTCGCCCGTCGCGGCATCGGAGCCGGTTGCCCCCGTGCCCGTGCCCGCGTCCTTGGCGACAGATTCGGAACCAGAGCCAGCAGCGCTTGCGCCCGCGGCACTCGCCGCGCCCGCAACCGCGTTCGCCGCAGCCCCAGCCGCGGCCTTGGCTCCCTCTTCCTTCGCCTTGCGCTTTTCCTCCTGGCGTTGCGCCAACTTGTCAAGCGCCTCGATCGGGTCCTTGAAGGGCTCGTCGGGATTGTTGGGATCGAATATCTTTTCGTTGCCGAGCGTCTCGTTCATCTCCTGCTGGGCCTCGCGGAATTTCGCGATGCCACGCCCCACCGTGCGGGCGATGTCAGGAAGCTTCTCGGGCCCGAAGATGAGGAACCCGAAAATCAATATGATGAACAGCTCGAAGCCGCCGATGCCGAACACAGCTGTTCCTTTCGGTCGGAAAGGCGATTACGCGCCGCCGCCGAGCACGGCGAGGCCCATCGTCGGAAGCGCGAGGGCCAGAACCAGAATGACGCAGACGACGATCGTGAAGATCTGCTTCCGTTTCGCAGCGTGCGCCTTGGCCTCTTCCTCGCGCTTCGCGCGCTCTTCGGCCGCCTGGATGCGCGCCTCGCGCTGCGCCGGCGTCATCTTCTGCTTCGACTTCGTCTGCTTCTTTGCCATTCCATGCTCCATTCCACTACAGCTGCGTGGATCTGTATCCGGTTCGCTCAGTTGACCTCAAAGGGTGATTACATATACCGACGTATCATACCATCGCCCCGTCCCGGTTCGCAGAAGTTCATAAACCAGACAGCTCAACGGCACGTCTTGCGCCCGCCCACTGGACCGAAAGGGAGTCTCCCTTTCGGTCCAGTGACCATTGGGGAGACTCCCTTTCGGTCACCGACTATCACCGCGGCCCCGTTCGCGAATGCTCATATACCAGATAGCCCAACGGCATAGGGGCCACCCCGGACGGAGGGCCCTTGACAAAAAAGGGAGACTCTTTTTTGTCAGCGCGACGCCACCAGAAACCTCATCTGGTAGATTGTGCGCAACCGCCCACGCGCATGGCGCCGGGCCAAGCTGGTTCGCTATACTGGTGCCCATGGATACTAACGAAAACAAACCCGCCATCCGCCAATCCGGCAACCAGCCCGCAACGACCATCGACACCGCGACCGGCCTCGCCGCGCCGGCCGAGCTTTCGACCGAACGCGTGAAATCGGTGTTCTCGCAAATCGCCCGCAAATACGAGCTGTTCAACGCCGTATCGAGCTTCGGCGCCTACCGCCGCTGGCTCGACGGCATGATGCGACAGGCCCCCATCCGGGCTGACCACGACGTGCTCGACATCGCAGGCGGCACCGGCGACGTGTCGCGCTGGGTCGCGCGCAAGCATCGCCCGCGCCACATCCAGTGCACCGACCTCGTGCCCGAGATGCTCGAGGTCGCGCGCATGCACCAAGCCCACGGCGACTTCGGCGACGTGCCCATCGATTTCGACGTGGTCGACGCGCAGGACATCCCCTATGCCGACGAGAGCTACGACGTCATCACGATGGCCTACGGCATCCGCAACATGCCCGACCGGCCGCGCGCGCTCGCCGAGATGTACCGCGTGCTCAAGCCGGGCGGCGCGCTCGTGTGCCTGGAGTTCTCCACGCCGCCCAACCCGCTATGGCGGGCGCTGTACACGTTCTACCTCAAGCACCTGATCCCGTTTTGGGGCGGCCTGATCACCGGCGACAAGTCCGGCTTCGTGTACCTGTCGAAATCGATCCGCGCCTTCCCCGACCAGCGCGGCCTCGCGCGGCTCATGGAGGAAGCGGGTTTCCACGACATCACCTGGCAAAACTACACCGGCGGCATCGCCGCCGTCCACGTCGCCCTGAAGTAGCCCAGGCTGAAACAGGTCTCCAGGGGAAGTGTCTCAGAATAAAGCGACCAAAGGGGAGACTCCCTTTTGGTCAGTCGCGAAAGCCTCGTTCGGAAACGACGGGCTCGAAACCCGACTGACCGAAAGGGAGTCTCCCCTTTGGTCGCCCGACTTCAGAAGCGGGCCAACATCGCCTTTTGGGCCAGCAACGCTGGCAACTGGCCCGCTTACTGCTTGACGTATTCGAGGTAGCGCACGTACGGGACGTAGACCTGGGCAGACTGCGGCACCGAGAACGTGACCTTCTGGCCGTACGCGCCGAGCGTCACGACCGAAGTGTCTTCGTACGTGGTGATGTCGACGGGGGTTCCTTCGACGTCGAGCGAGACGTTGGAGCTCTCGACGGCGTCCTGCGGCAGCGTGGTGACCGACCAATCCTCTATCGCGAGCGAGTCGATGATCTGATCGGCGAGCTCGTTGGGCATCCCATATTCGCCGACGATCTCGTAGCCGCGCGAACGCAGCTCGGAGTCGAGCTTCGACTTGAGGCCCAGGTTGTCGACGACGGCGTTGATGGCGTCGGCGTGCGCCGCCTCGAGCGACTCGGACGACATGCCGCTGCAACCGCCCAGCAGCACCGCGGCCGAAAGCCCGGCGGCGGCGAGTATCATGACGATCCCGGTGATGACGACGTTTCGCATGGTTTTCGCCATGATCGGCCTCCTGGCTCGAGATTTTCTCAGGTATTACACCATAACCGAACGATGTGAACTGTCCATGGCAAGAACATGACGGCATCGTGACGCCGCGGAAACGGCCAGTCTCGGCAGCCAACGAAGTGCCCAAACGACGGCGACACGGCATGGTTGCGCCTGCGCTGCACCCGACCGTGCAATGACAGCTTGACTGCGGCCGCGCGCTGCCCGACCGAGCGGCGCGCATATCTGAGGCAGCGCAGACAGTTTCCCGATTAAGCGATTAATACGGCTGGTCGAGGTCGGCGTGCGCATAGGCGTCGGCGGAAAGGTCGAAGAAGGCGCCTGCCCGATAGCGATCGAGCGCCACGAGGGCGATCATGCCGGCGTTGTCGCCGCAGCTCGAAATCGGGGGCATGACCAGCCGCACGCCCATGCGGCCGCACAGGTCCTCGTAGGCTGCGCGCAGCACGGGATTGGCCGCCACGCCGCCGCCGAGGCAGAACGTGCGCGCCCCCGTTTGCTGGAGCGCCGCCTTCGCCTTTGCCACCTGCACGTCGACGACCGCCTGCTGGAAGCTCGCCGCAATGTCGGGGACATTGAGCTCGCGCCCGGCCTGGCGCTCCTTATTAATATAGTTGACGACCGCCGTCTTAAGCCCCGAAAGCGAGAACCGCAGGTCGTGCGAGTGCAGCATCGCGCGGGGAAAGTCGATTGCAGCGGCATCGCCTTGCGCCGCGTACCGCGAGATGACCGGCCCGCCGGGATATCCCAAGCCCAGCGCCTTGGACACCTTGTCGAACGCCTCGCCGACCGCATCGTCGATCGTCGTTCCCAACGTGACGTAGTCGCCCCAATCACGCATATGCACGAGCATCGTGTTGCCGCCCGAAACGAGCGAAACCACAGCGGGCGGCGCGAAGTCGGGAGCGCCGATCTTGTTCGCGTACAAGTGGCCTTCCAGGTGGTTCACGCCGATGAACGGCACGTCGAGCGCCCAGGCAGCGCCCTTCGCGAACGCCACGCCCACGACGAGCGCGCCCACGAGTCCCGGCGCATAGGTGACCGCGACCGCATCGAGGTCTCGCCAGGTGATTCCCTGGCATGGGCTGGCGATCGGATGCTGTCGATCCGTCGCATCCAGCGACCCGCGCCCTGGGTTGGTTTCCACCGTTTGGCCGTCGACCTCGGGTGTCTCACGCGCGGAACCTGCTGTCAGATGGCAGGCGGTTTCGAGCGCCTCGGCGCATACGCCGCAGATGGCCTCGATGTGCTTTCGGCTGGCGATTTCGGGAACGACACCGCCGAACCGCGCATGGAAATCAATCTGCGATGCAACGACATCCGAAAGCAAATTGCCCTCGCCGTCCACGATTGCCGCCGCCGTTTCATCGCACGATGACTCGATCGCCAGGATAAGCGGCCGCGCACTCTGGGCCCGCGGCTCCACCGCCGCCGCAACCTCCGCCCGCGCCATCCGCGCCGCAACCGTTTTCCCCGCGGGAGTTTGATCCTCGGTTTCCCCGTGGGAGTTTGATCCCCGCTGGAGCACGCAATCGTTTTCCCCGCGGGAAATCGGTTTCCCCGTGGGAGTTTGATCGCAGGTCCCAACTTCCCCGCGGGAAGTTGATTCCGAAACATCCGCCGCAACCGTTTTCCCCGCGGGAGTTTGATCCTCGGTTTCCCCGTGGGAGTTTGATCCCCGCTGGAGCACGCAATCGTTTTCCCCGCGGGAAATCGGTTTCCCCGTGGGAGTTTGATCGCAGGTCCCAACTTCCCCGCGGGAAGTTGATTCCGAAACATCCGCCGCAACCGTTTTCCCCGTGGGAGTTTGATCGCTCAACCAACTTCCCCGCGGGAAATCGGTTTCCCCGTGGGAGTTTGATTCGGGATCGGCTGGCGCGACTGTTTTCCCCGCGGGAGTTTGATCGCCACTGGCGAACGCGACCGTTTTCCCCGCGGGAAAACGGTCAGCCGTCGTGGCGAGGTGTTTCAGCTCCATACCGGCGACGTCGTGAGGCGCTGCGGGAAGCGGGCCCTGCATGATGACGGCATCTTCGCGATCGGAATAGTAACGCGGACGCGTGCCGATATTAGTCATGCCGAGCGTTTCGTAGAAGGCCTGCGCACCCTGGTTGCTCGCGCGCACCTCGAGCGAGCACGTCTGGGCGCCAAGGTTGCGCGCGTCGTCAGCCACGCGGGCTAACAGCTCGCGCGCGATGCCCCGCCGCCTGAATTCGGGGGCGACTGCAATTTTCAGCACCTGCAAATCACCGTCGATTACCATGCCGCCCGCATAGCCGACAACCCGCGAAACCCCCGCCTCGTCGCATTGGGCAACCCACCACGTGCGCATCCTCTGCGCCAATTCGTCAGCAACCAGGCGCTCGCTCCACGCATCGGAGCCCATGGTCTGCGCCTCGAGAGCCGCGACGGCGGCGGCATGCGCTGCATCGAGGGGCCGGTACGCGATGCCGTCCGCCCCCGCGGGCGCCACGAGGCGCGACTGCACGTGCATCGTGGCGCGCCCCTTGCCGCCATCGGGCGCCAGCTGTGCTTGCACGCCCGTGACCAGGTTTTTCTCATCCGTGCGCGCCAATCGAACGCGCTCGTTCTCCTCCGCATCCGAAAGCCGCGTGTACACGGGAAGGGCCAGCGCCGGATCGTGGCGCCGCACGTCAAACGGGTCGATCTCGCCCGCCCGCCATGCAGCCTCCATCGCCAGCAACAGCCCGCGTCCAGTCACGCTCCACAGCTCCTCGGATGCGATGCGGCCGTGCGGCTCGAAGAGCTCGCGGTATTTCGCCAGGCCATCGCCCGCAATCGCGAGGTCGGGACTGCATGGCGAATCCGCCGGCAAATCAGACCGCGCCTCGCTTGCGACCTCCGCCTCACCGGCGCCCGTCACGGACGCTCCGACGGCAACCCCTTCGGAACGCGCTCGATCCGCGTCGCCCCAACGCGCCGCCACGCCATCGTCTGCAGCCTCCTGACCTGCAGCTACCGCCGCGTCATCGCTCGCAGCCGCCCGACTGGCATCCCGCAGGGACGCCATCGTCCGGCACGCTGCACGCTGCGCGGCCAGCGAATCGGCGAAAGCCTGCGCCTTCACCACGCGATCGGCCGTCACGCGGCGCGCGTCGGCATCGGACAGGTCGTAATAGGCCGGATACACTTCCTTGCGCATGGCGTCGGCAACGACGAGAAGCTGCCCGCGCAAACCGCTGGCCTGCGCATTCCATGCTACAGCGTCGAGGGACGACACGCCAACGAGACCCACGCCCAAAGCGGACGCCACGCCTTTCGCCGCCGCCATGGCGATGCGCACGCCCGTGAACGACCCGGGCCCGCGGCCGACGCATACGCACGCGATCTGTCCGCGCGCAATGTCCAGCTGGCCGAGCAGCTCGTCGATGCTGGGCAAAAGCCGCGTGTTCGACGCGCGGTGCGCTTGAATCTCGCGCGTGGCCACGATGGTCACGCGAGGCTGCCGCGCCCCGCCCGCCTGCACGCCCGACTCGAGCCGCCCCACGCCCAGGGCAACGACCTCGTTTGCCGTGTCGAAAGCCAGAACGTAGCGAGCATCTTCCCCCGCACCGGCGGAACCACCCGAAACATCGACCCGATTCGCCTTCGCTTCACCGTCAAGGCGCCCATCGCCACGGGCAGAATCCGCAACGGGTTCGCCAGCGCGTCCATGCGCAGCCCCCGCGCAGTCCCCATCCTGCTGCCCAGCTTCGGCGATCGCAGGTGCAGCGCCCACCGCGCCGCCCACATCGGCTCCACGCTCAGGCGCGCTTTCTTCACCACTCGCGACCGCATCGGCACCACCCGCGCGACCCCGCGCCATTCCATCGGCAATCGCCGGATCTTCGCCGTTTTCACCCTGAGAAGCACGAGCCGCTTCGCCCACGAAAGACGCCCGGCCGTCGACGGCTCGCTCCCAAGCCGCCAGCAATTCCCCGGCGCGACCCCCAACGGCCCGCGCCGAGACCACGCGCTCGTCTTCGGATTTCTTCGAAATTTCTATCGCCAGGTACTCGTCGAACACCTCGGGAAACTTCTCGGCCCACTCGACGAAGCACACGCCGCCGGACTCCAGGTACTCGCGCATCCCGATGTCGTCAAGCTGCTTGCGCTCGTCGAGCCGGTACAGGTCGAAATGATGCAGCGGCAACCGCCCCGATCCGTAGGACAGCACGATGTTGAACGTCGGGCTCATCGGCACCTCGCGCGCGCCCAGACCAGCCGCCACGCCCTGCACGAACTGGGTCTTTCCCGCACCCAGATCGCCGGTCAGCAACACGACGTCCCCAGGCTCCAGGCAAGCAGCCAGCGCCCGTCCCACCTGTCGCGTCTCATCCGCCGAACCTGTTTCCGCAACCAAACGTGCCTGCTTCTCCATCGAGCCATTCCACCTTTTCGTCTTGCATTAGTCCGAAACAGTATGCCACTTCGCCAGATTCGTGTCATAAAACCCAAAATGCCACCCGAAATGCACCCCAAAACACCCACTTTGTCCATCGGATTGCACCCGGAAAACCCCAAAAGCAGACAACGTTAACTGAGCGACCGAAAGGGAGACTCCCTTTCGGTCACTCGTGGAACTTTCGTTCGCAAGCAGCGGGCCCCATGCTCGTGGTGACCGAAAGGGAGTCTCCCTTTCGGTCTGTATGCCAGCCGCCAACGAATTCGGAGCGCGGCGAAAGGCGCGCCATCAGGCATGCAACGCCAAAAAGCAACCCGCCACGGAAGACCCAGGAAACATACCCTACATAGCGGCAAAAGAACCTGCCCCGCGCCACCTCGCACCCCGAGCGTGACCGGCCAGCAAACACCGCGGACCAAAGAATCAGGCAACCAGCAACGCACAAAAATCCCGCCCGCACCCCAGAATGCGCGCGGCCCAAGCCGCCTCCCGCCATGCGAACACCACGCCGCAGACAGGCAACCCCAACGACGCGTCTAACCCTCGATCGAGGGGATCGCGATGATGAAACAGGCGCCGCCCTCGGGCAGGTTGACGGCTTCCACGGTGCCATCATGCCCCTCGACGATCGACTTCACGATGGCAAGCCCCAGGCCCGTGCCGCCCGTGTTGCGCGCGCGGGACGTGTCCGCGCGGTAGAAGCGCCCGAACAGCAGGTTGGGGTCTATGTCGCCGAAGCCCGTCCCGTCGTCCTTGACCTGCACGACCGAATTGCCGTGCAAACCGCACAAGTCGATGACGATATGCCCGCCCGGCTCGATGAACCGGCTCGCGTTTTCCACCAGGTTCGTGAGCGCTTCCTTCAACCGGTCGGAATTGCCCAGCACGTCGGGCGCCTCGCCCACGATGCTCACGTTGGCCTCGCGCTCGACCAGGATGGGATGCAGGGCGTCCACCACGTCGGCGGCGACGGAGCGCAGGTTGACGCGCTTCATCTCGTCGACGGGATTGGCGTCGTTCTCGATGCGCTGCAGCGTCAGCAGGTCGTTGACCAGGTGACTCAACCGCTCGCTTTCCGACACGATAATGCCCGTGAACTTCTCGCGCATGGACGGCGGCAGATCGGGGTCTTGCAGGATCTCGGCGTTGCCGCGGATGGCCGTGAGCGGCGTGCGCAGCTCGTGGGCGACGTCGCTCACGAATTCGCTCTGGCGACGGGTCTCGCGAATGAGGTCGGCCCGTTGCGATTCCAGCTTCTTGACCAGCGTGCCCATCGATTCCGACAGCTCGTCGGCCTCGTGCAGGCGCCCGTCCGACTCGAAGGTGACGCTCGCCCCCGCGCGGTAGGCGCGCGTCTTGCGCAGCAGCAGGCGCAGCGGCTCGGCCAGGAAGTAGCCGATGATCAAGCTGAGTATGAACGTGATGCACGCAGCGGGCACGAGCAGGGAAAACGTCTGCCAAGGCAACCCAAACAGAATGGTGCAGACGAACAAAATAAGCGAGCTCGCCAGCAGCATGAGCAACGTGGCGAGCAACGCGAAATATGTCTGGAGCCTCTTTATTGCTTGAACCTGTACCCGTATCCGCGAACCGTCTCGACCAGGCCGGGATCGTATCCGGCCGACTCGATTTTATCACGCAGGCGCTTGATGTGCGTGTCGACGGTCTTGGTCTCGGTGAGGTACTCCCAGC
>CAMOLA010000052.1 GCA_946618265.1 uncultured Eggerthellaceae bacterium
ATGGCGGAGACGTGTGCGAATCGAACACACCCGAGACGTCTGCTCGCCTCACAACAGCTTTGAAGGCCGCGGGACCCACCAGGACTCATCCGTCTCCGTGCGCAACAAGTTTTCCTATCGTGATTAGTATTTTAATTCATTAACTTACGTAATGCAATTGCGATATTTCTATTTCTTTGACGAACCTACCCAAAGCTACCGGGACTGTCCCGTAATGCCACGCGCCAGACGGCTACACGGAGAACCGTCTACGATTCACGCAGCTTGCGCACGGCACCATCGCGCACGGTCACTCCTTCGGCATCGAATGTCTCGAGCAAGGGTACGGCGTATTTGCGGCTTATACCCCCCATGGCGTCCTTCAGCCCGGCGATCGTCCCTTCGACGCCGCTTTGCAATGTTGCGATGACGGCCTCGCGGCAGGCGTCGACCGAAGGCCTGTCGTAAAACAGCTCGCTCGACACGCGGTATGCCCGCCCTTCGTCGCGCAAGCGGGCCAGCGCACGTCGCGTAAGCGCTAGATCGATGCCGACCTCTGCCGCCAACTCGGAAAGCGACGGCGGCATCAACCCGTGCGATGCGAGGGCCGCCGAAAGCGCATCGGCCGCATCGCGCTCGGCCTGCTGGGCAGCGCCCTGAGAACGCGGATGGCCCACCAAGCCCTCTACGACTGAGGCAACCTTGGCTTCGATCGCCTCGCTCACGAGCGCATCAAAGCACGCTGGATCCATGCCCGGATAGCACCGCTGCCGCAGCTCTTCCTTGGGAAGTCCCGCCTTGGTCTGGTCCTCGGCGTGGAATTCCAACAAGTTCGATTCGATGGCGTCCATGCAGCCGGCCAGCGCTGCGGGGGTCACGTACCAACGATCCCCGACCAGCCGCGCTTCGCCAGCATCGTGCTCCGCTTGCAGGAGCGCGCGTGCCGCGTCGGGCGATATGCCGAATCGTAAGGCGAGCTCTGGCGCTTCGATTGGCACGGAGCGTTGTTCGAGCAGACAATGAACGGCACGTTGGCGATCGCCGGCCGCAAGCGCGTCCAGGACGATACGCTCGTCGCCCATATTCGAGCGAGCGCGGGGGTGCGCTTGCAGCACCTGGCCGCCTCCCGCCACGAATACCGGCGAATACGTGCGCACGATGAAGCGGTCGCCTGACGACACCGGCAGCGGCTCTTCGAGGCGCACCTGAACGTAGCAGCTCTCTCCCGGCATGACCTTCTGCAGACCGTCGGCGAGCAGCACGCGTCCGAGTACTTCCTTGGTCCCATGGGCCACGTGCATGCGAGTGCCCGTCTCGAGCGGCTTTCCGCTTTTAGCGGTGTCGAGGTAAGTGAACTGCGCATCGAAGCGCACCGTCGGCTCGATGAGCCCCGGCGTCGCGAGGAAATCACCCGGACGCACCTCGTCCGTCTTCACGTCGACGAGGTTCAGAGCAACGCGATTGCCCGCCTGCGCCTCATCGACCGGCGTATCGTGCATCTGCACCGAGCGGATGCGGCAGGTCCGCCCGCTCGGCAGTATCTGCACCGTATCGCCCGGCTTCACCGAGCCGCTCCACAAGGTGCCCGTTATGACCGTGCCGGCTCCCTTGATCGTGAACACGCGATCAACGGGCTGGCGCATGCCCGAGTCGCGATGAAGCGCTTCGGCGTCCTCGCATGCCGCGGCGAGCGCCGCCCGCACGTCTTCGACCCCTTCGCCCGTACGAGTCGAAACTGGCACAATGGGTGCATCCGCGTAGGGCGTGTTCGACAGGAAGCCCCGAACGTCATCGGCCACCATCTCGATCCATTCCGGATCGCACAGGTCAATCTTCGACAGCGCGACAACGCAGGTGGGAACGCCGAGCGTCTGAAGCACGGCCACATGCTCGAGCGTCTGGGGCATCACGCCGTCGTCAGCTGCGATCACGAGCAGGGCCACGTCGATGCCCGTCGACCCCGCAATCATCTGGCGCACGAACTTCTCGTGACCGGGAACGTCGACCACGCCCATGGCGCGGCCGTCGCCCAAGTCGAGCCGCGCGAACCCCAGCTCGATGGTTATTCCGCGCTTCTTCTCTTCGACCAAGCGATCGGGATCGGTTCCGGTCAACGCCAGCACGAGCGACGATTTGCCGTGGTCGATGTGCCCGGCGGTCCCCAGTACGAGATGCCTCTGCTCTTTGTCAGCCATGCGTTCTACCAGCCTCCCAACCGTGCGCTGTATTATGCCAATTGACTGAAATACAAGGCAATTCCAGCCGCGATGACGTCAATCTCTTCTTTGTTGAGAACGGTGCGTGCATCCAGCAGAACCGAATCGGAATGGATGCGGGTGATGATAGGCACCGGACACTCCGTCGCGAGGAAACGCCCGCAATCCTGCGCATCGCCCTTCGCGAAGCTCAGCTGAACCGCATACGTTCGTATGTCGCACATCGGCAAAGCACCACCGCCAGCACGCGACACCTCGGGAACGATCTGCATCTGCACGACGTCTTCGCCCACGCGCTTGAGAATGGAATCGCGAAGTGCCATGGCGCGTTCGAGCACGTCGTCGGGCTCCTCAACCAACATGCGCACCGTGGGAATCTTGCGCACCGCTTCGCCTGGCTTGAGATACACGCGCAAGGTGGCTTCAAGCGCGGCAAGCGTCATCTTGTCGAGGCGCAGCACGCGCGCAAGCGGGTTCGCCTTCAATTCGGCTATGAGGTCGGCCTTGCCTACGATGATGCCAGCCTGCGGTCCGCCGAGCAGCTTGTCGCCCGAGAACGACACGAGGTCGGCGCCCGCCGCGAGCGATTCGGCAACGGCGGGCTCGGCATAATCGCCGAATGCCGCGAGGCGCATGAACGCGCCCGAGCCCTGGTCTTCGTACACGAGCGCCCGCTTCCCAGTGCGAGCGAAATGCTCGTCGGCAAGCGCGCGCAAATCGCGAATGGCGACCGACTCGGTGAAACCCGTCATGCGGTAATTTGACGGATGAACTTTCAGAACCATAGCCGTATCGTCGGAAAGGACCCGCTCGTAATCGCGCAGATGAGTCTTGTTCGTCGTTCCGACCTCGACCATGCGCGCTCCCGATTGCTCCATGATGTCAGGTATGCGGAACGACCCGCCGATCTCCACTTGCTCGCCTCTCGACACGATGGCCTCGCCTCCGGCAGCAAACACCGAGAGGACCATCATGACGGCGGCAGCGTTGTTGTTGACGGCGATAGCAGCCTCCGCGCCAGTCAGCGCGCAAATCAGCGGCTCGCAATGATCGTGGCGGCTGCCGCGCACCATATGGGCGACGTCGTATTCGAGCGTCGAATAACCGGCAATCACGTCGTTGACGGCTTCAATAGCCTCGGCCGACATCACGCTGCGGCCCAAATTCGTGTGAACGATAACGCCCGATGCATTGATGACCCGACGGAGCGACGGACGGGTCAGGGCGCGCGCATGACCGGCTGCTGCCAGCGCTACCGTGTCGATGCCCACATCGGGCGTCCCGCCCGCCAGGATGTCCTGACGACGCGCGTCGATCGCCGCACGCACGGCATCGACAACGACCTCGCGCGGCACTTCCGTCAACCGAGCCAGAGAAGCATGATGCAGCACTTCTTCGACCTGGGGAAGCTTTCGCAACAGTTCGATATCAGGTGATTGTCCCATACATACCCCCCTCGCGATTGTGTTTTATAATCGCGATAATAGTATATAAAGACCGCGATGACGTAGATACTACCTTATTTCTATTTGATTTTCCTATTGCATGGTTTCGGCTCGATACCCGGAGTTTGCCCAAAGTGTCTGACTTGAGTCAAGGGAACGCCACTTTGACTTATTGCTAGGCGCTCCATGGAGCCCAGTTGGAATGCGGTAAAAAGGCGGACAATCCGATTGTCCGCCCCGAACCAGATGAGCTGACTGCCGCTCATTAAAAGTCTTCGTCTTCATTCCAATCGATAACGAGGTCGTAAAACTCCTCGGCCAGCGCGCTGAGGGGAACGTTCTTGCGCCTGATGACAAAGAACTCGCGCGATGTATCGACGCCCGGGATGTCGAACGCAAGCATCCACCCGCCATCGACCCGGTTGCGCACGGCCCACTCGGACATGAGCGCGATTCCCAAACCGCTTTCGACGAGGTTCTTCGTTGCCTCCTGGTCGTTAAGGTGGGCGAAGACGTTGAGCTCCGATTCCTCGATGCCCAGTTGCTCGAGGATATGACCCCCCGCCGAGCGTGTCGCGCTGCCGCTCTTGCGCATGATGATGCGCTCCTCCCGAAGCAAGCGCACGATGCTATCTTGATCGGTGCGGTCGATTTCCTGGAATTTGCGGTTGTTCGGCGCGGCGATAACGATCTTGTCGTGACAGAACGGTACGCAATCCAGCGTATCCTCTTTGACAGGCATTCCGACGAACCCCAGCTCGTAGAGCCCCGAGAGCATGCCGTTGAGCACCGTCTGGCTGGAATCCTGGGTGATGACGAACCGGGCTTCGGGCTGCTTGCCGCAAAACGATGCAAGCATGCCGGGCAGTATATAACCCGAGGGAATCGAGGAAGCTCCTAGGTAGATTGCGTCGCTCTCGCGGCGACGCATGCTTTGAAGCATCTTGTCGTGCATCGTGAGCATCGACACGGCCTGGTCATACATCTTGTAGCCGCTTGCCGTGAGCTCGACGCGCTTGGCGTTGCGCAAGACCAGCGGCGTGCCCAGCTCTTCTTCGAGCTGCCTGATATGCGTGCTGACGGTCGGCTGGGAAACCCTCAGCTTCGCCGCGGCAGTCGTGAAGCTTCCATACCGAATTACCGCAACGAACGATCGCAGTTGTTTGAAATCCATATAGCGGCACCCACTCTTACTCTAGCGCATCGAGCGCATTATAACGTTCACCTCATGCCCTCTTCGACAGCCAATTTCACCTGGAGGCCATGCGTACTTTCACAGCGAACAAGATGCCGTCCTTTGATGCTTTCTGCAACCAATTCAGATGTTCGTAAATTGCCTTCATATGCACCGTTTTGAAGAGATGCGTTGCTTAAATTACATACTAGCACTTTACCGATATTGACAGATAGGAAAGTCTAATCTGTATACAGAATATTCATCTTGGGTAACTCGCTCATTCACAGCAGAAGAACGGGCATCCAATCGAATCGTCCACCATACGCAGAACGCAAGCATGTCGTCAATCTGATAGACTTATTCGCATTGTATATTCTAATTCTGAGGTGCCCGCCATGACAACAGTAAAAGCGTGGACGAGACAAGTTCCCCAAGTCTGGGAAGAGCTCCAGCAAACAGGTCGCTATCTCGTGAAGGAAGAATACGTGCGCGCCAAGAACGCCGAGATATCCGACTACTATATTGAGCTGTACCGCTGGCTCACCGAAATGTGTCGCGACCGCATCGCCATGCCCTCCGATGCCATGCTCCCGATATGGCTCGCGCTCACCGAGGAGCAGCGCCTGCCCGAAGCACCGGGCACGATGTCGCTTACGCTCGAAGTGCCCGAAGAGGTGCTGTTCGTGCTCGACTACGACCGATGGGGCTACCGCGTGAACTTATGGTACGTCCCGCGCGATGCCGCAGACGAGAAAGCGCACAACGAGGAGCTCGCCCGTTACGGCATCGGCAACGAAGCCGCACTCATAACCGGCGAGCTGGGCAACTTCCACCCCATGCTCAAACGCAAGATACAGGCGAGCTGGATGCGCACGCTCGAAGCGCCCAACCCCCGCATGGACCTGAACGTCGGCGTCATCTGGGAAATACTTCCCGAGTGGGTCCAAGAGGTCGAAATGTACTGATGGCGCATCGATGCGGAAGCTGACAATATGGGGAGACTCCCCCACATTTTCAGCTTCCATGTCAATTCGTGCCGCCGAAGGAGGCGGCGGAATGGAACGATCATGGACGAAGAAACGATCACCTTGTACACGGCTCAAACGCAGGTCGTGCTCGACGCAATCGAGCGCAATGGCTTCTCGCGCGTTAAGCGCGCCTACATCAGCCAGAAGTACGGCGAAGAAGCTTGGGTGTTCCAGCAAGCGTATTCGTTCTTCGCGCAACACGCACCCCGCTACGTCGAGCGCCCGGACGGGGCCGAATCGGGCATCTGGTGCTTCCGCGATTGGCGGCTCGCCGTCGCGGGGACGGGATGCTCGCTCATCGAGCTCGCCGTGCCCCGCGATTGCGCCGTGCTCTTCGATTCGCGCCTTTGGAACCGCATGCTGAACTTGCGCTACGTCGGAGTGGACGAGGCCGACGAAGCCGCATTCGAGCAACGGATCGCCACCATGGGGCTGAAGAGCTCGGCCGAAGCGTTTTCGACATCGTTCTACCCCACCATCAAGCGCGAGATCCTACACAGCTGGCAGCGGCTGTTCGGTTCGGCCGATAACTGTCCCGACCAATACGTGCAGGCCGGCCTCTGGGAACTGCGCCGCGAATGGATCGTCTCAGTACGCGCCGAGGCATGAAACGGATCTCCAGGGTAACTGCCTCAAACGCACACTGACCGAAGGGGAGACTCCCCTTCGGTCAGTGATATGCCACCCTTGGTAACTGTTTCGGCGGGCGGCCAGCTTTTACCAGCGCATGAAAATGGTGCCGCCCGGACCGTCCACGACTTCGCCGATGCGATACGGCGTACGGCCCAGCAGCTCTTCGAACCGCGCTTCGTAGGCGGCAGCGCTTTCGGGCGGCATGGCCACGAGCAAGCCGCCGGACGTTTGCGGATCGCACAGCACACCCATGCGGTCGCCATACTCGTCTTCGGCAAGCGTCCCTTTGCGCACGAATTCCTCGGCCCATTCCTGAACGTCATAGCCGCGACCTGGACGGCAGCCGGTCTGCGAGAACTGGTACACGCCATCGAAAAGCGGCAAGTCGTTCCAGTCGATGATGGCGGCAAGGCCGCTCGATTCGAGCATCTCGTGCAAATGCCCCGCCAAGCCGAAGCCCGTCACATCGGTGCAGGCGTGCACCTCGAGCCCCTCGAACGCTTCGGCGGCATAGCGGTTGAGCTCCATCATGGAGTCGATGACCGGCCGCATGCCCGCATCGTCCACCATTTTCGCCGTGAACGCCGAGTTCATAATGCCCATGCCGATGCGCTTGGAATAGTACAGCACGTCGCCCACGTGGGCGCCCCCGTTGAGCAGGATCTCGTCGGGATGTGCCGTGCCGAACACGGCGAGCCCGTACTTGGGCTCCTCGTCATCGATCGAATGACCGCCGACAATGAACGCCCCGGCCTCGCGCACCTTGTCGGATCCGCCGCGCATCACCTCGGCCACGACGCCCGTGCCCAACGACACGGGAAACGCCAAGATGTTGAGCGCGACGAGGGGTTTCGCCCCCATGGCAAACACGTCGGACAATGCGTTGCATGCCGCGATGGCGCCGTATTCGTACGGATCGTCGACGACCGGCGTGAAGAAGTCGAGCGTGAGCACTGCCGCCAAATCGTCGCGCAGCTTATACACGGCGCAATCGTCACTCGTCTCGAATCCGAGCATGACCTCGTCGTCGGCGGGTGGCGCTATCTGCGCCAGAATCTCCTCGAGCTCACCTGGGCCCCATTTGGCCGCTCATCCACCGTGGCAGGTGAGATCCGTGAGCTTCACCTTTTGCTCTTCGCTCATATCATGCTCCATTTCAAAACAGACTGCAGGTGCGCACGGAGGCGCATATCCTGCACATTTTCAACTGCTGTCCTCGTGGGCTATAACGGCATCGCGGGAAATGCGCAGGACATGCGTTCTCGCGCACATCCGCTATTCCAAACGCCCCCTTATGCAATTTCTAATCGGGAATTTAGTATATCAGAGCCGATTCGCTCGTTTCTCTTATAAGAATTTCCAATCTCTATTATTAAGTATTACTATTTTGTTTATTAATTATTATAATCTTGTTTATCTAATCGCGGTTACTAAAAACTGGCATTAGCAGCCGCGAGCAGCCACCAAGAAACGAAAGGAGTGGTGAGCACATGAAGCTAACCATCGGCAACCTGCATGTGCAGGATGTCTGCCTTGGGTCAGAGAATTCCTTCAAAGATGGAATCCTGACCATCGACAAGGAGGCAGCCATTGCGTACCTGAAGGGAGAAGACGATCACATCACCGATCTTGACATCGTGATCGCCCATCCCGGCGATGACACGCGCATCGTGCCTGTCATCAAGACCATCGAGCCGCGCGTCCGCATGGACGGGCGCTGCCTGTTCCCCGGCGTGACGGGCGACCTCGTTCCCGCCGGCGAAGGCGAGCTGAAGGCCTTCAAGGACTGCTGCGTCACCGTAGTCGGCAAGGAGTGGGGTTCGTTCGGCGACGGCGTCATCGACATGGGCGGCGAAGGTGCCAAGCAGACCTACTGGTCCAAGCTCATCAACATCTGCCTCGTGGGCGACACCGACGAAGAGTTCGAGCGCCACGAGCAGCAGAAGATGAACCACGCACTGCGCTGGGCCGGCCATCGCTTCGCCGAGTGGATCGGCCAGATTGCCAAGGGCATCGAGCCCGACGACACCGAGGTCTACGAGTTCGACCCGATCACCAAGCGCGATGCCGCCAAGAACGACCTGCCCAGCGTCGTGGCGGTCCTGCAGCCGCAGTCCCAGATGGAAGCCCTGGCGTCGACATGTTCAAGAAGGACGTCATCATCGTGGAGGGCGCGAATGCGGCCGCCAAGATGCGCAAGGACCTCAAGAACCTGTGCAAGGTCGCCAACAAGATGCTGAAGGGCGCGCAGCTCCAATGTGCAGTCGACGGCTACTTCCCCCGCGGCAAGCGCAGCGAGGTGTTCCTCGAGGACACGCGCGAGAACACCGCAGCATATCGCGGCGTTCAGATGCTCATCAAGAAGATCAAGGGCGAGGACTACCAGACCGAGCTCGAGATTCCCAAGAAGGACGTCGTGCCGGGTTGCGGCACCCGCGCGGGGAAGCGGCTGGTCTTTGTGCCAGTCCAGCCGGCGATGGCGGCTTAGCTAACCGCCATCGCCCGGCTGGACCGGTTGATAATTCTCACTTGACAAGCTGATGAACATATGAAAAGGGGGCAATCCCCTTTTATGACGTCATGAAAACCCCTCCCGCAGGTACACTCGGGAGGGGTCGAGGGGGGTAGTGGTCTATTTGAAGATCGCAGAGCGCGCCAGGCGCTCCACTGCACTGCCTACAGATGGGCGGTCGCGGGCTTGAGGCTTGCGCCCTCGCGACGATCGGACTTCGAGAGCAGACGCTTCATCGCGTTGATGAGCATGTCGATCGACGAAATCGTGTTGCCGTTCTCATCCACAATGACGGCACTGGCGCCGCATGCGATGACCTGGGTTGCGTTCTTCTTAGTCATGTCTGCCTCCTTGACGTTCTTGCTTCTTTGCATGCGGGGCAATCGCTCCCGTTGATGCATACGATACTCCAACCAAAATCACGGACAAGCATCGGTATTTTGGGGAAGGTTGGATTCACAACTCGAATACGCCACGGGTTGCATAACTCGATATTTATGCAACCCGATTCCCGAAAGAGGTGTTTTTCCTTCTGGCAGTTATGGAGGAATTATGAAGAGTACTGACCGAAAGGGAGTCTCCCCTTCGGTCGGTAAGCCCGGCCGATACGACAGGCGATACCATCCCGAAGCGAGGGCGGATGATCTTGTGCGATACGGTTTGCCCAGGTTGCGGCGTCGCTTACGGTCGTTTGTCCGCGCCTCGAGCGACACGTTAGGGGGCTGGACAGCCCGAGAGGAACACCGGATTCCGGTGCTCTATTAAGTCTATTTAGATGCGTGCTCCATCGCAGATGAGGCGCACGGCCATGTCGGCCATGCGCGACGCCGAGATGGCGCGACCGTCCTCGATCCACTGCTTGTAAATACGGATCTGCGACGTGTTGACATGGGTGATGTAGAGGGACCATTCAGCATCCGTCCAGCCATCGGGCTTCTGATTCGCCTGCGTGCGCTCCTCACCCATGGCATCGAGCACCTTCCACATGATGCCCGTATAGGCGCCGCTCGACAAGATGGCGTCGTAAAGCGGGCCCTGCTCGGCGCTGTAGATCATGAACTCGCGCACGATGCCGTCGATGTCCTGCGGATAGCGCAAGCCTCTCGTGCGCTCGACGTACGGGCGCGCATACTCGCGAAGTAGCTCCTCGAGCAGATCGTCGAGCGTAGGATAATACCGGTAGAACGTGGTCTTGTTCACGAGGGCGCGCTCGCACAGCCCCTTGACCGTGATCTTCTCGTAGGGCATTTCCAACAGCATCGCCGTGAACGCGTCGTGAATCGCCTTGAGCGTCTTTCGGACCCGAAGGTCTTCTGTACCGTTTGAACCCATGGTGCTGCCTCCCGCCTGCTTTCGATTTATCTTAATCGCGATTATAATTTCATATCAGACTCTTATTGATGAAAAATGCCCGTATTCATGTAATGGGTCGATATGGCTATTGACTTAACGCCATACATACTTTAGGATTCATCTGAACATATGAACGGATGCTCACATATTCAAATTTTCGGAGGTTCCATCATGCTCAAGACATACAAGCTCGACGGCGACATCTGCGCGAATTGCGCTGGCAAGATCCAGGCGGCGATCGAGAAGCTGCCCGGCGTCAACAAGGTCTCGGTCAACGCCATGACCTACAAGTTCACGCTCGATGCCGACGAGGGAAGCTTCGATGCGGCCCTCGAGAAGTCAATCAAGATCTTCGACGACATCGAGCCCGACTGCGAAGTGCTCGTCTAGGCACATACGGGCCGATATCCCCTTCGGCTCCCGAAGTCGAAGGGGAAGAACATGCGCCATGAACAAGAGGCAGAAGAAAAAGCTCCGCCGTACGCTCATCGCCATCGGCATATTCGTCGCACTCGAGATCATCGACATCGCAGGCGTGTTCGACGCGCTGCCCTACGGCACGTGGGTCGAATTCGGCGCGTTTCTCGTCCCCTACCTCATCGCGGGCCACGACGTGCTGCGCCGGGCATGGCGCGGCATCGTGCACAAGCAGCCCTTCGATGAGAACCTGCTCATGTCCATCGCGACGATCGGCGCCTTCGCGCTGGTGCTGTTCCCCGAAACCGAACCCCATGCGGCCGAAGGAGCGGCCGTCATGCTGTTCTATCAGGTGGGCACCATATTCGAGAGCTACGCAGTTGGCAAGACGCGCAAGTCGATCGCAGACATGATGGACATCGCGCCCGACTACGCAAACGTCATGCGCGGGGGCGAGCTCATGCAAGTCGACCCAGGTGAGGTCGCAATCGGCGAGACCATCATCTGCAAGCCTGGCGAGCGCATACCGCTCGATGGCGTGATCGAGGAAGGCCGCTCGCAGCTGGACACCTCCGCGCTCACCGGCGAATCGGTCCCGCGCGTCGTCGCGGAAGGCGCGCAGGTTGCAAGCGGCTGCCTCAACATGACGGGAAAGATAACCATCCGCACGACCAGCGCCTTCGAGAACTCGACCGTCCAGCGCATACTCGAGCTCGTCGAGAACGCATCCGAGAAGAAGGCTCGCACCGAGAACTTCATCACGCGCTTCGCGCGCATCTACACGCCTATCGTGGTCGGCCTGGCAATCGCTATCGCCGTGGCAAGTCCACTCGCGCTTGGCTATTCGTGGCCCAAAAGCGTCGAATGCGCGCTCATCTTCCTCGTGGTCAGCTGCCCATGCGCGCTTGTCATCAGCGTGCCCCTGTCGTTTTTCGGTGGCATAGGCGCCGCGAGCCGTGCCGGCATCCTCGTCAAGGGCTCCAGCTACCTCGAAGCGCTCGCCCAGGTCGACACCGTCGCCTTCGACAAGACGGGGACGCTCACCGATGGCACGTTCGGCGTCGTTGCGGTGCACACCGCCAATCAGGTCGACAAGCAGCTGTTGCTCTCCTATGCGGCGCATGCCGAAGCCTATTCGGACCATCCTATCGCCCTTTCGGTCATCAACAGCTACTCGGGTGTCATCGACTGCGCGAAGATTGGCGAAATCGAGGAGCGCAGCGGCCAGGGCGTGGCCGCGAGCGTCGATGAGCACCACGTCCTCATCGGCAACGACAGGCTGATGGAAAGCGAGGACATCGAGTTTCCCACCTGCCCGCTGGTCGGCACGATCCTGCACGTCGCGCTCGACGGAGACTACATCGGTCACATCGTCATCGCGGACATGATGAAGCCCGACGCCCAAACGGCCATAACCGACCTGCATGCAGCGGGAATCGGGAAATGCGTCATGCTGACCGGTGATCGCGAGGACGTCGCCGCAGCCGTCGCCGCCGACCTCGGCGTCGACGAAGTGCGTGCACAACTGCTTCCACAGGACAAGGTATCGGCCATCGAAAAACTTCTCGAATCGCGGGGGCGCACCGGCAAAGTCGCCTTCGTGGGCGACGGCATCAACGACGCGCCCGTGCTCATGAGGGCCGACGTCGGCATCGCCATGGGCGGCATGGGGTCGGATGCAGCTATCGAAGCTGCCGACATCGTGCTCATGAACGACCGCCCATCGCAGATCGCGCATGCCATCCGCATCGCGCGCAAAACGCTCGGCATCGTCAAGCAGAACATCGTGTTCGCGCTCGGCGTGAAGATCGTCATCATGATACTGGCGTTGCCCATGATAGGCATCTCCACCATGTGGCTTGCCGTGTTCGGCGACGTGGGCGTATCGGTGCTCGCCATCCTCAACGCCATGCGCTGCCTGCGCAGCTAAACCGAAACACGTCTCCAGGGCGGGTTCGGTCGGTCATTGCGACTTCGGTCGTCATAAAAGGGGACAGTCCCGTTTTATGACGGACACACGTTTTTGCCGCTAACCCGCACATCGTGCGTGCCTTTATCTCCGCCGAGCCGGCATTCGGCCCGCATCGCCAGGCGCGCCGCCCTGGCATAGTGACCGAAAGGGAGTCTCCCTTTCGGTCACTATGCGCATTTTCATGCAAGGAGAGCCGCAAGGTGGTAGGATATCCCGCAAGTGCGCCGGTTCGGGCAACCCGGCGTTGTCGGGGTCAAGGAGTAAGCGACCATCCAAAATGGATTCGCTTTTGACCATTTCGACGGGGAGGTCAGATGTTCGGAGAATGCCACGCCCATGTAGCGATGGACGGAGTCAATTACAAGCAGGGCATGGCGCGGCATGCGCAAGGCCCCGACGAGGGTCACATTCGCGCGTGTTTCGAGGCGTATCGGCAGCGCTGCATAACCTTCGTGCGCGACGGCGGTGACAAGTACGGCGTCTCGCAGCTCGCAGCTCGCATAGCGCCGGAATACGGTATCGACTACCGCACGCCCATCTTCGCCATCCACGAAGCGGGCAACTACGGGTCCATCGTGGGACGGGCCTTCACCGACCTCCGCGAATACGCGGCGCTCGTATGCGAGGCGCGCGAGCAAGGTGCCGACTTCATCAAGATCATGACGACGGGCATCATGGACTTCCGCGAATTCGGCCTCATCACGCACCACGACCTGCCCGCCGACCGCGTGCGCGAGATGGTCCATATCGCCCACGAGGAAGGCTTCGCCGTCATGTCGCACACCAACGGCAAGCGCGCCGTGCTCGACGCGATCGAAGCCGGCGTCGACAGCGTAGAGCATGCCAACTATATCGACGACGAATGCATCGCGGCGCTCGCGGAATCGGGCACCTGCTATGTGCCGACGGCGACGGTGGCGCGCAACCTCATCGGCAACAGCCAATTCGACGACGCCGTGCTGACGCGCATCTGGGAAGCGTCGCGCGCAGCCATCGGAAAAGCCGTGGCAGCGGGCTGCATCGTCGCGCTCGGCAGCGATGCCGGAGCCGTCGGCGTCCCGCACGGCCGAGGTGCGCTCGACGAATACGACTGCTTCGCCGCTGCCATCCCCGACGCCGCCCTGCGCGACGGTGCGCTCGCGAAAGGCGAGGATTTCATCCGCGCCACCTTCCAACGGCGCTCCTCAACACGCCTTTGACGCGAAACGGCCCTCAAACTGACCGAAAGGGAGCCCCCCTTTCGGTCAGTGACCGTTGGGGAGACTCCCTTTTGCCCTCCCCGGATTGCCCAGTATGCAAGAAGAGCCGCCTGGATCCCGTCCAGACGGCTCTTGGCAACAGCGCGGCAGGTAATCGCAATTACCGATTACGCGAGCTTACAGACCGTGCTCTGCGAAGTAGATCTTGGAGTACTTCTCGATCTCTTCCTGCGTGGTGTCGTAGACGCCCGGGAAGGTGGAGATGGGCAGGCCCTGCGACAGGCACGGGATGAAGTGCATCGGGCCGTTCTCGTCGCACGTGCGCTTGACCTCCTCGGCGATCTTCTCGCGAGTCCAGCCCTCGTAGTCGACCGAGGCGGAGTCGATGCCGCCCATGAAGGTGATGTCCTTGCCGTACTTCTCGATCATGCCGGGGATGTCGTTGGTGTTCATGAC
>CAMOLA010000053.1 GCA_946618265.1 uncultured Eggerthellaceae bacterium
GCGGCTGGTCTTGCGCCGCCTGCTGCTGCCCGAGGTCTTCCTGGGCTTGCGGCTCTTCCTGCGTCTTGTCGCCATGTGCATCACCTGCCATATCGGCCTGCCTTTCTCTTCGGCAGACAGCTCAAGGCGGCCTGCTCTCGATTCGCACGGATACAGGCTATCGGCGCGTCACAAACCCGACTCGTCGATACGGCTGAACGCCGTCCACTCTGTGTTTGTGACCACATGGATAATCTGAACGTGTACAGAACGCTTATATGCGTGTACAATTCAAGAGATTTGTTTACAAAACGCCAGTTTGGTTTACAAACAGGCCGTTGAGGGATACGGAGCAAATCATGCAAGCTGAGGTGCTGCGCATCATAGAAGGTGGGCTTACAGGTGATAAGACCAAGGTCCTCAATTATGCCAGAACGCTGGCCGACAATCTGGAGCAGTCGGGCGATGTCCGTTTTGCCAAGCGGATTCGCACGACCCTTGCGGGCAAACGCTTCAACATAGCCACACTTGACGGGCTGTCTTCCAAGCCGGTCGACCAAGAGAGCCGTATGGAGATAGTCGACGTTGAACTCGTTCTCCCCGAGGATGTCGACCTCATTTTCAGCGACTTCCTTCGGGCCGAGATCGATGGCGTCGTGACCATGCGAGACAAGCGAGACGTTCTCGCGCGTCACGGCATGGATGCGCAGAACTACCTGCTGTTGTATGGCCCCCCAGGTTGCGGCAAAACCAGCATTGCCCGCTATATTGCTGCGCAGACAGGTCTTCCCCTCGTGACGGCGCGCCTTGACAGCTTGGTGTCATCGCTGCTCGGCAGCACGGCCAAGAACATTCGTAAGGTCTTCGACTACGCTGCTCAGCAGGAGTGCGTACTGTTCCTTGACGAGTTCGATGTTGTCGCAAAACGTCGCGATGACGAGAACGAGCTTGGAGAACTCAAGCGCGTCGTGAACAGCCTCCTGCAAAACATCGACTCCTTTGGCGAGGGTAGCATTCTCATCGCAGCAACGAATCATCAAGACTTGCTCGATCCTGCAGTGTGGCGGAGGTTCAACAAGGTCATCGAGGTCCCCATGCCCACAAACGGTGAGCTGGTTGCCTACGCCCAACGTTTCATACAGCCCTATATGGCGGTGAGAATCAAGCCTCGGCTATATGCCGCGCTCGAAGGGCTCAGCTTTTCCGATCTCAACACGGCAACGAAGAACGCGTTCTACAACGCAACACTCGAAGGCTCGGAGGACGGATTCTCCGCGTACCACCTCGCACGAGAAACGTACGTCCTCAAGCACCATAGCCTAGACGACCAAGACGAGTTCATTCGCTACCTCATCGATGCCGGTTGCACGCTCAGAGAGATAAACGAGAAGTCCGGCATTTCGATGCGTCGTATTCAGGCGGTCTCACGTTCGGTTAGGGAAGAGGTGTAGCCATGGCCGAAGATTTCCTGCCCATCATGATGTTTCGTCAGCGAACGGTTGATGAGGACCGCGTCGAGGGGCGTGGCCAAAAGGAGAAGCCCAAGTGGGTGCTCACTGGTGCAGACTTGGTCGCGAGGTCTCACTCCCTTGTGAACGACCTCGTAAACAGCTATTCCCAGGTACAACACAACATCGAGCTGCCCTACATCTACGAAGTGACTCTCGACAAAAGGGACACTGCCAAATCGAAGCGCAAGGCAGTCGTCGATATGCTCGAGGTTGATGGCGCAAACGGCCCCGCGCACGTTATAGGTATGCGTGGCTCGAAGCGCCTGATTGTTCGCGCCACAGGCGATAGACAGGTGCAGGCGATCCAGGAGCGCCTTTCGGACTACGAGCGTTATGACACGGCCTTGTCCTGCATAGACTCAATTTCGAGGTTCGAACCTGAAATAGAAACCAATGCCGAAGAGAACGTATACAAGGTCCGTCTGCTTGACTTCAAGGATGACGACCCTTCATATGAGCGCGTATTCGAAGAGCAGCTCCACTCCCTCGGCATTCCGTTCGAGAAGCTGTCGTACGCCAAGCATCTGATGGTATATCGCATCCACGCAGACGCGAACCAGGTTAGAGCGGTAGCGGATGGCGTGGCATGCGAGACGCTGTTCTTCATTCGTCCGATGCCCAAATGCGCAGCAACACTTGACGGGGTGTCGGGATACGCGCTCCCCGGCGTCCAGAAGCCCACGCCAGGCGAGGATTACCCCCTTATCGGCGTGCTTGATAGCGGCATCGAGAGGATAAAGCACCTCGAACCGTGGCTTGAGGGTAAACGTATGTCCACATACGTCGATTCAGACCTCGACACCCGCCACGGTACATTTGTTGCTGGTGTCGCTACGTATGGCGACCGCTTGGAGCAAAAGGACTGGGTCGGGGGTTTGCCCGTGCGGCTCCTTGATGCTGCCGTCTTTCCTGGCGATGGCAATGTCGATGAGCTCGATCTTGTTGATTCCATCCGCACCATCGTTGGGGCAATGCATGACAAGGTGAAAGTTTGGAACCTCTCAATCAGCTTTCTCACGGAGGTAGACGAAGACGAATATTCCGAGTTTGGAATGGCGCTCGACGACATCCAAGACGAATACGGCGTACTCATCTGCAAATCTGCGGGTAATTGCGACTTGTCACGTGATGGCACGAAGGGCAAGCTGCTGGTCGGAGCAGACTCTGTACGTGCGTTGACCGTTGGCTCCGCCGCCCACGAAAAGGATATTCACGATGCGGCAGAGATCGGCTACGCTTCGCCATTCTCGCGCATGGGACCTGGCCCGGAATACATAATCAAACCGGAGGTTTGCCATTACGGTGGCAACGCGGGCTGGACGCCATCTGGGCTCACGCGTTCTGAGGTGCACTCATTTGGGATTGACGGCGGCCCGGCAGGGGCGGTAGGCACCAGCTTCTCGACCCCACGAATCGCCGCGCTCGCAGCGAATCTGCAGAATGCGATAGGCGGGGATTTCGATCCCTTGCTGATCAAGGCACTCATAGTCCACTCGGCGTCGTTCCCTGGCGATGTCCTGGTGCCCGCCAACGAGCGAGTGCAGGAGATGGGGTTCGGCATTCCTGGCAGCATTAGGTCAATTCTGTCCGATGACATCCACTCGTCAACGCTCATTCTCAGGGGCAAGCTTCCCCGGCGTCAGCTTATCGACATCAAGGATTTCCCAATGCCGCCATCGCTGATACGCGACGGCTACTACACCGGTCAGATTATCCTTACCGCAGTCCTGTCTCCAATCCGAGCCATCGGGCAGGGCGGCGAGTATTGCCAGTCGGACATCGAAGTCACATTTGGCACGTATGATTTCAAAGAGGAGCGAGACACGACCCAGAACGGCATCCTCAATCCAATCGGCCGCAAGTATTCCACGAACCTGCTGCTGCCGACGCGCTATAGTGCGCCTAAGCTCAGGGAGGCAGATACGGACTTTGCGCTGCGAGAGCGCATGCTCATCAAATACAAGGGCAAGTACGCACCGGTGAAGAAGTACGCGATAGACCTTGCCGACCTCACGCCAAAGTTCAAAGAAAAGGTAGCTGCCGAACGCTTGTGGTTCTTGAGCTTGAAGGGTACCTATCGCCACAACACCGAACGCGAGGCGGATATCACCAATACGCTGCTTGACCAGGACTATTGCGTAATCATCACACTGCACGATCCATCGGGAGAGTCCCTTCTGTACAACGAAGTTCCTCAACAGCTGGAGCAGTACAACTTCTGGCATCAAAACATACAACTGACCAACCAGGTCAGAGCCATGATTGGTCAGTCGCGTTAGTTCAGGCTATGCGCTGAAGGACCTACCCGTCGAACCGGTAATCCCCGATATGCAGCGTATTGCAATTCTCCGAAATTGCCCGCGTCGTGGGCACGGGGATGCCTTCGTCCACCCGCGCACGCACTTCGAACGAGAGCTCCACATCAGCGCCGTCGAGCTGCATCAGCTGGCTCACGATCTCGTCCATGATGGTGCGCACGTCGCGGTTGACGCGCGTGTTGTCCAGCTTCGCGCTCATGGTGAACGTCAAGGGCAGCTGCATCTGCTCACCCGCACGTCCGCTGTCACCAGCATTGCCGCCAGCGGCTCCATCGGCACCCTTGCCGCCATCTGCACTCGCCGCACTCCCGCCACCAGCAGCACCGCTGCCCGACGAAATACCGCCAAGCCCGTCGAGCACCGCGCCACCAGCAGCCTCGCGCTCGCGCCTCTTCCTCTCGGCCTCGGCCCGCTCCTCTTCCTCGCGCTCGATCTGGTCCAGCGCCACGGCGGGCTTCACCAGATAGTCGCTCTGGTTGATGAACGGCCTGGCCTCGCCAATCGTCAAGTCAAGGTAGCGGTCATCGCCGACGCCGGCGGCAATCGCGAAGTATTCTTTGCTCGCAGCGCCCTGCGAGATGGCGTTCTCCAGCACCGAGTACCCAGCCAGCCTCGGCAGGTAGCAGTACGTACACATGAACTCCCACAGCTGCTTGATCTGTAGGTGCTTTTTGTCCTTCCACAGCAGGCGGTCGAGCTCCATCCTCAGCAGCGCCGGTGCCCACTGCGAGATGGCCGCCTCGTTCGAGAGCAGCTTGCTCGCGGCCTTGTGAACGGCATCCTCGCCCGAGCCCGCGATGCGGTCGATCTCCCATTCGATTTCCATCGAACCCGAGAGCAAGTCGATTCTCGGCGCAATGAGCCAGCTGTAAGCCTCCTGGATGCGCGTCTTCAGCGTCTCCTCGGCACGGCGCACGTTCTGCTCGGTCTCGCGCGTCTGCGCCATGTCAAGGTTCAGCGACTCGCGGTCGTCCGAAATCGACTTCCAGGCTAGATACGCACGTGCGGCCTGCTCAAGCGACCCGGCGCTCCCGCCGTCGCACGCGATGAAGGCCAGCATGTTCTTGTACTGCCTCGGTGTCGTGCCACGGTTCGCGAGGATCTCCGCAGCCCGTGCGACCGCAGGCGAGTTGGCAGCCCCATTGCGATGTGCCGCAGCAGGCGGCAGCACCACAAGCCGCAGCGTCTGCTCGTCCGGCACGTCCAGCGAAGTCGCAGGACATACGTGAATCCCGGCCAGAGGCGGGCACTTGCGGAACGTCTTCAGCCGCTGTTCTATCTCGTACTCGGCGTCGGCCTTGTCCAGCTGCTGGGCGCGGTCCTCCATCACTTTGCGCAGCGTCGGGCGCGTGTCGTACCAGTAGCGGTTGCCGTTGCCGTCGCTGTACAGGAACGATGACGAGCTCTGCAGCGTCCCCAGCGCGTCGTTGAACACGGCGATGTTCTCGCCCGGCTGTACCACGCCCAGGCGGATGTGCGCCCGTTCGATGCCGCGCGCCGTCTGCCCGCTCACGTCGGGAGCCGACCCCAGCATGATGGTGCGCGACACGCGCCTCGACGCGAACAGCCGCCCATACCGAGCGTTGCTCTGGTCGTTCTTGTACGGCAGCGACTTCTTGCCGTCGATCTCGCTGTCGACCACGCCGTTCCAGTTCTCGTCCAGGTAGCGGGTCAGCTCGTCGCGCACGTTGGGCACGTCCAGCGGCAGCGACCCCGGCATGATCATCGGGCTCTTGTCCTGGCTCATCCATAGCTCGTGGATTACGGCCGCCATCAGACGCAGCACGCCGCGCGTGCGCTGGAAGGTCTCAAGCGTCGCCCAGTCCTCGTAGAGCCGGTCGAACACCTCGGGATGGATGGGGTAGCAGCTCACCATGCGGTCGCGGTACTCGAGCTCGCGGGCATCGACCGGGAAGTCGGCGGCGTTCTCGCCGTACATCTTGCTGAACGCGTTGCATACGGCATCGCGCTGTGCCGTGTCCTTGCAGTCGAGGAACAAACGCCGGCGTACCACCTCGAAGCCCTCGTTCGCGCTCACGGGCTTCCAGATGGCCTCCATGCGCCCAAAGGTGTGCTCGATGGCCTCAAGCGCACGCTGGCCGCTCTCGCCGCCAATCTCGCGCTCGCTCTCGGGGATGGACGCCACCACCAAGCTGCACTTGGAGGCGCGTGCGGCCTCGGTCAGTTCCTGGATGAACGTGATGAAGTTGTCAAACGAGCCTGCGGGCAGCTTCTCCACGCCGAAGAGCTTCTTGGCGTAGGCCACGAGCTCATCCACGAGCACCAAAGCGCATCCGCAAACGTCGAACATCTCGGCAAGTGTCTGCGATCCGGGAGATACACCGCGCCGGTCGGCATCGCGCACGTACTCGTAGAGCGACGGGTCGCCCTTGGATATCGCAAGCTGGTAGGCAATCTCGCCCCAGATGGTGTTCACGGTGATGCCCGGCATGTCGGTGGGCCGCTTGGCCTTCGCAGGGTTCAGAGCGGTGCCGACGATGACGGCGACGTGCACTTCGGGCACCTCGTCGATGCCTGCTGCCTCAAGCACGGGCACCGCGTTGGGGATCTGCCCAATGCGCTTGCGGCTGCGCAGCAGGTGGTACAGCGCCAGCATGCTGTGCGTCTTGCCGCCGCCGAACGCGGTCTTCAGCTGAATGACGGGTTCGCCGTCAAGCCCGGCAACGCGCTTGAGCGACTGCACGAGCAGCCCCTTCATGCCCTCGGTCACGTACGTGCGCCCGAAGAACTCCACCGGGTCGCGATACTCGAGAGTGCCCTCGCCTCGCGCCACCTGTGCCAGGTCGGCAGCGAACTCGGCGTTGCGATAGCGCCCCTCGGCTACGTCTTGATGGGGCTCCATGACGTCACGCCAGCTGGGGAGTCCTGCCGCCGCCACCGTCTCGGCAACGGCCTTCTTCGACTTGATGGGCTGAACGGCCGCGTTGCTCGTCGTCGCTACGGACCCCTCCGCGCTGCCGTAGCGGGCCTCGCGAAGCAGCGCGTTGATGTCGGCCGCGCCGTCCGGATCTATCTGCTCGCAGAACCGCGACATCGTGTCGAGCGCGCGCCACGTGTCGTTGTCGCTGATGTCCTGGCTGCCACGATGTGCCCACTTGTTGCGCGTGATGCGCAGTTCGTTGAGCCATGTCCTGCAGTCCTTCGAGAGCTTCTTGCGGAACACATCGTTCCACTGGATGTCGGCCAGCAGCAGGCAGAGCGCGATGTCGAGCGAGTCCACCAGCGTGTCGAAGTCGCCCGACTCGGGCAGGTTGCGCTTCTGGTCCTCGTAGAGCTTGTTCAGGACGCCGTCCTGCCACCAGTTGTCCGGCCCATAGGCGATGATGAACTCGCGTGCGACATACGGCGCGAGCGAGTTGGTCAGGATGTCGAACCCCTTGGCTACGCGTACGTAATTCTCCATGACTTACGGCCTTTCCTAATCGTCGAACAGCGTGTACTGCACCGGCTTCTCCGCCTGCAGCTGCGCGGCGCGTGATTGGATCTCCGGCCACGCCACGACAAGCGAGTTGTATGCGAACGCCTCGGCGTTCCAGCCCTTCTTGTCAGCGATGGTGAACAGGCGGTATGCCAGCGCCTTTGCGTTCTCGGCCCTGCTGTCGAAGACGTCCTTGAGCATCTGAGCGCATGCCTCCACGCCGCCGGTCTCCATGGCGTGGGTGAGCTGCTGGGTGAACAGCCACGTGAATCCCCATTCGCTGGAGCTCTTCAGCTCGTCGCGCCCGAGTAGCCTCACGATGCCCTTGCTGGCGAAGAGCGCGCCCTTGGCGGCAAGGCCGTCGATGGAGGTGTTCTTCGCGCGGGCGAGAACGTCCGCTTCGCCGAACTTGATTTCGTTGAACGCGCACTGGGTGTACAGGTCCACGCAGAAGCGGCTGTCGCGGTCGAGGTCGCTATCCTGGTCGGAGAAGTACAAATCGAGTTCCTGGTTGATGATCTGCAGAGCGGCGCGGACCGTCATCTCGGAGCCGTCGGCCTCGAGCACCTTCGAGAACCGCGAGTACACGCCGATGCCGGGGCCGATGGCCGACTGCGCCATATCCACGGGTGCGATGTTGCTAGTCTGCAGTTTGTCAAGGGCTGGCTTGAGCTCGCGCTTGAGCGTGTTGACGAAATCACGACGGGTCGCCATCGGCGCATCGGTAGGCCGTTTGCGACAGACGAGAACGATGGAGGATGCTAGGGCATTGCTTCCGTTGCCTATTGATCGGCCTTCTTTTTCGGTCCTCATCGGCCATGTTCCATTTATCGAGAAACCGGCTCGGATTATCGCCGAAAGCATAGTTTCCCATCCAGTTGATGCGGTTGCTTCAACTTGATTCACTGAGGTTGTTTCGCTTTGCTTAAATGCGTAATAGATTGTTACAGGAACGTCTTCTCGCGCGTATTCATTAACTTGTTTGAAAGCAGAGTACATGCCTTCTTCAAAGAAGGTACGTGCACCCTCTACTCCTCGGTTGTCACGATAGGGCGTTGCAACAAGTTCTTCCATTTTAGGAACAAGCATAGTATTGAATAGCTTCGGGTACGTATTCTTGAGAGAACGTCTTAACCAGACGTAAAAGTAGTCCGACAAATCCGCGTACCCAATGTTGTTGTAGTATGGCGGATCCGTTGAGACAATAATCTCACGCATGCCATTGTCGCTTTGCGCATCAAATTGGGATGCACATCCTGGCGCCCCGCTTCCCAATGCAGCAAATGCTTTAATCATTCTTTCATGAAGATTGTTGAAGCTTCCCGAAGAATGGCTGAAAACGTTGCACTCCGCGTAATCCCATACCATAGGGATTGCTTGACGGCTAAACGTCGATCTCATTTGGGTATTAGGTGAATTCCATCCGCAAACAGTCGAGGAGTGATTCGCTAGCTGGTCAACCAAAAAGGCAAGATATACCCCGACTGCCTCGCCATATGCTTTTGCTCCACGCCCGCCGTTTACAAGACTCACAGAATCGTCATTCATTCCCGCTTTGACCGCATCTAGATAAACCGTTTGCTGAATTTCTGGCACTAGATCGGAAAAGGTAACCATTGTTGTAAGCTGCCTGTTCGAAAAGAGCTTATGGAACTCATCAAGCCCGTATATCTTTGTGTTCAAATGCCCAGGATAATCGGCGAGAACTCCAAGTGGATAGTCATCGGGTTTTGGGACTTCAGCTATAGCTTCATCATCGGGTTTTGGACTGATGTATACACGTCCTGATTGCCCTTCAGCAACGATTGCCATTAGCTTTTGACCGAGGCGCCCTTCTACGCCTTCGTGTCGAATATGATCGAACGTGATTGGTGATCCGCAATGAGCGCAAATAGCCCCTTTGCGGTTTACCGTTCCGTTATCTTTTCCTTTTCCAAGAACGACGTTGAACAGTAATTGGCCATCCTTTGTGTTGAGCTCAACGTGCGCTTCTTTCCCTCTTTTCTTCGATATGGCAAATGACCTAATTAGCGGAGCGTTCTTTCCGCACGCCGGGTTTGGACATTTGACAGTACGCGCCCACAGCCAGGCGATAACCGTTCCTTTACCTCCACCTTGGTCCGCAGGTATATTTGCTGTTGGGTATAAATGCCCTACTTGTTTGAACGCTTTTTCGCACATCAGCCGCCCATAGTAACCGACGTCGTCAGCTAGACCGCTGCATCCATCCCAGCTCTCACGGCCTAGCAAGCCTTGCGAATCAGGATTTACTGGAGCGTTACCTGAAAATGCGGCAGGTATTTCAATCATTGCCTTGTTGATGGTAACCGCAACGGGATTGAGATCTTGGGCATATGCCTTCAATCCAAGACGTTGAGCTTCAAGTGGGATAGCTCCACCGCCAGCAAACGGATCCAACAGTGGAGGTAAATCATCCCCGATGCTCTTTCGTATTTCGGCTCTTGCGGCATCAAGTACGCGCTGATTGTTAGAGTTCTCCCATACTACGAGTTCTTCGAGGATTCCAAAAAGCCTTTCACGTTCGGCCGTCTGCTCTGACTCAGTAGGAAATTCCTCAGGGTGACTTGAAGGATCATCGACCAATGAAGACCAAATGACCGCCCTGGCTGCTGCAAGAGGCCGTCTTGCCCACCAAAGGTGCAGTGTTGATGGATGTCCGTGACGGATAGACTTCTCTCTTACGGAGGCATTGTTAATTGCCTCAAGCGGCAGCGCCACCTCGATGAGCTTCTTTATTGCCATGTGTCGGTCCTTTCCAGGACGACCTCAGCAGACTCGATGAGCCGTCCCATATCGTAGTTGACGCTGTTCTCCGCAAAAGACGGCGCACGCAGCGCGGGTCGTCTCAGATAGGTGGTCTTGGTGGTGTGGCCGTCGACCTCGACGATGGCCAGAAGCCAGCACTCGGGCTTGTTCAGGCCGCACAAGATCTCGTTCTTGGTGAGCGTTATCGAGTCGCCTCCGGCGATGCGCCCCTTCACCTCCACCATGCGGGTCACCGGGTCGTCTCCGTCTCGCATGCTGTCGGGCACGCGGGAGAGGATGTCGTAGCCTATTCCTCGTTGCTCGCTCACGTCCTTGGGTGCGTATCCCAGCTCACGCTCGATGGCCATGATGGCGTCCATGGCGGCGAGCTCGGTCTTGCGCTTCGCGACCGTGTCGGCGCTCTGCCCGTTCAGGTTTGCGGCCGTCGAACCGTGAAGCATCGACGCCGGCGCCACGAGGGCGCCGCCCACCACGCGTGGCGGCATGGGGCTCAGCTGCTTCTGCCGGTCGAGCTGGTCCATGCGCCTCTTCAGGCGTTCGGCCAGCTCGTTGGCCCTGCGCTCGGCCTGCTTCGAGTTCAGGCGGGCGTTTCGCTTGCCTGCTTGCTCGCGGTCGGCGAGCTCCCCGGCGCGGAAGTCCCAGTAGTTGATCTCAGCGCGCAGGCGCGTGTCCACGGCCTTCTGCACCTTCGCCACCTGCGCAAGCGTGCGCGTGCGCACCTCGCCAATGTGCTCGGGGATGATGTTGCGGATGGCGAAGTCGGTGGCTATCTTGTCCGGGTCGCTCTCGAGCCAGCCCAGCTCCTCGGCGAACACGCTCTCCATGGACGCGCGCTCGGCTTCGGTCGCCGGGCGGTAGTCAAGGTAAGGCGCGTATCCCGCGTCGAACGTGTTGCCGTCGTAGTCTATCTCAACGAAGTGCACGGCCCGGCTCACGGTCTTCTTGGTGCCGTCGGGCAGCACGGTGCCGTCCTGGATGGCGCTCTCCACGTAGAACAGGAAACGCGGCACGTCCGCCGTCTCGTCGTCGTCCACGAGCACGGCTCCCTGTCGCAACGTCCCCAGGCTCTGCTCGAGGATGACCGACACGGTGGCGTCGAGCAGCGGGTGCCCCGGGCACACGAGGTCGGCGGTAACGCCGCCGGGCATCTGCACGCGCTCCTTCTCGAAGCAGATGCGCTCGTAGCTGCGAAGCACCGGGTCGGCGATGCCGATGTGCATGTCGTGGCTGCGCACGCTGAACGGGACCTCTATCACTTCGTAGCGCCCGTCCTCGCGCTCGGATATGCGACCGCCCAAGCGCCGCATGGCCTCCACGAAGAACGCCTCGATGAAGTGCGGCTCCAGCTTGCGCGCCTCCATCCGCTCCATGTCCTCCTTGATCTTCATGACGGAGTGTACGTCCATCACGTCGGAGGTCAGCGCGTATTCCTCAAGCAGTCGTTTCAGCGCGTCGCCGTCGAGCGAGCTGTCGACCACCTGGTTCAGCCGGTCGCGCACGTCGGGCCGGTCGCCGTAGCGGATGGCTTCCACGAGCAGCTCGCGCAGCGGCTTGTCCTCGAAGGTCACGCGGCCCAGGATGTCGAAGACGCGCCCGCCAAGCGCGGTGCGCTCCTCCTCGAGCTTCTGGAACAGGCGGTCGAACACCTGGCCCTCGCGCGTCTCCTTGGCCACGAGGTTCCACAGGTGGCACACCTCGGTCTGGCCGATGCGGTGCACGCGCCCGAAACGCTGCTCGATGCGGTTGGGGTTCCACGGCAGGTCGTAGTTCACCATCAGGTGCGCTCGCTGCAGGTTGATGCCCTCGCCGGCCGCGTCGGTGGCAACGAGTATGCGCACGTTCTTGTCCTGCTTGAACAGCTCCTCTGCCTTGTGGCGCTCGTCGCGCGGCATGCCGCCCTTGATGGTCAGCACCGCGTCCTGGCTGCCCAGCAGCTGCCGTATCTTGGTCGCGAGGTATTCCAGCGTGTCCTTGTGCTCGGTGAACACGATGAGCTTCTCACGCCTGCCGTCGGGCCCGAACATGTCGGAGTTGTCCTGCAGAAGGCGGCTCAGCTCGTCCCACTTGCGGTCCTCGCCGCTCATGCGGACCTCGTTGGCCTTGCGCTCAAGAACCTTCAGCGTCGCGATCTCAGCCTCCAGCTCGGTTGCGGTGGCCGAGGCGGAGGCGGTGTCGATGACGTCGTCCTCCATGCCCTCAAGCTCTTCGGGCGTGTAGTCGTCCTCGTCGAAGTCCTCGTCGAACTGGTTGAACACGGTCGAGTACGAACCGGTGCCGTTTGCCTGGTCGCGAACCTCCAGAAGGCGCGATTCGAGACGCTCCCTGCGGCGGCGGAGCGACTGGTAGATCGCCTCGGGCGAGGATGCCAGCCTGCGCTGCAGGATGGTGAGCGCAAAGCCGACGCTGTTCTTCCGCTTGCCGTCCAGTCGGTCGGCGCGGTTGAACTCCTCGGTAACGTAGTCAGTCACCATCGCGTACAGGTCCGCCTCTGCGGGCGACAGCGAGTACGTCACGGTCTGGGCACGGCGCTCTGGGAAGAGCGGCCTCCCATCGAAGCGAAGCAGCTCCTCCTTCACCAGCCGCCGCATCACGTCGGACACGTCGAAGTCGGGCTTGAAGACGTTCTCGGGAACATCGTGGATAAGCGCGTCGGGCGGCGTGAGCTCGCGGGGCTTCTGCTTGCGGTGGCGCGCCCCCTCGAAGCGGTCGCGGTCGATGAGCGCCATGAACAGTTGGAAGTCCTCGGGCTTGCCGTTGTGTGGCGTTGCCGTCATCAGCAGCAGGTTCTCGGTCGTCTCGCCCAGAAGCTGCCCCAGCTGGTAACGCTTGGTGTACTTCACCTCGCCGCCGAACACGGTCGCGCTCATCTTGTGCGCCTCGTCCACCACGACGAGGTCCCAGGTCGTGTCCTTCAGGAGCGCCTGCACGTCCTCGCTGCGCGAAAGCTTGTCAAGCCGCGCGATGCAGAGGTCGTTCTCCTTGAACGCGTTGCGCGTAACCGACGCCTCCAACAGGTCGTTCGTAAGGATGGTGAACTTCAACCCAAACTTGCGGTACAGCTCGTCCTGCCATTGCTCCACGAGGTTGCCCGGGCACACGATGAGGCACCGCTTCAGGTCGCCGCGTGCCAGCATCTCCTTGACGAGAAGGCCTGCCATGATGGTCTTGCCAGCGCCCGGGTCATCCGCCAGCACGTAGCGAAGCGGCATCTTCGGCAGCATGTTCTGGTACACCGCCGAGATCTGGTGCGGCAGCGGGTCGATAGCAGACGTGCGCACGGCAAGGTACGGGTCGAAGAGGTGCGCCAGGTTGATACGGTAAGCCTCCGACACGAGCTTCAGCTCGCTCGGGTCTGCGTCGAATGTCCACTGCGACGCGCTGACGAGCCGAAGGTTTGGCTCCATGTCGCGGTAGAGCATCGTCTCGCCGAGAACGTTGTCCTCGGTGCGGTAGGTGAGCGTGAGCGCGTAGTTGCCGAACCACTCCACAGCCACAGCGGTGACGACCTTTTCGCCCACGACGCCCGTAAGCTGCGTCCCTACGCGGATGTCCTCAAGCTTAGTCATTCTTGCTCTCGCTCTTCTCGGCACGCTTCTGAAGCTCAGCGAACGCATCGGCGTCCATGAGCACCAGATGCTCGGTGCCGTTCTTCGAGAGGTAAATGGGCTCACTGGTCTCCTTGGCAAGCTTGGTCAATTCGCCGATCTTGCGCTGCAAGTGTGATACGGGACGAATAATCGCCATGTCGCACCCAGCCTTTCCGAGTGATGAACGATGTTACAGCACATCATACATAAACTTTTCAGTATCGAGAAGGACGAGGTCGCAAGCGATGCGATAAACCCATCGAGAAGAACGACGCCGAATGTCGATAGCTTTCCGATGATGTCGAGAAGAACCTGCGAGTCACCGATTGCTGCTGCGGAACCACAACAAGCAAGTCGCACGTCGTCGTATTTGTTTTGCCGCCATCCCTGGCTGCTGGCCTGGCCGCGCGCTACCAACCTCGGGTTGTCCGCAGCCCGGCCGCCCACGCTCCGGGTGTGCGC
>CAMOLA010000054.1 GCA_946618265.1 uncultured Eggerthellaceae bacterium
CCACAGCATCTCCCCCTCGCCTCACCCGCATAGCCGCGTTCTATGGGCGCGGTTCGCAGGCGGGAAAAGCGAGCCGGGCCCCGCAGGGGGCGTCCCCCGCCGAGGCTGGAACGGTTGCCCTGGAGGCCTGTTTCGATCTAGTCGGTTATGGCGGCCTTGAGGAGCGCGACTTCGTCCGCGCTGAGCTCGCGCCACTTTCCGGGCTTGAGCTTCCCGAGGGAAAGCGGGCCAAACGTCTCGCGATGAAGGGACTTCACCGGATGCCCCACGGCTTCGAACATGCGCTTGACCTGATGGTAGCGGCCTTCGTGCACGGTGATCCTCACGACGTCCCGCGCACCCCCGACAAGCTCGACTTCCGCGGGCTGCGTCGGGCCGTCGTCGAGCTCGACGCCGTGGCGCAGCATGTCGGCCTGCTTGTCGGTCAAGCTGCCTTTTATGCACGCGCGGTACGTCTTGGGCACATGGTGGCTCGGATGCAGCAGGCCGTGCCCGAGCGCGCCGTCGGTCGAGAACAGCAGCAGGCCCGTCGTGTCGGCATCGAGCCTTCCGATCGGGTACAGCGCGGGGTATTCGTCGAGGGGCACGATATCGGCCACGATCGGACGGTCCGACTGCGCCTTCATCGTGGTTATGACGCCAGCCGGCTTGTGCAGCATGATCGTCACAGGCTCATCTGCCAAGCTGACCACGCGCCCGTCCACGCGCACCTCGTCGACGAGCGGATCGACCTTCGCGCCGAGCTCGCTCACGACGGCGCCGTTGACGCTCACCTTGCCGGCGGTCATGAGGTTTTCGGACGCGCGCCGCGATGCGACGCCCGCGCGCGCCAGGAACTTCTGCAGCCGCATGGGCACGACCTTGCCGCCGCGCCCGTCGTCCGGCCGGTCGTCATAGCGTATCTCGTCTTGCCCTGGCATGGCGCAACCCTTCCCCGTCGTCGAGCCGATGACGTTATTCGTCATCGGTATCGAACGTCAAGTTGTCGAAGTCTATCTTCTCGACGACTCCGAAGAGGTTGGCCTGGGCATCGGCCGCCATGCGCTCGGGAGACGGGAGGTCGCGCTCGTCGACGACGATCTCCGGCTCCGTCGGCGCACCCAGGCGCTCGCGGATGAGACGCACCGTCTTCTCGTCGGCGGCGAACTCCTCGAGGGGCGGGAGGTCCGCCGTCGACTTGAGACCGTACTTCTCGAGGAACGTCCGCGTCGTGGCGTACAGCACGGGATTGCCCGGCGTGTCGGCGGTTCCCGCCTCGCGCAGATAGCCGCGCTCGACGAGGGTCGCGATCGGACCGTCCGACGTCACGCCGCGAATGGCCGAAACCTGCGCGCGAGTGACCGGCTGGGAATAGGCCACGATCGCGAGCGTCTCGAGCGCCGCGTTCGACAGGCGGCGGGTGTCCCACGACAACACGTACTTCTCGACGAGCTCGTGGAAAGCGGGATGGGTGAACAGGCGCCATCCGCCCGCCACCTCGCGGAGCTGCACGCCCCGGTTGCCCTCGTCGAGACTGCGCTGCAAGCTCTCGAGGGCTTCCTCGATTTCCTCGACGTTCTCGTCGAACATGTTCGCGAGGACGATCGCGCTCACCGGCTCGTCGCTCACGAACAGCAAGGCCTCAATCGCCGCGGGCAGCTGCTCCAAGGTCACGCCTTCTACCATGCTCTCAATTCCCCCGTTTCCCGGCCGTCACGCCGCTTACGACGCGTCCGCATCGTCATCGAACTCCAATTCCCCCGACCCCTCGATATAGGCGATGTCGATATCCCCGAAAGGCTCGTCTTGCACGACTTTGACCATCGACCGCTTGTAGAGCTCGAGGACCGCGAGGAACGTCACGACCACGATCGCGGTCGGCGTCTCGTCGTTCACGAGCTCGGAAAACCTCATGTGCCCCTTGTTCCGAATGCGCGCATGCAACGCCCGCACGTGAACCTCGACGGGAATGGGCTTGCTCGCTATGTGCTCGGACTCGAGCAGCGCGACCTCGCGCCGCGCATACGCGCCGACCGCGAGATAGGCAAGCGACTCGAGCGGCACGTCGCGCAAGAAGTCAGGCATCGCCGCCATGAACTCGGCATCGGGCCCATAGGGACGCGCATGCAACCGCGACTGCGCCTGCTCGCGGGCGTCGAGCATCGATGCGGCGTTCTTGAACTTCTTGTACTCGAGCAACCGCTCGACCAGAATCTCGCGCGCCTCGTTGGGCGGCAGCTCGGCGATCTCCTCTTCGGCCTCGTCCTTCGCGCGCGGAATGAGGCTCGCCGCCTTGATTTCGAGCAGCGTCGACGCCACGAGCAGGAAATCGCTCGCCACGTCGAGGTCGACGATGCGCAACCGCGATATCTCGTCGAGGTACTGGTCGGCGATCTGGGCGATCGATATCGAGCCGATGTCGACCCGCTGCCTGCTGACGAGGTACAGCAGGATATCGAACGGCCCTTCGAAATTGTCGGTGCGAACGCGATACGACATGGCTAGTAGGGGAACAGGAGGTCGAACAAGTTGTACGCCGTCACGTCCAGATACGCGCCGATGGGATTGACGTGCAGGATCTCGGGCACGAGGATCACCACGACCAGGAAGATCGGCAAAGCGTACTGCTGGATCTTGTAGTACGTGGACAGATGCTCGATCGGGCAGAAGAACGCGAAGATCGACGAACCGTCCAGAGGCGGTATGGGCAAAAGGTTGAAGAACAACAGGAAGAGGTTGATCAGCACGTAGTAAGGCAGGAAATACAGGAACAGGTAGCGCAGGATCTCGCTCGACCCCGTTATCTGCCCCAGCGGCAGGTACGTGTAGCACGCCCACGCCACAGCTGCGCCGACGAGCGCCTGCAGCAAGTTGGCGGCGGGGCCCGCAAGCCCGACGATCAAGTCACCCTTGCGCGGGTTCTCGAAATACTGCGGATTGTACGGCACGGGCTTGGCGTAGCCGAATATCGGCATGTTCATGGACATGAGCAACAGCGGCATGATGACCGTGCCGAATGGGTCGACGTGACGTATGGGGTTGAACGAGATTCGCCCCTGGCTCTTGGCGGTCGGGTCGCCGAGCTTGTACGCAGCAAACGCATGCCCCATCTCGTGAAGCACGATGGCGGGCACGAACGCGAAAATCGAGCAGACTATGTACGGAATCGATAAACCTGTCATGAGCACATGATATCGCCGTTCCCCAACCCGTCGGCCTTCAACCCGAAGACTCCACGTCAAAACGCCAAGAACCCAATCCGAGTTCGGAGACAGGCCTCCAGGGCAACCGTTCCAGCCTCGGCGGGGGACGCCCTCTGCGGGGCCCTCGCGAGCGCCGCCGGAGAACCGCGCCCATAGAACGCGGCTATGCGGGTGAGGCGAGGGGGAGATGCTGTGGGAGAGCCACTCGCGCGCCTCCATCAAGCCGCGTTCCTTGCGCGGTTCGCAGGCGGGAAAAGCGAGCCGGGCCCCGCAGGGGGCGTCCCCCGCCGAGGCTGGAACGGTTGCCCTGGAGGCCTGTCTCCGAACTATTCGGAATACTCCTCGTCGTAGGAAACGTCTCCACTCCCGTCGCCCGAGGATTCGGACTCGTCGCTTTCTCCGGTTATCATCTGCTTGACGGAGATGGTCGCTTCCGGCCCATCTTCGACATCGGTCGCGTTGTAGTCGTGGAACGTGCTCTTGTACGACGATGCGTAGTCGGACCCTGCGACCTTCGCCGTCAGCTCGGTCAACAGATTGTCTGCGTTGACGTGGTACTCGAGCTCGACCGTCTTCAGCTTCGCGGTCTTCGGCATCTGCGAGATGGGGTTGCCCGCGGCGTTGGCCGACGCGAACTTCGCGGGATCGCATACGACCTTGTACGTGGCCCCTCCGTCGCCCTCCTCTTTCTGGATGTCGTCAACTGCATCCCTGAACAGCGACAGGTCCGCCATCTGGTAGCGAATGAGCGAAAGGACGTCCCCGTATTGGGGCATCTTGAACTCGGCGAGCTTGCCGCTTGCCGCCTGGCTGTCCATGACCATCACGGCATCGTCGCCCTTGGCGTAGAACTCGAAGACGGTATCGCCCTCTTCGACCCGCGTCTGCATGCGCACGGCATCGCCCGAGCGGTCGCATTTCGCAGAGATGACGATGTCGCCGCCTTCTTCCCCGCTTTCGTCCGACCCGTACTCGTCGGCGTATCCTTCGTCGAAGCTCGACTCGTCTTCGGAGCTCTCGAACTCCTCGTAGTCTTCGCCGCTGACTTTCCCCGCATCCTGGCCGGCAGGCTGAATGCTCAACGACCCCACGGCATCGACCGTGACCGATTGGTACCCTTCGTTGCCGATGGCCGATTCGACCTCTGACATGAGCTGCTCTTTCTGAGCTTGCACCGGATCGACTTCCTCCGCCGGTTTCTCCGCTTGCTGGGAGCAGCCCGCAAGCGCGGCACCGCATAGCAGCACGGCAACCAGGATAGCGAGATACGCTTTCGCCTGCTTCATGTATACCCCGTTCACTCGAGCGTTTTCGATATGACTGGCTTTCGTGCGCTTAACCGCGAAATCGGCTGGTTACTCGGTCTCGTCGCCCGCGCTGTCGGCGTCTTCGGCTCCATCGCTTTCGGCGTCGGCACCGGTATCGGCGTCGGTCTCGGTTTCGGATTCGTCGCCGGAATCGCTGTAATCTTCGTACTCGCTATAGTCGTCGTACTCGCTGCTCTCGTCATTGGAACTGGAAAGGTCAGGCGTCACCTCGACCTTCGTCGTATCGTAATCGGTGAGCTTGCTCTCGTATTGGGCGAAGAACTCCGGCCCGCGCACGTTGGTCTCGACGGCCATCAGACGCCTGCTCGTGTCGAACGTGTAGACGATCTCGGCAGATTCCAGCTTCATCGAGCGGTTGTACTTCGAAAACACCGTCGTCGCGTCATTGTCCTCTGCGAACACCTGCGGATCGCAGGTGACCTTGTACACGATCTTCGTATCGTCCGTCGTCGCCTCGATGTTCTCGATTGCATCTTCGAACAACGTGACGTCAGCGGCCTGCGATTGGATGATCGCCTTCACGTCGGCGTACTGCGACATGCCGAGCTTCTCGACCGTGCCTTCCGTCACCTGGCCGTCGCGCACCAGGGAGGCTTTCGTTCCGTCGATGTAGAGCTCGACGCTCCTGCCCGCCACGTCGATGGCCGCCTGGGTCTTCGGCGCGCTCCCCGACAGGTCGCACTTCGCGACGACGCTGAGACCGTCGCCGGCTTCGTCGGATGCGGCCTCGCTGCTGCTTGCGCCTGCAGACGACGCGCTCTGAGTCCCCTCCGCGTCGCTCTCGCTCGATTCCTCGCTCTTGTCGAGCGCGCTCGAATCGTCGATCGAGTCTTCCTCGCTCGATTCGTCAACCGATTCGCTGCTATCGTCCGATGCGGCCGATTTGCTCCCAGACGAAGCCGAGCTTTCCAGCCCTTCCTCGGATTCGCTCGAGCTGTCGGCTGCATCAGCGCTTGCAGACTGCGCCGACGGGCTCGAGGCGCCCAAACTCGACAGGCTTCCAGAATCAGAGGACTCCGCCATCGCGGCGGCCTCGGACCCGATGCTCGAAATGCCGTTCATCTGGATGGTGACGGACTTGAAGCCGTCACCGGGAAGCTGCGTCTTGAGCTCGTTCAGGAGATTCTCCTGCGTCGAGGGCGGCAGCTCCTGCGAGCTTGCCGCCGATTGCGATGACTGTTCCTGCGACTGTTGCTGTTGCCCCGCACAGCCTGCGAGCGTCACCATGAGCACCGCCGCCACGAGCACTCCGACCATGCGCTTTCCCGTTTTCTTCATTCTTGCATTCCTCGTCTCGTTACGTGCGCGCCCCTCCCCCCTGGAGCTGGCGCTTTTCGTCCAATTGCAAAGGATAACGCTCTGAGTTCGAAACTCAAGCATTAACCTTGCACCAATCAAAAAAAGAAAGGCACTATCCACTTCCCAGCGGTCAAAGAGCCAACGCAACCAAAAGAAACGCCCCGGCATCGGCCAGGGCGTTTCGCGGTTACCAATGGTCGCTCAAGCCGATTACTTGAAGAACCCTTCGTAGTTGTGCATCTTCAACTGGCTTTCGACCTTCGTCATAGTGTCGAGGGCAACGCCGATCATGATGAGGATGGACGTGCCACCGAACGCCTGGATGAGCTGGTTGCCGGTGAAGAAGAACAGGATGGAAGGCACGACCGCGATAGCGGCGATGAACAGACCGCCGGGCAGCGTGATGCGACGCAGCACGTTGCGGATGTACTCGGTCGTGGCCTTGCCCGGACGAATGCCAGGGATGAAGCCGCCCTGCTTGCGGATGTTGTCAGATGTCTCCTCGGGGTTGAACACCATGGACGTGTAGAAGTACGCGAAGAACACGATGAGCACCAACGTGAGGATCCAGTTGAGCCAACCCGTCGACACGGCGTCAGCGAACCACTTCAGCCAATCGACGTTGAACAGCGCCGCGAGCTGTGCCGGGAAGTAAATCAGGCAGCTCGCGAAGATGATCGGGATAACGCCTGCCGCATTGACCTTCAGCGGAATGTAGGTGTTCTGTCCGCCCATCATGCGACGGCCCTGAACACGCTTCGCGTAGTTGACCGGGATGCGGCGCTGAGCGCGCTCGATGAAGATGATCGCCGGGATGCACGCGAGGACGACGAGCAGGATCAGGATGGTGATCGCAATGCCGAGGCCAGGATCGCTCGTCAGGTTGACGGAGCTGAAGATGGCGGACGGCACGCGCGACACGATGCTGATGAAGATGATGAGCGACATGCCGTTGCCGACACCGCGCTGCGTAATGAGCTCGCCCATCCACATGATGCATGCCGTGCCCGCGACGAGCGTGAACACGATGACGATGCTCGTCAGCGCTGCCGGAACCTCGTCGCTGAACTGCACGCCGTACTGCGACGATTGGAACAGCAGCAGGTAACCAATAGCGTTGATGAGACCGAGCCCCAGCGTGAGGTAACGCGTGATCTGCGTGATACGACGACGGCCCGTCTCGCCTTCCTTGGCCCAACGGCCAACGGCCGGGATGACGCCCTGCATCAGCTGCATGATGATCGATGCGGTGATGTAGGGCATGATACCGAGCGAGAACACCGAGAAGTTCGACAACGCGCCGCCAGTCAGGAGGTCGAGCATCGTCATGGACACGCCGCCCGCGTTCTGGGCGTTCTGCTCGACGAACGCCGTGGCGAACGCGTGGAACGGAATGCCCGGAACCGGCAGGTACGCGCCGAGTCGATACAAGGCCAAGATCGCAAGCGTGAAGAGAATCTTCTTGCGCAGCTCGGGTACCTTGAATGCGTTAACGAGAGAGTTTAGCAAGGCTCTTCAACCTTTCCGCCTGCAGCTTCGATCTTTGCCTTCGCGGACGCGGAGACCTTGTCGACCTTGACGGTGAGCGCCTTGGTCAGGTCGCCGTCGCCGAGAACCTTCACGAGGTCCTCATAGTGCTTGATGATGTTCTTCTCGACCAGTGCGTCGTGATCGACGACATCCCCAGCTTCGAAGCGCTCTTCGAGCAGCTTCACGTTGACCGGCACGTACTCCACGCGGTTGATGTTGGTGAAGCCGGGCAGCTTGGGGAGACGACGTGCCAGAGGAGTCTGGCCGCCCTCGAAGCCGGCGCGTTTGCCGCCGCCGGAACGGGAAAGCTGGCCGTTCTCGCCGCGACCGGCCGTCTTGCCCTTGCCGGAGCCAGGACCACGGCCAACGCGCTTGCGCGCATGACGAGAACCAGGTGCGGGATAGAGGTCTTTCAGTTCCATGTTAGCTTCCTTTCGCTATACGGGGCCATGCCCCGTGCTGGCAGCTCGCTCGCCAGCAAACTTACAAAACCTAAGCCTAACTGCAATCGTTAGGCTTAGGTTATTTCCAAACTTGGAGAATTATGCCAGATTTCTAAAGCTCTTCAACCTTGATGAGGTGCTTCACCTTAAAAATCATACCACGCACACTTTCGTTGTCGACGATGTCGTGCGTCTTGCCGATGCGGCCGAGACCGAGCGACTTGAGGGTCTGCTCCTGATCGTACTTACGGCCGATCGCGCTTTTAACCTGCGTGACACGCAGCATCTTCTTGTCTGCCATTATTCGGCCTCCTCAACACTTGCGGCCTGCGGCTTGCGGCCCCAGATGTAGTCGACCGTGACACCGCGGCGCTCTGCGACTTCCTCGGGGTTCTGCATGTTCTTGAGACCCTCGGCGGTTGCCTTCACGATGTTCATGGCGTTGTTCGTGCCGAGCGACTTCGTGATGACGTCGGTCACGCCGGCAAGCTCCATGATGGCGCGCACCGGGCCACCGGCCTTGACGCCGGTACCGCGGATGGCCGGCTTGATGAGCACGCGGCCAGCACCGTACTCGCCCATGATCTCGTGAGGCACCGTGCCCTCGGGGGTCAGGGCCACCTTGAACATGTTCTTCTTCGCGTCCTCGACGCCCTTCGAGATGGCGGTGGGCACTTCCTTGGACTTGCCCAGGCCGACACCGACGTTGCCCTGGCCGTCACCGACCACGACGAGCGCGGTGAGCTGCATGCGACGGCCGCCCTTGACGGTCTTCGCAACGCGCTTGATCGAAACGACGCGCTCCTGAAGCTCGGGAACGCTGGATTCCTGCTGTTGCTGTTTACGAGGCATATTCGCTATTCCCTTTCTAGAACTTCAGTCCTGCTTCACGGGCAGCTTCCGCAACCGCCTTGACGCGGCCGTGGTACAGGTTGCCGCCGCGGTCAAACACGATCTCGGTGATGCCGGCCTCGATGGCCTTCTTGCCGATGATCTCGCCGATGGCAGCTGCGCCCTCGACGGTGCCGCTCTTCTTGCCCGTTGCCTTGAACTCGGGGCCGAGCGTCGAAGCGCCGACGATGGTCTTGCCAGCCACGTCGTCGATGACCTGGACGTAGATGTTGTTGTTGGAACGGGTCACGCACATGCGGGGACGCTGTGCGGTGCCGGAGATCTTGCCACGAACGCGACGATGACGGCGCGCCAGACCAGTCTCCCTCTTCCTTGCGTTTTGAGTCTTCATTGAAATTCCCTTCAATCGGTCTGGCTATTAGTCGCTCTTGGCAGCCTTGCCCAGCTTGCGGCGGATGTACTCGCCCTCGTAGCGGATGCCCTTGCCCTTGTACGGCTCAGGCTTGCGCCACTTGCGGATGTCGGCAGCAACCTGGCCGACTTGCTCCTTGCTCGGGCCGGACACGATGATCTCGGTCGGCTGCGGGCACTCGAAGGTGATGCCCTCGGGGCACACAACGCTCACGGGATGCGAATAGCCGAGCTGCATCTCGAGGTTCTTGCCCTTCAGCGCGGCACGGTAGCCGACGCCGACGAGCTGGAGCTTCTTGGAGAAGCCGTTGGAAACGCCCTCGACCATGTTCGCGATGAGCGAGCGGACCAGGCCATGCTGGGCCTTGGCCTCGCGCGAGTCGTCAGGACGCGAGACGATGATGGTGTCGCCGTCCTGCTCGATCTTGATGATGGGCCTGAAGGTGCGGGTCAGCTCGCCCTTCGGGCCTTTCGTGGTAACCGTCGAGCCGTCGATGGTAACAGTAACGCCGGCGGGAACGGTAATTGGCATCTTGCCGATACGAGACATATCTATCTCCTCCTATTCCTACCAGACGTAGGCGATGACCTCGCCGCCAACGCCCGCCTTGCGCGCGTCGCGATCGCACATCACGCCCTTGCTCGTCGAGATGATCGCAGTGCCGAGGCCGCCGAGCACGCGGGGCAGCTCGTCCTTGCCTGCATAGATGCGCAGGCCGGGCTTCGAGATGCGCTTGATGCCGCGGATGGTCTTAGCCTTCTTCTCACCGTACTTCAAGGTGATCTCGAGCGTTGCGCGAGGCTCGCCCTCGATTACCTCATAGCGCGTGATGTAGCCTTCCTCGGCCATGACGCGCGCGATTTCGACAAGCTTCTTGCTCGACGGCATGGAAACCGTCTCCTTGCCGACAGAATGTGCATTACGCACGCGCGTAAGCATATCTGCAATTGGGTCGGTCATTGTCATAGTTTTTCTCCTTATGAGTCCTGATGAACCTTATCGACCGGTTCACGAACGCCCGTAGCGATCGCGCCTGGCCGCAAGGCACACCCTTCGTCGTCGAGTTTGAGCCTACCAGGAGGCCTTCGTAACGCCGGGGAGTTCGCCCTTGTTGGCAAGCTCGCGCAAGCACACGCGGCACAGGCCGAACTTGCGGTAGTAAGCGCGCGGACGCCCGCAACGCGTGCAGCGGTTATGCTGGCGCGTCGAGAACTTCGGCTCGCGCTTCGCCTTGGCGATCATCGATTTCTTAGCCATGCAGTTCCTTCTTTCCTAATTCTCCGCGAAGCTTCGTGCCCGCGGTTTTCACCTAATGGTTCGCCTGAAGATTTAGTCGCGTGCCTTGAACGGGAAGCCGACTTCCTTGAGCAGCGCATAGGCCTGCTCGTCGTCTTCGGCGGTCGTGACGACCGTGATGTCCATGCCACGGGTGCGGTCGATCTTGTCGTAGTCGATCTCGGGGAAGATCAGCTGCTCGGTGATGCCGAGCGAGTAGTTGCCGCGGCCGTCGAAGCTGTCCGGCGAAATGCCGCGGAAGTCGCGGACGCGGGGCAGCGCCGTTGCCAGCAGGCGGTCGATGAACTCCCACATGCGGTCGCCACGCAGCGTGACCTTGCAGCCGATAGCCATGCCCTCGCGGATATGGAAACCTGCGATGGACTTCTTGGCGCGGCAGATCATAGGCTGCTGGCCGGTGATGACGCGCATATCGGCCACAGCACCGTCGAGGACCTTGGAATCGGACGCCGCAGCGCCAACGCCCATGTTCACGACGACCTTGGTGATCTTCGGAACCTGGTTGATGTTCGTGATGCCCAGTTCCTTCTCGAGCTTCGGCACGATCTCTGTCTTGTACTTTTCCTTCAAACGAGGAGTTGCCATTCTGCTTTCCTTTCCGAAGAATTAAACCCGGGATTTCTGACCCCAGGTCCCCCGGGCATCTTACCCGGGGGTCTTATGTCAAACGAGTTGACGTCCGCCGTTCGTCAGAACGGCGAAACCAATTAGTCGATGTCTGCGCCGCACTTCTTGCAGACACGAACCTTCTTGCCGTCGTCCTTGACGCGATGACCCGTGCGGGTCGCGGCCTTGCAGCTCGGGCAGACCAGCATCACGTTGGATGCGTTGATCGGAGCCTCCGTTGCCGTAATGCCGCCCTGGGGGTTAGCCTGCGTCGGGCGCATGGCCTTCTTCACGATGTTGACCTTCTCGACGACGACGCGGCCCTTCGAAGGCAGAGCACGGATGATCTCGCCTTCCTTGCCCTTGTCCTTGCCGGCGATGACCTTTACGCGGTCGCCTTTCTTGACATGCAAACCTGCCATAAGCGTTACACCTCCCTACAGCGTTTCCGGTGCCAGAGACACGATCTTCATGTACTTCTTCTCGCGCAGCTCGCGGGCGACGGGCCCGAAGATACGCGTGCCGCGGGGGCTGCCGTCTTCGTTGATGAGAACGGCTGCGTTCTGGTCGAACTTGATGTAGCTACCGTCGGCGCGACGAACTTCCTTCTTGACGCGCACGACGACGCAACGCACCACGTCGCCCTTCTTGACGCCCGCGTTGGGGATAGCTTCCTTGACCGAGCAGATGATGACATCGCCGAGGCCTGCGTAGCGACGGCCAGTGCCGCCCAAGACCTTGATGCATTGCACCTTGCGGGCGCCGGAGTTATCGGCAACTGCGAGCATAGATTGCATCTGAATCATTGCTGATACCTAACTTTCCTAACGTACGCGCAAACGCACTATTTAGCCTTCTCGACGATCTCGACCAGACGCCAACGCTTCATCTTGGACAGCGGGCGGGTTTCCATGATGCGGACGGTGTCGCCGATATGGGCTTCGTTGTTCTCGTCATGCGCATGGAACTTCTTGGTGGACGTCATCATCTTCTTGTAGATGGGATGAGCCTTGCGCTCTTTGATCTGAACCACGATGGTCTTGTCGTTGGCATCGCTCACGACGACGCCCTGACGGACCTTGCGGGAATTACGAGTTACTTCTGCCATTTGCTATTCCTCCCCGCCCTAGTTCAGAGCCCGAAGCTCACGAGCGCGCATCTCGGTTTGGATGCGGGCGATGTCCTTCTTGACTTGGCCAACACGCGCAGTGTTGTCAAGCTGGCTGGTAGCCATCTGGAAACGCAGGTTGAAGAGCTCGGCCCGCGCGTCCTTGAGCTTTGCCTGCAAATCTTCGGCGGAAAGCTCGCGAATCTCTGCTGGTTTCATTACTGCTGCCCCTCGCTTTCACGGTTCACGATCTTGCACTTGATGGGCAACTTGTTGATTGCTAGACGCAGAGCCTCTTTGGCTACGTCATCCTCGACGCCGGCGATCTCGAACATGATGCGGCCGGGCTTGACGACGGCTACCCACGCCTCGGGATTGCCCTTGCCCGAACCCATGCGGGTCTCAGCGGGCTTCTTGGTGATCGGCTTGTCCGGGAAGATGGTGATCCAGACCTTGCCGCCACGCTTCATCTGACGGGTCATGGCAACACGAGCGGCCTCGATCTGACGGTTGGTAATCCAAGCGGCCTCGAGAGCCTGAATGCCCCACTGGCCGTTGTTCAGCTTGGTACCGCCCTTGGCCTTGCCCTTCATGGAGCCACGTTGCACCTTGCGGTGCTTTACACGCTTAGGTGAAAGCATTTACTTCGCCCCCCTTTCGTTGCGGTTGCCGCGGTCGCGACGGTCGCGACGCGGACGGGACGGACGCGAAGAGCCCTCGAGCTGAGGCTGCGGCGCCTTCTGGCCCGGCAGCACTTCGCCGTGGTAGATCCAGACCTGGATTCCGATGGAGCCCATCGTGGTGGCTGCAGTGGTGAAGCCGTAGTCGATCTTGGCGCGCAGGGTGTGGCGCGGAACGCGACCCTCGGCGTACCACTCGCGGCGGCACATCTCCGCGCCGCCGAGGCGACCGGAGCACTGGATACGAATGCCCTCGCAGCCGGACTTGCGGGCGGACTGAACCGCCTTGCGCATGGCGCGGCGGAATGCCACGCGGCCCTCGAGCTGCTCGGCAACGGACTGCGCGACGAGCGCGGCGTCGAGTTCGGGGCGCTTGACCTCGATGACCTCGATGGACACGTTGCCCTTGGCGATCTTTTGGAGCTTCTTGCGCAGGGCGTCGATCTCGGCGCCCTTCTTGCCGATCACGACACCCGGGCGGGCGGTCGTGATGATGACCTTGGTCTTATCGCCGGCGCGCTCGATCTCGATGCGGGAGACGGCGGCACGTGCGAGCTCCTTGTCCAGGAACTTGCGGATAGCCAGGTCGTTCTCAAGGTTGGCAGCGTAATCCTTATCCGCATACCAGCGGCTGCGCCAATCCTCGGTGATGCCCAGGCGGAAACCGGTGGGGCTTACTTTCTGACCCATAAGGCTTTATGCCTCCTCTCGCGTTGCTACGATAATCGTGATGTGGCTGGTGCGCTTGCGGATGCGCGAAGCGGAACCCTTGGCGCGCGGACGAATGCGCTTCATCGTGGGGCCCTCGTCCACGAAGCACGTCTTGACGTACAGGGACTCGGGATCGACGTGGTACAGGTTCTCCGCGTTGGCAACAGCGGAATTGAGCGTCTTCTCGACGGTTTCGGCGATGGCACGATTCGTGAACGCGAGGATCTCGCGGGCTGCGGGAACCGACTTGCCGCGGACGAGGTCGACGACGATGCGTGCCTTACGGGGCGAAACGCGGACGTAGCGTGCGATTGCTTTAGCTTCCATTTCTCACCCCTCCTACTTCTTCTTCTTGTCGCCGGCATGGCCGCGGAACGTGCGCGTGGGAGCGAACTCGCCAAGCTTGTGTCCGACCATGGACTCGGTGATGTATACGGGTACGTGCTTGCGGCCGTCGTGGACTGCGATGGTGTGGCCGACCATCTCCGGGAAGATGGTGGAAGCGCGAGACCAAGTCTTCACGACGTTCTTTTCGCCGGCAGCGTTCATGGCTGCGATACGACCGAGAAGGCGCGGCTCGACGAAAGGCCCTTTCTTCAAACTTCTGCTCACTGTTTCT
>CAMOLA010000055.1 GCA_946618265.1 uncultured Eggerthellaceae bacterium
CGCGTGGGAGAGCCAGATCGTCGCCTCCAATAGCCGCCTTCCATTAGCGCGCATCGGAGGGGGATTCAAGCGAGGGGGCTCAGAGGGGGCCCGCCCCGGCAAGCGCGGACGCGTGGCGCTCGGGCTCGACAACGCTTCGCAAACGATTTCATCTTCTTATGTCATGGTTAACCATTTTGCGCTATTCTATAGAGACCAGCTTGAGAGAGGTGACTGGCTATGTGCAGACGGCAAAAGCGCAGTACACGCCGTCCTCCGTAGGCACGCTTCCACCAGGCTGTTTTTTGTTCGCCCACAATTAGAGAGGTGCCACCATGAGCATCACCGTAACCGGCCGCAAAATGAACGTAACCGATGCATTGCGCCAGTACGCCGAGGAAAAAATCGGCAATTCCATGAAAGTCATGGACATCGACCCGCTCGACGCCGAAGTCGTCTTGAGCGTCAAGAAAAACCCCTCCATCGCGACCCCATGCAAGTGCGAAGTCACCATCCGCACGAAAGGCAACGTCGTGCATGTCGAGGAAAGCGAACAGGACATGTACGCGGCCATCGACGTCGCTGCTGCTAAGATTCTTCGCCAGCTTCGCAAGTACAAGACGCGCGTCATCGACCGCAAGGTCCGCGCTGGCGCTCACGGCGAGGCCGCTTCCATCAAGTCGATGGCGGAGGGCACGGGCGATCTCGACCTCGACGCCCTGATGGCCGACCTGTCCGACGACGAAGTCGTCCGCGTCAAGGAAATCGAGTTCGAGCCGCTGACCGAAGAGGAAGCGCTCATCCAGATCGACCTGCTCGGCCATGACTTCTTCGCCTACATCGACCGCGACACGTCCGCGTTCTGCGTCCTGTATCGTCGCGACAACGGCGGCTACGGCCTGCTGAAGCAAGCTGGCGAATAGCCGATAGGAGCTCATCTATGGCAACCATCGACACCATCAAGGAAATCCTCGCCGAGAACCTCGACATCGACCCCGAGACCGTCAACGAGGAATCGACGTTCGATTCGCTCAACATCGATTCGCTTGACCTCGTCCAGCTGATCTGCGACCTCGAGGACAAGCTTGACATCGACTTCGGAGAACCCGAAGGACTCACGAACGTCGGCGATGTCGTGAAGCACATCGAATCGCTGTAAAGATCGATTTCCCGATCACTTACGAAGGGGCGCGCGGCACATGCCACGCGCCCCTTCCTTTATGACAGAAAAGGGAGTCTCCCCTTTCTGTCAGTTCTATGCCACTACAAACCAAGCGCGTTTTTGAGCTCGGAAAGCGAGTAGAGGCTTCCCCAAGCGCATACGACGCCTTCGTCGCCCGCAAGCTCTTTCGCGCGCAGCACGGCGGCGCTAAAATCGGGGGCCACTTCCACGGCCACGTTAGAGATGCCCATGCCGTTCGTCTCTTCGCGCACCGCGGCGGCCAAATCGTCACCGCTCAGCGCGCGGCCGACGTTCGGCGACGTTACGCACACCCAAGCCGATCCCAGAGGTGCCACCGACCGTATCATCGTGCGGTAATCCTTGTCGGCGAGCACGCTCATGAGAAACACGATTCGCTTGGCAGGGAACACGTCTGCGAGGGACTGAGCCAGCACTTCAGCTCCTTGGGGATTGTGGCCGCCATCCACCACGACCGCAGCGCAGCCCTGACCGGCCTCGACGAGTTCGAATCGACCCGGCCAGACGGTTTTCTCGATTCCGGCCACGACGCTCTTCTCGTCGACGGCAAATGCAGCGGCATCGGGATTCGAATCCAGCACCTGCGCTACCTCGATGGCCATCGCCGCGTTGAACGGCTGGTAGCTGCCGAGCAGCTTCGTGCGGTACGCAACCCCCTTGTAGCTGAACTCGCGCAAGCCATCGGCGTTCACGCCGCCGACGACGAGCTGGTCGAAATCCGGGGCGAACACGTTGCACCCGCATTCGACAGCTTTCGCACGAATGGCCTCTTCCGCCTCGGACGTGTCCTGCGGGTACACGACCACGGGAGAAGGCGCCTTGATGATACCCGCCTTCTCGCGCGCCACTTCGGCGGGCGTGCTTCCCAGAAAATCGGTATGGTCGAGCCCGATGCGCGTGATGACGCATGCCTCGGGGGCGGCTATCACGTTCGTCGAGTCGAGCCTTCCGCCCAGACCCACTTCGCATACGACGATGTCGCACGAACTCCGCGCAAAATGCTCGAAAGCCACCGCGGTCATCAGCTCGAACTCGGTGGGGTGCTCTCCCGTCACGGCCGCCATGGCTTCGGCATGATCGCGTACGAACATCGTGACATCGCGCAAATCGTCAAGCGAGATGTTGGCGCCATCGACCCGTATCCGCTCTTCGAACTCGATGATGTACGGGCTCGTGAACAAACCCGTCCGATATCCGGCTTCCTGCAGGATGCTCGCCAAGAACGCGCATGTCGAGCCCTTGCCGTTCGTGCCCGCCACATGCACGAATTTCAAGCGGTCTTGGGGCCTGCCCATGCGGTCGAGCAGCTCATACGTGCGCTCGAGCCCCAAGCGGGACTCCTGCCAGCGCGGCTCGTTGATATAGGCAATCGGGTCGAAATCGGCCATGTTCGCTCGTCCCTTCTCGTAGACTTCGGGATATAACCGCAGAAAAGAACGCGCCGGCGCTGCTTGCTACTTCTGCTTGAGCAGCTGTCCAAGCGTGAAGAAATCGTTTTCCAGGGCCTCCATCTTCGAATGGTCGTAGATGGCAGCCGCAGGATGGTAGATGGGAAACACCTTGAAACGCCCCGCCATCTGCAGATGCCCGTGGAGCCGCGTGATGCCCATGTCGGTCTTGAGGATGAACTTCGTTGCGAAATTGCCCAGCGTCACGATGAACTCGGGGTTTATCGTGCGCGTCTGCTCGCGCAAGAACGGCGTGCAGACTTGGATTTCCTCAGGACGCGGATCGCGGTTTCCGGGAGGGCGGCACTTCAGAACGTTGGCGATGAAGACGTCCTCGCGCTCGAGGCCGGCGATTTTCAGCAGCTCGTTGAGCGATTGCCCCGCCTTGCCGACGAACGGCACGCCTTGCAGGTCCTCGTTCTTACCCGGCGCTTCTCCCACGATGAGGACGCGCGCGTCGGGATTGCCGTCGCCGAACACCGTCTGGGTGCGGCTGTCGGCAAGCGGGCATGCATGACATGATTCAACTTGCGCACGCAGCTCTTCGAGGGGGATATGCGGCTTAGACATAGATGCGCTCCATCCCATGGGAGAACCCGATGGCCACTTCGTATTGGATAGTCCCCAACTTCTCGGCGATCTCGTCGATGGTCACCTGGGCGATGCCCTGGCTACCGACGACGATCACCTCGTCGCCGATCTGCGGGTCGATGCGCTCGCGGCTCGCATAGGTGCGCATGTCCGCTTCGAACATGCACATGTCCATGCATATGTTGCCCACCTGGCGGAAATAACGCCCCCGCATGATGAAATCGGTGTTACCCGAAAGGTCCCGCCTCAGGCCGTTAGCATAACCGATGGGTATCGTGCAGATCTTCACCGATCCGGGACTGCGGTAGTTCAGCCCGTAGGAAACGCCCTCGCTCATGGGCACGTAACGGGCGTCCGTTATGCGCGCGTGCACGCTCATGGACGGACGCAGCTCGACGAGCTCGCGCGTCTCAGGACAGGGATGGAAGCCGTACAACGAAAGCCCGCAGCGCACCATATCGAACTGTACGCTGGGATAGCGGTAGGTCGCTGCGGAGTTCGCGGCGTGCACGATGCCGATGTCGATGCCGGCGTCGTGGATGTCCGTCAGCGCCTCCACGAACTTCTTGGTCTGAATCTGGAAATCGAGGGTCTCGGCGCAATCGGCCGTCGCGTAATGCGTGTAAATGCCCTCGAGCTCGAGCGCCCGATGGAAGCCGATTTGGCGAAGGAACTCCAGCGCCTCGTCATACCGCACGCCGATTCGGTTCATGCCCGTGTTGATGGCGAGGTGGAACGGCGCCTTGACGCCATGCAGATCGGCGCATTCGCCATAGGCGATGGCGAAGGGCGCATCGTAGATCGCCGGCGTGATGTTGTAGGCGAGCAGGAGCGGGATGGAGGTCTCGGGCGGCTGCGCCAGCACGAGGATGGGAACGGAAATGCCCGCCTTGCGCAGTTCGACCGCTTCGTCGACCGTCGAGACGCCCAGTCGGTCGGCGCCGGCGCCGAGAACCGCCTTGGACACCTCGACGGCGCCGTGGCCGTAGGCATCGGCCTTCACGACCGCCATGAGCCTGGTGCGGGGCTGCAGGAAGCGCCGCGTCACCGCCACGTTGTGGCGGATGGCGGCGAGGTCTATCTCGACCCACGCCCAACGTCGGTCGCGCGGCGAAATGGCGTCGAGAGCGTCCAGGTCGAACGAGTTGATCTCGCGTGAGGAGTCGTCAGACGGCGTGTCAGCCTCGTTTTTGACCGCCGCGCCCGCAGCGCCTGCCAAAATCGCAGCACGGTTCTTACGCGACGCCTCAGCCGCTGACTCGAAATCAGCGGGTCGTCCCGCGAATCCCGTGAACCCGTTGGGCAAGTAATCCATCGAACCCTCGCTAAACCTTCCTGATACGCAACTACGAACTAGGATAGCGCACTTCAGGGCGGCAGCGGGCACAGAACCCCACGGATGTGCACGACAACGTACGCGCTGCACATTTTCTCGCGCGCATCCCCGGCACTGACCGAAAGGGAGACTCCCTTTCGGTCAGTGCCTATTGGGGAGCCTCCCCATCGGTCAGGGGAGGCTCCCCGAATGCATGCTCTAGTGGCCTTCGCCGGCCATCATCTTGGCGGCATGCGGCAGGGCCTTCACGATGCCGTCCCAGTTCTCGCGGGCGGCCTTCTCGCTGCCGGGCAGGTTGATGACGATGTGGCGGCCGCGCTGCATGCACAGTGCGCGCGACAGCATGGCGAACGGGGTGATTGCCAGACTGTGAGCCCGCATGGCCTCGGCAATGCCGGGAACGTTGCGATCGCATACATCCTGGGTGGCCTCGGGCGTCACGTCGCGCAGGGAAAGGCCGCTGCCGCCGCACGTGAGCACGATGTCGGCGTCGATGGTATCGCAAGCATCCACGATGGCCTGGGCGATGTCAGCCCGCTCGTCCTTCACGATAACGCGGCTCGCGCACGTCCAGCCGTTCTCGGCTATGAGCGCCTCAAGCGCCGCACCTGCCGTATCCTGCTCGATCGAGCGCGTGTCCGAGCACGTCACGATCGCAAATTTCAAATCCGCCATGATCTTTCCTCCTATTTTGCTTATACATTTGGGGACAGTCCCCAAATGTATAAAACGCATCCACAAGCGCGGGCTCCTGCCGCACAGGTCGCTCATCCACCCCACTATACATTTGGGGACTGTCCCCAAATGTATACTTACAGCAGCACTTCTTCGGGAATGTCGAGCAGCACGCACTCCATGAGGTCGCCTTCGCGGTAGACGCCCGCGCCTTCCGGCAACACGATGAAGCAATTCGACCGCTGAATGGGGCCGAACAGGCCCGAGCTCTGGTTCTTGGCAGGCGTGACGACGTACTCGCCCGCGTCGTCTTTCGAAAGCGTTCCGCGATCGAATATGCGCCGCGGGTCCTTCTTCTTCGTCTCGGTCGCGAGCTTGGCGCGCACGTGAGGCCGCGCAAAGTGCGAATAGCCCTGCATTTTTCGCAGCGCGGGGCGAATGATCATCTCGAAGCCCAGGTAGGCGGCTGCAGGATTGCCCGGCAGACCGAACACGGGCGTTCCGTTGACGATGCCGAACGTCTGCGCCTTACCGGGCCGCATGTTCACGGTCGTCATGAGCAGCTCGCCCGACGCTTCGACGACCTTCTTGATGAAGTCGTAGTCGCCGTTTGCCGCGCCACCGCTCGTGATGACGAAATCGTACTCGTCGGTCGCGGCCGTCACCTCGGCTTTGAGCGTCTCGAAGTCGTCGGCGGCGATGGGCAGCACCGTCGGGATTGCGCCGGCATCGATGGCGCTTGCCGCCAGCGCATAGCTGTTGGAGTTGCGGATCTTGCCTTGCGTGGGCACCTCGGTCGGATCGACCAGCTCGGAGCCCGTCGCGATGATGGCGACCTTGGGACGGCGATGGGTCTTGCAGCGCGTCACGCCGCACCCCGCGAGAAAGCCGACGCCCGCCGAGCGGATGACCTCGCCCGCATGAACGATGACCTCGCCGGCGCGCGCCTCCTCGCCAGCAGCGCGGATGTTGGAGCCGACTGCGGTGGGCGCCGCAAACGACACGCGGCTCCCCACGCGCCCGTCGCCCTCGACGATGCCGACGATTTCGTACTTCACGACCGCGTCGGCCGCCTCGGGCAGCGGCGCGCCCGTCATGATGCGCACGCACTGGCCCTCTTCGATGGGCCCGTCATACCAGCTGCCTGCAGGGATTTCCGCAATGACCTCGAGCTCGACGGGCGATTCGTCGCTTGCGCCCTCCAGCTGGGCCGCGCGCATCGCGAAACCGTCCATGGCAGAGTGCGCGAACGGGGCTATGTCGATATCGCTCGCCAAGTCCTCTGCGGCCACGCGCCCAATGACGTCAAGCACGCCCACTTCTTCCGTCTCCAATGCCGAAACACGCGAAAGCACGAGCTCACGCGCATCCTCCAGCGAAATCATCTCGGGTACTGCCACGAAAAATCCCCCTTGCTCAAACATACCGTCACAATCGTTTCCCTCGTTCCGCCCCGCCGAACCCTTATGGAATACGGCGAGGACAAACATTGCGCCCCGCGAAAACGGGGCGCAACCATGATAACGCTAATTTATCTCGTTGTAAGAATGTTTATCTTAACGATTGATATTATAGAAAGCATCCTTACCCGCGTAGACGGCCTGCGTCTCGAGCTCTTCCTCGATGCGCAGCAGCTGGTTGTACTTGGCCACGCGGTCAGAACGGCACGGTGCGCCGGTCTTGATCTGGCCAGTATTGCAGGCCACGGACAGGTCGGCGATCGTGGTGTCCTCCGTCTCGCCGGAGCGATGCGACATGACGCAGGCATATCCATGGGTCTTGGCCAGCTCGATGGCCTCGAGCGTCTCGGTCAGGCTGCCGATCTGGTTGACCTTGATGAGGATGGCGTTGGCGCAACCGAGCTCGATGCCCTTTGCCAGACGGGAGGAATTGGTGACGAACAGGTCGTCGCCGACGAGCTGCACGCGATCGCCGATGCGGTCGGTGAGCGCCTTCCAGCCTTCCCAGTCTTCCTCGGCCATGCCGTCCTCGATGCTGATGATGGGGAACTCGTCGACGAGGGCTTCCCAATAGTCGACCATTTCCTCGCTCGTGAGCTCGCGGCCCTCGCCCGCCAGCACGTACTTGCCGGTTTCGGCATTGTAGAACTCGGTGGAAGCCGGGTCCATGGCGAACATGATGTCCTCGCCGGGCTTGTAGCCCGCCTCTTCGCACGCCTTGACGATGTACTCGAGCGGCTCCTTGTTGGTCTTGAAGTTGGGGGCGAAGCCGCCTTCGTCGCCCACACCGCCGCCGAGGCCGGCGTCGTGCAGGACCTTCTTCAGCGTGTGGTAGATCTCGGCGCACCAGCGCAGCGCCTCGGCGAACTTGGGGGCGCCGACCGGCATGATCATGAACTCCTGGAAGTCAACGTTGTTGTCGGCATGCACGCCGCCGTTGAGAATGTTCATCATGGGCGTGGGCAGCAAATGCGCGTTGGGGCCGCCAACGTACTTGTACAGCGGAAGACCCGCTTCCTCGGCCGACGCCTTGGCGGTCGCCAGCGAGACGCCCAGGATGGCGTTGGCGCCGAAGACGCCCTTGTTGTCGGAACCGTCGAGCGCGATCATGGCGTCGTCGACGGCGCGCTGGTCATCGGCCTCCATGCCGACGAGCTCTTCGGCGATCTCGTTGTTGACATGCTCGACCGCATCGAGGACGCCCTTGCCCAGATAGCGCTCCTTGTCGCCGTCGCGCAGCTCGACAGCCTCGAACGCGCCCGTCGAAGCGCCGGACGGCACCATAGCGCGGCCCATGGCCCCGCTTTCCAGCACCACTTCCACCTCGACGGTGGGGTTGCCACGGGAGTCGAGGACTTCGCGGCCGTACACATCGATGATCATGCTCATGAGGCGCCTCCTTAGCGCGACGGAAACTGTACCTTCAGAATGATAGCACTCGTAGGGTAATTGCGACACAGGCAGTCGGTAGACGTTTTGGTGATACGCTACCTCAGAGGTACTGTATCATTTGCAAATGATACAGTACCTCTGAGGTAGCGTATCATCGAGGAAGGCGCGTGCGGCAGTCGGATGCTCCATAGCAGCGGGCGTCCATGGCAGACGCAAGCGAATCCGCCTGGCGAAACAGGCCAATGAACAGCGCGGAGAACGCCGAGCCCCATACCTGCAGCTTACGCGTAAACGAACCGGACGCTTCGGCGCCACGGGCGATTTGGGCCGCCCTGATGCGTGCGAACTGCTGCTCAATCACGGGGATGAAGCGTACCGAAAGCACAAGCGTGAAGGCGATGTCATCCACGGGCACCCGAAAACGGCGAAGCGGCTCGATGAACCACCCGAACGCTTCGAGCAGCTGCGCCGACCCGGTCGTCAAGCACACGACGAAGCTCGCCGCGACGAGCACGACCATGCGCACGCCGAACAGCAAGCCCTGCGAAAGACCCTCGAGACCAGGATGCGCCATCACGTTGAACAGCACCGAAAACGCAGCCAGCACGTACACGGGCACGAGGAGCCGGTTTATCTCCGGCAGCGCGATGCGCGCCACCGCCACCAAGACGACGGCTACTAACGCGAACAGCGCCATTGCCCACCATGACTGCGCAAAAAAGATTCCTATGGAAAACGCGAGCAGCACGACGAGCTTGATGCGTGCATCGCACCTATGCACGGGCGTTTTCCCCGGACGATATGTTGGAATCCGAACTGCCACTCAAGCAGTATACCGACAAGAAGCCCGCTTCCCTCCAGCTAACCGGTAAGCGCGCAGACCTTCCGCTTCTGCGCTCACGCTTGCCTTGGCCACGCGCGCGTTTTCTCGGGCTCTTTTGAATCATAAAAGGGACTATCCCTTTTTATGACGGGGGACCACGACGTGCCATCAGGCCTGAATCATTGTGTATAGTGGGACAATGAACCGAAATCGCATCGACACCCGCCGCACCATCCAAGGTCTCACTGCCTTGGCGTTTGGGTTGTTCCTGAGCCTGTGCAGCATGCCGCGTTACGCGCTCGCCGCCGAGTCCGATACGGCCACCAGCACCACCGAAACGCTTCCCTTGCTGGTCATCGTCGTGGGCTTCGCCGGCGACGACGGTCATGCAGCCACGCCCTACGACAGCGATTATGACTGGCACGACACGATATTCGGCTCGCAAAACTCCCTTTCGTCGTACTACCTCGACATGTCGGAAGGCGCGTTCACGTTCGCCCCTGTTCAGGAGACATGCGGGCATGACAAGGAAAACGCCAACGAAGCGGACCGTGCAAACGACGGAATCGTTCACATAACGCTCGACGAGCCCCATGGCGATTGGGGGCTCGTAAACGAGGACAGCTCCATAGCGCTCGCCTTCAGCAAGGTGGTCCTCGACGCGTTCCACGAAGCCGGGCGTTTCGTCGACTACTCCGCCTACGACCGCAACGACGACAGCGCCATCTCGACTGACGAGCTTGCCGTATGCATGTGCGTTGCAGGCTACGACGCCTCGCCGTTCGAAAACCCGGGACGAACCGACGTTCCCAGCGTTTGGCCCCATTCCGGGCAGATTGCGCGGGACGGCCGCGTGAGCGAAGGCCTCATGCATCTCGACTCCTACATCACGATAGCCGAGCACCTTTGGCACGAAACCGACCCCGTTGAACAGATCAGGCAAGAACCAATCGGCGTGCTGTACCACGAGCTCGGACATTACCTGGGCCTTCCCGATCTCTACCCGACGGGCGAGAACGGGTCAAACCAGGCGTGGTCCGCGTATGGCGTCAACGAGCTCAGCCTCATGCATAGCGGCGGATGGGCCGAATCGCCCAACGGGGAAACGGGCCAGTCGACGCCGACCGCGCTCGACGCCTGGAGCCGCTACGCCTTGGGTTGGGAGCTCCCCGAAATCGTCACGGACAACGGCGACTACCTCGTATCGAGCCAGCTGTCGGAATCGGGGTATCATGCGCTCTTGATCCCCTCGCCCGATCCTGACCAGTATTTTCTCGTCGAGAACAGGCAAATCGAGGGACACGACGCCGCGCTTGCTACCTTGGGCGAGCCGAACGGGGGCATCGTGATCTGGCACGTCGACAAGAGCGCAATAAGGAAATACGCCTACGATAACGAGCTAAACTGCACTGACCATATCCCAGGCGTCATGCCCCTGTTCTTCGAGAAGAACGGCCTGCCGAACACGAAGGCGGCTTTCTTCAGCGCCGAGTCGTTCCGCGCGCATGTCGGGGACGGGCCGGCGGTCGTCAACCTGCTGCTCTACGATGACCTGGAAGCCGGAACGCCATCGACGCGCGTCGATTCGGGCATCACGGTCGAGTGCGACAGCCCTTCAGCACGCGACATGACCGTGCACGTCGAGTTTTCAAGCATCGATGCCGGGATGGCAGGAAGCTCCTACCCGATCAACGACGACGATCCCGCCCGTACGCACATCGGCGGCTCCGCGCTCGGACGCATCGCCAGCTCGGCCATCCTCGACGAGGCGGATGCGGACGTGGCGCTGGTTGACGAAGGGGCCATCCGGTCAGGGTTGCCAGAAGGCCTGATTAGCTTCGAGCAAGCCGAGCAGGTGCTCGACCCGCGTGACCGCATCGAATGTTTCGATCTGACGGGCGCCCAAATCGTCCAGCTCATCGAGCAGTCGTATCTGAACGCCGCCCTCTGCGATGCCGCAGCGTTTCTGGGACTCGATTCATCGGAACTTCATGCGACGGTCCTCAACATCGCAGGTGTCTCGTACACCATCGCGAGCGACCAAAACGGTGTTGCGCACGTGACATCAGCGTCGATTGGCGATGAGAAACTCGAACGCGACAAGAGCTATTACGTTGCCACCGTACTTGCCTCAGACGCGGCACGCGCGTCGTTCGAAGCCCTGGCGCCCAACATCCTCGTGCTCTGGGGCTGCCCGGCCGATGCCGTGCGCTCGTTCGTCCAAGGCGATAAGTGGGAATCGCGCGCCGCATCGCTCACGAGCGATCAAGAGGTCAAGCACGTTCCGCGCGAGACCGCTCAGACTGCACCGTCTGCGCAGTCCCAACCGCGAGAAGCATCCGTCCTCGACCGGCCGCTCATGCCGGTCATCCTCTGCATCCTTGCCGCCTGCTTCATCTTTGGCGGCGCCGTGTTCACCGTCGCGATTCGCCGTCGCTAAATGTGACAAAGGGGTCAGACCCCTTTGTCACATTAGAGCGCAAAAGAGGGGGCCGCATTGCGCGACCCCCTCGTCTTAGTTGCAAAGCGCTAGGCTGCTTGCTTATTCGGCCTTCTCGGCTTCCTCGGCAGCTTCCTCGACGACCTCTTCGGCCTCTGCGGCAGCTTCCTCGGCCTCGGACGATGCCTCGACGACCTCGGCCTCGATAACCTCGGGCTCTTCGGCCTCTTCGACCGTCTTGCCAAGCTCCTTGACCGGCTCGGCCTTCTTCGGCTCGGCGGTCTTCTTGGCCTTCTTCTTCACCGGCTCGGTGCACAGCTCCATGATGACCATGGGAGCACCGTCGCCCTTGCGGGGACCGAGCTTCATGATGCGGGTGTAGCCACCGTTGCGGTCGGCGAACATGCCCTGCTCGACCTTTTCGAAGACCTCGCGCACGAGCTCTTTGTCGCCGCCGAGACGGGCGATGGCCAGACGACGGGAGTGCAGGTCGCCCTTCTTGGCCCAGGTGATGATGCGATCGACTTCGCCGCGAATCTCCTTCGCGCGAGACTCAATCGTCTTGATGCGGTCGTTGTAGAGCAGCGCGGCAGTCAGCGAACGCTTCATCGCCTTGGTATGCGACGGGTCGGTGCCGAGCTTGCGACCTTTGTAGTTGTGTCTCATATCCCAAATCTCCTATTACCTACTAATACGGGAAGCCTTACAGCTTTAGGTTCAGACCCATGGAAATCAGCTTGTCCTTGACTTCCTCGATGGACTTGGCGCCGAAGTTCCTGATGTTGAGCAAGTCGTTCTCGGAGAACTCGACCAGCTGGCGCACCGAATGGATGCCGGCACGCTTCAGGCAGTTGTACGAACGCACCGACAGGTCCAGATCCTCGATCTGCTTGTCGAGCTCGGCGTTGGATTCCTGGCCTTCGGGGGCGAAGATCGAGACGACTTCCGGCTCTTCCTCGCCTTCGACTTCGGCCAGCGCCATGAATGCGCCCATGTACTGATTGATGATGTTTACGGCAGCGAGCACTGCGTCGGTCGGGGTGATGGAACCATCGGTCTCGACCTCGAGCACCAGCTTGTCGTAGTCGGTGCGCTGGCCAACGCGGGTGTTCGTCACGTTCATCGTGCAACGGCGAACCGGCGAGAACAGCGAATCGACGTGAATGATGCCGATCGGGTCTTCCGTGCGCTTGTTGTGGTCGGCATCGACATAGCCGCGGCCAACGCCAATGCGAACCGACATCTCGAGCTGGCCGCCGTCGGCAACCGTCGCGATGACGTGCTCCGGGTTGATGAGCGTGAACTCGGTGGGGACCTGAAGGTCGGCACCGGTCACCACGCAGGGACCCTCGGCGGACACATGCGCAACGGCCTCTTCGATGTCGCCGTTGAGGGCCTGGAACACAAGCCCCTTAACGTTCAAGACGATATCGGTGATGTCCTCGATTACGCCCTCGGCCGTCGTGAACTCGTGCTGCACGCCCTCGATCTGGATGGCCGTTGCTTTCGCACCATCGAGAGAGGAGAGCAGAACGCGACGCAGCGAGTTGCCGAGCGTGTTGCCGTAGCCGCGCTCGAGCGGCTCGACGATGAAACGCGCGACGGTGTCGTTCACTTCTTCCGTTGTAACTGTCGGCCTCATGAACTCTGTCATGTCGTATAAGCCTCCTTAACTTCGGGCGCGATTACTTCGAGTAGAGTTCGACGATCAGCTGCTCGTTAATGTCGAGGTCGATCTGATCGCGAGTGGGAAGCGAGAGCACCGAGCCCTGCAGCTTCTCGATGTCGACTTCCAGCCAAGCCGGAACCGACACGCGCTCGTTGGAGACCAGGGCGCTCTTGATGACGAGCAGGTCCTTGGCCTTCGGAGCAACGGCGACGAGGTCGCCGGGACGTACGCGGTACGAGGGGATGTCGACGCGGCGGCCGTTGACCGTGATGTGGCCGTGCGTGACGGTCTGACGCGCTTCCTTGCGCGTGCGGGCAAAGCCCAGACGGAACACGACGTTGTCGAGACGCGACTCGAGGATGGCCATCAGGTTCTCGCCCGTGACGCCTTCCTGGGACAGCGCGTGCTTGTAGTAGCGGCGGAACTGCTTCTCCAGGACGCCATAGATGAACTTGGCCTTCTGCTTCTCGCGCAGCTGCATGCCGTATTCGCTTTCCTTGCGACGGCGAGCCGGCTGACGCTTCGATTCCTTCGTGGTATAGCCCAGCACCACCGGGTCGATGCCCAGCTGGCGGCAGCGCTTCAGAACCGGAGTCCTGTCAATTGCCATAATTGGTTTCCTCCTAATACAAACTAGACGCGACGACGCTTGCGCGGACGGCAACCGTTGTGCGGGATGGGCGTGCAATCCTGGATGCTGGACACTTCGAGGCCAGCTGCCTGCAGCGAGCGTACGGCGGTCTCGCGGCCGGAGCCGGGACCCTTCACGTACACGGCAACCTTGTGCAGGCCATGCTCCATTGCCG
>CAMOLA010000056.1 GCA_946618265.1 uncultured Eggerthellaceae bacterium
CGCGACGTCGCGCCGCCAGTCGGCCGGCGTGACGGTAGGGATTGTCGAAGAATCCAAGGGGGTCCCTTTCTCGCGAATGATACATTACCTCTGAGGTAATGTATCATCTACCGTGCGGTCATGCGCACGCTCATGTCGAGGGGCTTGGCGGTGAACAGCGCGGTCGTGGCCAGGCCGTCGACGCCGGTCGCGGCGTATTCGGCGGCGTTGGCGGGGTTGATGCCGCCGGCGGCGATGAGCGTGACGCGCGGGTCCACGGCGCGCAGCTCCCTGACGAGCACGGAGAGTTCGGTGGCGGGCACCTTGTCGAACTGGATGCCGTCGACGCCGGCCTTCGCCAGCACGCGCGCCTGGTCGGCGGACGCCTCGACGAAAAGCTTCTTCTCGATGCAGCGGCTGCGGAATTCGGGGATGCGGCGCACGAACTCGTCGAAACCGCCCAGGAACTCCATGTGGTGGTCGAACACGAGCACTGTCTCGGAGAGGCCCAGGCGGTGGGGGAACGCGCCGCCTAGCATGACGGCCTCGACCAGCAGGTCCTTGCAGCCGGGCATGCTCTTGCGCGTGGTGAGCACCTCGCAGCGCGGGTTGACCGCGTGCACGGCCTCGACCATGCCGCGCGTCTTCGTGGCCACGGCGGACAGGTGGTCGAGCAGGTTGAGCCCCACCTTCCACACCTGGTGCAGCTGGCCAGCCGTGCCGCGCACCGAGACGATGGCCTCGCCGGGCTCGGCATGCTCGCCGGGCTTGCGCAGCACTTCGGCTTTGCACCCGGCTGTCCGCGCGAGGCGGGCGACCTCGTCGGCGCCGGCGACCACGCACGCTTCGCGCGAGAAGTACTCCATCTCGCCGGGCGCGTCGCCGATCCCCAGGACCTCGCTGGTCAAATCGACGTACGGCACGTCCTCGGCCATGAAGTAGTCCAGGCGGGCATCGGATATGCGTACCATGTAATCTCCTCGGGAACGAATTCGGTAATCCTAGTTATGTGCTTTGCTGAATAAAGCGTTAGCAGCGAATAATTAATTGTTTCAGTATAAGATGCGTTCGAGAATAGATGCGAAAAAACGCTCTATCTCGGGCAAATTACCAGAAAAGCGAAGCTTAAATCATAAAAGGGACTGTCCCTTTTATGACGAAGGATCTTGCGCATTACGGTTTACCCAGGTCACCGCTTCTCGCGAATGATACATTACCTCTGAGGTAATGTATCATTCCGGGCGATGATGGCGAGGTGGCCTTTCTCGGGGATGCGCTCGACTTGCTCGACGACGAGGCCGGCCTGGGCAAGCGCCGTCTCCAGGATGACGGGCGTGTGCATCTCCATGCCGGGGATCTGCTCGGCCAGCTTGAGCGCCTCGGGGTCGCATCCGTCGTCCTCGTTGCACACGAGGAAGCGCCCACCGGGCTTCAACACGCGCTTCACCTCGGCAAATGCCCGAGTCAAGTCCCAGTAGTACGTCGTTTCGAACGCCGTCACCACGTCGAACGTCGAATCGGGCAGCGGAAGCGCCGACGAGTCGCCTTCGAGCACCTCGCAGCGGCCCCCCGCGATGGCGTCGGCGTTGTGGTCGCTCGAAGCCTGCACGCTGACGGGCGAGTAGTCGACGCCAGTCACGTGCCCGCTCGGCGCCAGCGCGAGCAGCCGCGCGATGTTGGCGCCGCCCCCGCAGCCGATATCGAGCGCGCGAGCGTCCGCGTCGACGGGAAGGAACGACAGCCCCCAGTTCGCGAGCTCTTCGTGATGGCCGCCGTTCATGCGTTCGAGCAGCTTGAAGCCGTCTTCGCCCTGCGGTTTCTCGGGATGTCCTGCTGGTACTTCTGCCATGATGCGCCTCCGTTACTTGATGCTTCGAGTCTTTATTATAGATGCAATTTTCAGGCGAAAGGCAAAAGGCGAAAGGGCGGGCCGCGCGGCCTATTCCGCTGGTGCGCCGCAGGCGTCGAGGGCTGCTTGTAGGAAGGATCGGTAGGCTCCCGTCATGGCCTCGTAATCTGCGACGAGCTGGGCGTGCGACTTGCCGGTGCACAGGCGCGCCCACGGCTGCGCCTTCACGGTGAGGGCGTCGGGCGGTGCGACGATGCGCACCTGCCCGCCCGTTCCCGCGAGCCACCGGAAAAACGTCGGCGACTGCGCGATGGTCACGCACGTGTCGGCCGTGGCGTTCTTGCTGCCGGGGTCGCCGCGGAAATTCGCGAACTCGAGCCCGAACCCGAACAGGTCGAACACCTCGTTGGTGCGCTCGGCGCCGACGCGCAGGAAAACCGTGCGCGCGATGCCGCCGAACATCTGCACCGAGCGGCGCATGCGACGGGCGGCCGTGCGCCTGGCCTCGGCGACTTCCTCGCACGCATCGGCGCGCTCAGCTGAGACGCGTGCGAACCGCATGCGGTCGATGCGGCTGCGCATCACGCGCTGGCCGTGGCGCCAGGGCGTCGCGCTGTATGATTCCAGGTAGTAGTTGCCATCGGAGAAGAACAGCGCGATGGGCGTCTCGACGCGCAGCGTGTCGCCCGAATCGCCCGGCAGCGCGATCTGGCTCCCGTCGAAGTCGTTGAACGTGTACTCGAATTCCACCTTGCGGTCCTCGCGCAGCGCCTGCGCTATGGCATCGCAGGCGTCGAGCACGGCCGCGCGGCCCTCGGCCTCCATGCGCTGCACGACGTGCACGTCGCCTATCAGGTGGTATTCCTCGTGGGTCGACACCATGCCGAGCAGCGCCTCCTGAAGGTCCGCGCTTTCTTCGGGCGTGAGGAACCTCGAGGACTGTACGGCGTTGAACAGCAGGCGCACGTGAGCGGGCGCGAGCGCGGCGCCCTCGCACCATGAGCCGGAGGGGCTGGTGCGGAAGGCGTATCCCAAAGCGGGGAAGCGGCGGAGCGCGGCGATGTCGGCGTTGAGCGTGTTCTCGGCGGGCGCCACGTCGTCGCCGAACCGCGCGGCCAGCACGAGCCGGATGTCGGCGTTGCTCAGGCGGTGGTCGGCGTCGCTGAGCGTCTTCAGGATCTCGGCCACGCACAACAGCCGCTCGCGCGCGTTGTCGCAGCGCAGGCTATCGGGCAGCAGACGTGCGTATTCCCGTGCGGTTTCGGGGGTGATGCTCATGATGCCTCCGTTCGAGTGCGGCGTTTGCGCTTGTTCTGGCGCATGTCCGTGGCGAGGGTCGTGATCGCGATTCGCTGCTGGGCGTTTTGCGCTAGTTTTGGCCCGCCCATCGCCGACCTGGGGCTATGCGCCTGTTCGGCGAAACAAGTGCATAATACGGTCGATTCGGTTTCCCATCTTAGCTCAAAGTTGGCCTTTTATTTGAAAACACCTTAAATATTTGAGGTGATTCGCGCTTTCGCGTCCTGGAACGGTGCGTGCCCGCCGCGTATTCTATGGTCATGCGAGGCGGCCAGCATCGCAGGGGGCGGTTACTTCCCACCCATTTCAAATTGCTTGCGTTGGGAGACGCAAGGTCCCTCGGAAGAGGGACAACCGCTTCCGATACCATCTGGCCGCCACGCACGATCAGACCCGGCGGAAAGCCGCGGCGATGACGGTCCATGTGGCGCGAAAACGAAAGGAGGAGCCAATGGCAACGTTCAACACGAAGGCGGAGGGCATGAAGACGACCAACCGGTGCGGGCATGCGGCCTACAAGCTGGCAGCGCGCGAGGAGCTCATGTCGGAAGTGCTGACGAGTTTCGTCTGCGAGCCCAAGTTCTACGGCGACACGACGCCGCGCATGGTCGAGCTCGCGCGCGAACTGGCCCGGACCGACGGCCTGTTCGTCGCCAAGCTGGCGCTGTACGCGCGCACGGTGATGAACATGCGCTCTTCCTCGCACGTCTTGTGCGCGGTCCTCGCCCACGAGGTGAAGGGCGAGCGGTTCGTGCGCCAGGCGGTTCGCGCCTGCGTGGTCCGCGGCGATGACGTCACCGAGATGCTCGCGGCCTATTTCGCGCTGTTCCCGGGCGAGGCGCTGCCCAACAGCCTGCGCCGCGGCCTGCGCGACGCGCTCGACGCGATGGACGACTACTCGCTGGCGAAGTATCGGATGGAAGGTCGTACGGTCACGATGGCCGATGCCGTCAAACTGTGCCATCCCCATCGTCGCGAGGCCACGCGCGCCCTGCTTGAGGGCGATTTGGCCAAGCCGATGAGCTGGGAAACCGAGCTCTCGGCGCACGGCAACACGGCTGAAGTGTGGGAGCGCCTGCTCGCAGAGGACGCCGTTCCCTACATGGCGCTGCTTCGCAACCTGCGAAACCTGCTGAGGGTCAAACCGGCCAATTTCGACCTGGCGCTCGAGCGTTTGGCCGATCCGGCTGCCGTCGCGAAGTCGCGTCAGCTGCCGTTTCGCTTCTGGTCTGCTTACAAGTCGGTCGAGCAGCTGGCATCGGGCAAGACGCTGGCGGCGCTCAGCCGGGCGTTGGACGCCTCGGTCGCAAATTACCCGACTCTGAGAGGCCGTACCGTCGTGGCGGTGGACGTTTCCGGCTCGATGGATTGGTGTACGGTATCGGAGCACAGCAGCGTCAAGTGCTCGGAAGTCGCGATGATGCTGGCAGCTTGCCTGGTCCGCCTGTCGGAGGACTGCTGGATGTACGTGTTCTCGGACGATGCGTGGCGCGTGCCGGTCGTGGCAGGCGCAAGCGTGCTCGATACCATGAAGGCGATGGAGTTCACCGCGGGCTGCACTAATCCGGAGGCGGTGTTCGAGGCAATGGAGCGCGATGGCGTCGATTGCGACCGCGTCGTGTTCCTCTCGGACTTCGAGGTGAACCGTCCGTTCCGTCGTGAGAGGGGCACGTTCCAAACATGTGCGGATCGCCTGCGCAAGCGGGTCGGTCATCGGGTGTGGCTGCATGCTTTCGACATGGCCGGTTTCGGCACGACCCAGTTCGCCGGCAGCGATACGACGTTTGCTGCCGGCTGGAGTGACAAGCTGCTGAGTTTCGCCGCTCTGGCGGAGGCCGGCATGGGCAGCATGGTCGATGCCGTGGACGCGCTCGAGGTGGCCTAGGCGATTGTCGGTGACGGAAAGGGGGGTCCCTTTCCGTCACCATGAGGCGTTCCGCGATGGAAACGTGCGTGGATGTCAACGGGCGGGGGACAAGGGCGGCGGCAAAACGCTTACAATTCATAGTGTGATAGAGCGGGGACGCGCAGGCGCGGGCCCCGAATGGGCGGCGGTCCGGCGGGCTGCTGCCCTGCAGATGTTTGGCGGTGGTTGGATGGAAGAGATGCTGAAAGACCGATTCGACATGATGGCGGCGAAGGTGCCCGCGTCGGCGGCGGCCGTGATGTCCGAGCTCGCGGACGCGGGTTTCGAGGCGTACGTCGTCGGCGGTTGCGTGCGCGATGCGCTGTTGGGGAAAGAACCCCACGACTGGGACATGACCACCAACGCGACGCCCGACCAGATGAAGGCGGCGGTCAGCTTCCCCTCGATCGACACGGGCTTGAAGCACGGTACGGTCACGTTCGTCGTGGACCACGAGCCCATCGAAGTGACCACGTTCCGAACTGATGGCGCGTATTCCGACGGACGCCATCCCGATTCGGTGTCGTTCGCCACGCGACTCGAGGACGACTTGTCGCGGCGGGACTTCACGGTCAACGCCATGGCGTGGTCGCCCGAGGTCGGCCTGGTCGATCCGTTCGGCGGCGCATCCGACCTCGAGGCCAAGGTGCTGCGCTGCGTGGGCGATGCCGATCGGCGGTTTTCCGAGGATGGCCTGCGCGTCATGCGCGCGCTGCGGTTCGCGGCCGTGTACGGCTTTCGCATCGAGGAAGGCACGGCGCGCGCTGCCCACGACAAGAAGTGGATGCTCGACGCGGTGTCGGCGGAACGCATCTGCACCGAGCTCACCAAGATGATGGCGGCGCCCGACGGCGCGCACCTGGCGTCGATCGTCAAGGAGTTCGCCGACGTCATGATGCAGATCATGCCCGAGCTGGAGCCGACGTACGGCATGGACCAGCAAAATCCCCATCACGATCGCGACTGTTGGACGCACATGGTTGACACGATGGCGGACGTCGAGGCCGATTCGACCTTGCGGTTGACGGCGTTGCTCCATGACGTGGGCAAGCCGGTCGTGAAGCGGGTCGGGCCCGATGGCATAGCGCATTACAAGGGCCATGCCCCCGAGGGCGCCTGCATAGTCGAGGCGCTGCTGCGTCGGCTGAAGTTTCCGCGCAAGACGATCGACGAGGTGTATTTCCTGGTCATGCAGCACGATAGCTGGCCGTCACCCACCAAGCGATCGGCGCGGCGGTTCCTGGCGCGGTGCGGCGACGAGCAGACTGCGCGCAAGCTGCTCGCGCTCATGAAGGCCGACCGCAAGGCCCATGCGCCCGGGTCGGTGAGCGGCAAGTTCGCCGAGCTCGATGACTTCGAGGTGCTCATGAACGCCGAGCTGAACGAGGAGACGGCGTTTGCGGTCAAGGACCTGGCGATCAGCGGCGCCGATTTGATGGAACGCGGCTGGGAGGAAGGCCCTGCGCTCGGCGCCGAGCTTGAGCGGCTGTTCGGCCTCGTGCTTGCCGACGAGCTGCCCAACGAACGCGCGGCGCTGCTCGCCGCGCTACACGAGCCGAATGATACAGTACCTCAGAGGTAATGTATCATTATGGTAGCGCTTGCAATGATACAGTACCTCTGAGGTACTGTATCATTTTGCGCGATGGTGAAGTTGGGGGAAAGGAAAACAAGGTGCCCATGATCGATTCGGGAGAAACGACGCTTTCCGCCGAACAGCTGGTGGTCCGTCGGCGCGAGGCGGATGGGCCGTCTGAGGAGCTGCTGCCGCCGCGGCCTGGCGCGCAGCTGCGGTTGCACGTGCTGGCAAGCGGCAGCAAGGGCAACTGCTCGGTCATCGAGAACGCGGCGACCGGCGAGAGCATCGTCGTCGATTGCGGCATCAGCAAGCGCGCTTTCATGGCGGGCCTTGCCGAATGCGGCGTGGACGTGGCGGGAGTGCAGGCGATTCTGGTCACGCACGAGCATTCCGACCACACGAAGTGTCTGGGCGTGGTGACGCGCGGGCTGGCGAAGGCGGGCGTGCAGCCCGTCGTGTACGCGAGCCGCGCCGTCCATGCGGCGAGCCGCGAGCTTCAGTCCATCCAGGATGCGGTCGACCTGCGCTATTTCGCGAGCGGGGATGACCTGACGTTCGGCGGGGTGGCCGTGCATGCGTTTCCCACGCTGCACGATGCGGCCGAGTCGTTCGGGTTCCGCTTCGACTGCGGCGGCGATTCGGTCGGGTTCATGACCGATACGGGCATCGTGACGGGCGAGGCGTTCGAGGTGCTGCGCGGTTGCCGCGTGCTCGCGCTCGAGTCCAACCACGACCCGAGGATGCTCGAGGTAGGGCCGTATCCGCGCTACCTGAAGGACCGTATCGCGTCCGACCATGGTCACCTTTCCAACGAGCAGTCGGCCGACTTGCTGGACCAGCTGCTCGACACCTGCGTCGAGCGCGTCGTGGGCATGCACGTTTCCGAGAACAACAACACCTATGCCCTCCCGCGTCAGTCGCTTTCCCAAGTGCTTGCGCGCAACGACCATCCCGCCCACGCCTTCGTCGGCTACCAGAACCGCGTCGTCAGCGTATAAACCGAATTCCCACGGGGAACGTGTTGCAAACCAAACTCCCACGGGGAAACCGATTTCCCACGGGGAACATGTGCGCGAACCGTTTTCCCACGGGGAGCGTGTGCCCGGATCAAGCTCCCACGGGGAACGTGTGCTCGAATCAAACTCCCGCGGGGAAGCTGGTTGCGGATCAAATTCCCACGGGGAAACCGGTTGCGAATCGAACTCCCGCGGGGGAAACGGTCGCGAATCAATTTCCCACGGGGAAACCGGTTGCGAATCGAACTCCCGCGGGGGAAACGGTCGCGAATCAATTTCCCACGGGGAAACCGATCGCAGATCAAGCTCCCGCGGGGAACATGTGCGCGAATCATTTTCCCACGGGGAAGCTGGTTGCGGATCAAACTCCCACGGGGAAACCGATTTCCCGCGGGGAAAACGGTTCGAGGCGTGGATGCTGCTCATGATGCGTGAGGGGAAGGCTGGAGGGGCGTCCGAAACGGGAGGCCCCTCCTCGTCATGCGGGTCGGTAAGCTTAAAAGGCGTGTAAAAGTAACCGACCCAACGACTCCGTCTTTTGAACCGGTGAATCACGGAAGAGCGTAAAAGTAACCGGCGCGACGACAGTGCCTCAAGTATAGCGAATCGGCTTCACCCGCGCGATAACCTATAATGAGCCGAAACGGCGAACTGCGCGTCCTGTCGGCGCAACCAAGCAGGCGAGGAGGCAGCATGGGATTGTTCTCGAAAAAGATGTGGCATGACGATCTCCCGTCAAAACAAAGGCGCGAGGTAATTCACAACTTTCGGCCGACGGCTCAAAAGGAAGAATTCGAGGCTTTCGGGGTTTTGTACTACCCGAATTTCGTCGATGTTGCCAGCGAGGACGCCGTTCCCATCGACGAAGACGACATGGCTTTCGCGATGACCTGCGTCGCGAATATGGAAGGCACGGGATACACGCTTGCGCCCGAGGCCATCGTCACGCTCGCAAGGAGCAGGCACTGGGTCAAGGAGCGCTTGGGAAGCGGCGAGGAGATCGATTTGCAATACAGCCTCGACCCCGCTGCCGACATTCGCGCGCTCGTTCCGAGCGTCAAGGCCGATCCGATGTATCCGGGCTTTCCGCTCGAAGTGATGCAAATCGACGAAATGCGCTACCGCCTCGACCAGATGCGCCACTATTCCTCGACGTACGGCGTGGAATGGTTGGCGGGGCTTTTTGGCGTGAACGTGCAGGTGGGGCGAGGGTGGCTTCCGCACGATGGCGAGCGCAGCGCGGGAGCGGGCGGCGCTCGTGCTGGGGGGAACGTGTCCGATGACGCTGGGAGAAAGGGCCAAGCCCCAGAATACGCCGTGCTCGCGGATGCGAAGCCCCTCGTCGTGGTGACGAGCGACGAGGCGATGCGCGAAATTATTCTCGCGCGAATCGCCCGACCCACGCGCATGCACGACCTGGAGGTCCGCTGCGCTGTCAAGCATTTCTTGAAACCCGGGGCGGAAGAGCCGCTCGTCTTCGGTTTTCACGAGAACATGCTCGAGATGGTGCGCATCGCGTCTCAGGGGAGCTCATCCGAGCTTCGCGACATGCTGCTGCGCACGGCCCAACATCCGGGCGACGTGCTGAAAGCCGCCAACTACGTGCGCCTTGCGCATCCCGAGGGGAAGGCGCGGCTTTCGAATCGTCAGAAAAAGGGCTTCTGTCAGGCGCTTTCGCGTTTTCCTTATCAAACGCTCGTGGAGAATATCGCCGACGCGCGCCCGGAGCACCGCCGTGCGTTGAATTACCTTTCCATCGGGCGTTTCGGCGACGGCAAGCTGAAGCGCGCCGTCAACGCGGTCGGCAGCGGCGCGGTGACGAGTTGGAATTCCCGAATCGAGCGCGCTTGGGAACGCCTTGCGCAAGATGGTCCCGAACCGTTGCTCGCGCTGTACGCCCAACGCCCTGGCATGTTGCTGCGTTCGCTCACGCGACTTGCGAAGGGCGGCGTGCCCGTAGACCTGATTGCCAAGACGGTGGAGGCGTCGGACGCCTATTCGATTTCCTCGCTTGCGCGGACGCTTGCGATCCTGTCGGCCGATGACCTGGGCTTAACGCGCATGAAGCAGCATCCCAACGAGAGCGAGGAGGCGTTCGCGACCCGGAGGAAGCGGCATCTGGAGGCGTATCGCACCGTGACCCCGATCGTTCGGGGCATGCTCGCGCGGCGGCTCGCCGGTATCGACACCCCCTTGCGCGGACGGCGGGTGTATGTGGATGCCGGAGGGTTTTCGCTCGATTCGTCGGTGCTGATGCCCAACGATTCCGGTAACACGGGCACTGCGTATCCGCCGGCGGGCATGGCTTACGCATTGCCGCCCGATGCGACCGTGCGTTTCTTCACCTTCTGGAATGACCAGGAGAAACGCGTCGATGTCGACCTGCATTTCTATGCGTGGGACGAGCAGGCTGGCGAAACGTACCATGTGGGCTGGGATGGCGCGTACCTTGGCCGGGGCATGGTGACGAGCGGGGATATCACCCATAGTGACAATGCGGTGGAGTACCTCGACCTGAACATGGCCGAGGCGCACGCGTGTGGAGTCGATTATGTGAAGCAGGTTTGCCATATATTCGATGGGGCGTCGAGCTGGGCGAATATCGAGACCTGCTTTTCGGGAGCCATGGTTGTGGAAGCTCTGGGTGACATCGTTGCGGCTGGCGGGGAAGGCGCGTTCGCGAGCGGAGAGGCTGGGGCTGGTGCGCATGAAGGCGGCGCGGCGAACGCGATGCGAGCGGGCGTGGTGTCGGCGGGTGCGGCTCAAGCAGGGGCGATGCAGGCTGCCATCTACCAGGCCGAAAATCTCATCTTCCGCGACGACATGACCGGTGCGGGGCGAAGCATGACCTACGCTCTCGTCGACGTGAAAAACGGTGCCGTGCGCATCCAGCGTGGGGCGAAGTACCCGTTCGTGCGCACGTCGTTTCCATTAGGGGCATACATCGATCTGCTCATCGAGGCGCAAGGTGCCACGCGCGTCGCCGCGCCCGACCAGGCGGATGTCGTGCTTTCGGTCGGCCGCACCGACAAGGAAGGCGCAATCTGCCTGATAGACGAGGGCTTTTTCCTCGGATAAACGAAGCCGCCAACGCCCGTACCGTTTTCCCGCGGGGAACTTGATGCGCGCGGATCAAACTCCCGCGGGGAACTCGGTTGCGGATCAAACTCCCGCGGGGAAGCCGTACCGTTTTCCCACGGGGAACCGAACCAAACTCCCACGGGGAACTTGTCACGTGTGGATCAAACTCCCGCGGGGAAGCTGAATCGTTTTCCCGCGGGGAAACCAGAGCCGAATTTCCGAACCGAATTCCCACGGGGAAATTGATCTCCTGCGGTAAAGCGGTTCCGAGTCGTTTCCCCGTGGGAATTCGGTTGATAGCGTGGTGTCTCCGAATTGCGCGCAGGATCGCAGGCTTCCCAGGACGCCGATCGCGTTTGCTACAGGTCGCGCTCGATGTCGAACGCGCTGGGTGTCGTTCGATACACGGCCAGCTCGCGCAGCACCGTTTCCCGTTCGCGCTGCTCGGCGATGAAAAAACAGACGGCAACTTCCATGTCGGGCAGCTCGCGGGCCAGCACGGGCAGCGCCTCGAGCGGGAACTCGAGCGCATGGCGCGATTCGTCGCGGTCGAAGCGGTGCTCCCCGGCCGCCCGCAGCGCCGCGACCGTCGGCTCGACGTCGCTTCCGAACACCTTGGCGCTCTTCAGGAAATAGTCGCGCTCGCTCATCGCGTGCCAGGGCTGGGCCAAACCCCGGCCCAGGAACTTGTTCTGCTGGTACACCTGCCCGCTGAATTTGTTCTCGAGAGAGCAGTAATGCACGCCAAGTCGCAGCCCCTTCTCGACGGCGAACTCGAGCAGCTCGATGCATGCCGCCTCGCTGCCGTCGATGGGCAGGCCGCCTAGCGAATCATGGCGATGCGCGTGTGCCAGCCCGCGGCGTTAGCGGATCATGCGGCCTTCGGAGCCTTTCGGGGGCACGGTCTCGAGCTGCCAGTCGGGGAAGCGGCCCAAGCCGAGTTCGAGCTCGTGGATCAAGTATTCTTTATCGCGCGGCAAGATGCCTGACACGCGTACCGGGTTCGACACGTGCAGACCGAAGAACACGCAATCGTCAACCTCGAGGCGTTTGAGGAATTCGATTTCCTCGGTGATGTAGTCGCCGAGCACGCATTCCTCAAAATCGCCTTGCGCCACCAGCTGCTCGAGCCGCGCGCCGGGGTCGACGTGTAGGGGCGAAACGAAAATGAGTGTCGGGTTGGCTTCGTTAACGATGGACGCATTGGCCGTCGCGTGCTCGACCGTGCGTCCGCGGCCAGCCGCCGCAGTGATGATGTTCAGGTTGAAGGGCATTTCCGCTTCGTTGAGCCGCGCGAACGCCTCGCGCGCTTCAGCAAGCGTGTAGCCTTTGTTCATGTAAGCCAGCACGTCGTCGAGCCCCGACTCCAATCCGATGTTGAAATCGGCGTACCCCAAGCGGGCGAGCTCGCGTAGCTCGTCGGTGCTTTTTGCAAGGACGTTCTTTATCGAAGCGTAGCCGCCGATGGATTCGATGCGGGGCAGGTAGCGATGTATGAGCTCGGCGATTTCGACGAGCTTGTCGAAGCTCAGGCAGAACGCATCGCCGTTCACCAGAAATACGCGTTTGAACAGCGCATTGTGTCGTCCGATATAGGCCAGGTCCTCTTCGATTTCCTCGATGGGCGATATTTTGAACGGAACGTCTTGGTACATGCTGCAGAACGTGCATGCATTGTGCGAGCATCCGGATGTCACCTGCAGCAGCAACGAGCTTGCCTCGTATGGCGGCCTGAACGTCGGTCCCGTGTAGTGCATCTCCTGCCCTTTCCGCTGATTCCACCGTGCTTGTTCTTGTAGCCTACGCGTCCTCCGGGAACGAACATACCACACCGCCCGCTCCTCACTTTGGAAAACGTCCATCTTCCCCGTGGGAGTTTGATTCCGAAAAGTTAGCCGTTGTATTTTCCCCGCGGGAGTTTGATTCGAGCACGTTGCCCGCGGGTGGTTATAAGATGTACTCGGTTGGAAAGTTTGCGCGAAAGGATCGTTATGGCGAAGATGCCCCAAGATTGCATGGACATGATTAACAACGTGTATGCCGCTGCCGTGGCAACGTGCGATGCGGATGGCGTGCCCAACGTGGTGTGCTGCTCGATGAAGCAGGCCTGGGACGACGAGACGGTCATGATATCGGACCAGTACATGAACAAGACGCTCGCCAACTTGCGCGCCAATCCGCACATGGCCGTGACCGTGTGGGACGAAACGCATGGTTATCAGGTGAAGGGCACGGTCACCTACGAAAACGAAGGCGAGCGCTACGAGATGATCGCCGCGCAGGTGCACCAGATCCTGAGCTCGATGGGCTACGACTATTACAGCAAGGGCGTGTGCTGGATGCACGTCGATGAGGTGTTTTCGGTCACGCCGGGCCAAGATGCAGGCAAGAAGCTGGCATAGCGGATATTGCAAGAAGCTGCAACAGAAGACTAGCCGCATCATTTTCCCCGCGGGAGGTTGGTCACAAAAAGTTAGACATACCATTCTCCCCGCGGGAGTTTGATTCGTAGGTTTGATTCCAACCATCCTACAAATTGTAGGATGGTATAGTGGCGATATCCTTTTTTGTAAGGGTTATAAAAGTCTAGGTTGACTCCTAAAATGCAGGTCATCAACGGTTTACATCGTTATTGAAGGTACCGTCGTTTTTGATCAGAGGGGGTCTGCCATGCTTTCACCAAAAGAGAACTACCTTGCCGTCATCAACCATGAGAAACCCGATTTCGTACCGGATATCGCGCTCGACGCCATCATGGCCGGCGGTGCGTTCGAGACGCTCGAGAACGGTCCGCTCGGAGGCGGGCCCGACGAGTTCGGGCTCGAATGGGTGTGCACCGCATCGGCGAACGGCCAGGCCACGCCGCGGCCCGACTGCATCCCGATTCCCGACGTCACCGAGTGGAAAAAATACCTCAAGCTTCCCGATTTGGCCAAGTTCGACTGGGAGGGGCTTGCGCAGATGCAGCTCGGCAACCAGGATCGCGGCGAGAAAGTGGTCATTTACGGCACGTGGAACTCGATTTTCCTGCGCTTCAGCCATCTGCTCGGCTTCGAGGAGGCGCTCATCGCCATGTACGAGG
>CAMOLA010000057.1 GCA_946618265.1 uncultured Eggerthellaceae bacterium
TCGCGCGTGGCCTTGGCGAACACGACCTGCAGGTCGGTGTTGACGTTGATCTTGGAGATGCCCATCCCGATGGCCTTCTGCACCATGTCGGTCGGGATGCCGGTGCCGCCATGCAAGACGAGCGGAAGGTCGCCGACGAGGTCCTTGATCTCCTGCAGGCGGTCGAACGACAGGCCTTCCCAGTCGGCCGGGTACAGGCCGTGGATGTTGCCAATGCCGCAGGCCAAGAAGTCGATGCCCGTGTCGGCGATGGCCTTGCACTGCTGCGGGTCGGCGAGCTCGCCCTTGGACGTGACGCCGTCCTCGACGCCGCCGATTCCGCCGACCTCGGCTTCGACTGAAATGCCCTTCGCGTGGGCGATCTTCACGATCTCGGTCGTGCGCTCGAGGTTGAGGTCGAAGGTCTCCTCGTGCGATCCGTCGTACATGACGCTCGTGAAGCCGGCGTCGATGCACTTGAAGCAATCCTCGTAGGTGCCGTGGTCGAGGTGCAGCGCGACCGGCACGGTGATGTTCTTGGCTTCTACCAGGTCGCGGACGATGTCAGCGACGACCTTGAACGAAACCTGCCACTTGGCGGCACCGCTCGTGCACTGGATGATGACGGGCGATTGCGTTTCCTCGGCTGCGTCGAGGATCGATGCAGCCCATTCGAGGTTGTTGGTGTTGAAGGCGGCGACGGCGTAATGGCCCTTCGCGGCGGCCTGGAGCATAGGTGCTGCGCTTACGAGCATGGTGGTCCTCCTCGTTTGGTCGAACGTTGGGTAATGCAGTTCTCTATGATACTGCAAACCGCGGCGAATTATGGCGCTTGGCGGCTTAATGTCGTTTCGAGTGGATTGGCGGTGCTTCAGCGAGAAGCCGTCTGGCCAGCTCGCGCGTACGGTACAATGGGCGCGAACGATACCGAGCGAAAGACGGGAAACATGGAAGAACTCATCGATTTGTACGATGCCGACCGCAAGCCCATCGGCAAGACGATTCCGCGCGAAGGGGCGTTTCTCCACGAGGGCGAATACATGCTGTACGTACTGGCCATCGTGCAGAACACAGAGGGGAACTACCTCATCACGCAGCGGTCGATGGACAAGCACTGGGCTGCCGGCTGGTGGGAGGTCACGGGCGGCGGCGTGCTCTCGGGCGAGACGAGCGCCCAGGCGGTCGAGCGCGAGGTGCGCGAGGAAGTGGGCCTCGACGTTTCGGGCGAGGTGCTCGAGCCGGTTTGGGCGTACCGCAACGTCGATTTGGAAAGCGGCGACAACTACATCGTGGATATCTACCATTTCCATCTGGACGTGTGCGAAGACGACGTGACGTTGCAGGACTCCGAGGCTATCGGCTGCGCGTTCGCGACGTGGGAAGAGATTGAGCGGCTTGCCGACCAGGGCGTTTTCCTGCACTTCAGCCGCCTGCGCCAGGCGCTCGAAGCAGAAGGCGCGCTCGAGTGAAACGATAGCGAAGACAACGGGGGCGAAGGATATGGTCCGCGGGGGTTAAAGGAGTCTGGTTCGAATCGATGAACGGTTCTCGGCGATGCCGTCCTCACCCCAGTCGGGGAGGTGTGCGCGCTCATCCGCGTAATGGCTCGCTGCGCATGCAAGGATGCAACCCCAACAGACCGAAAGGGAGTCTCCCCAACGGTCAGTGACCGAAAGGGAGTCTCCCTTTCGGTCTGTATGCGGGCTTGTGCACAGCCGTCCCGTTGTCCTCGTGCGAGGAAGGAACATTGATGCCAAGTATGGAAAACGCAAACGAAGGGCGCGGTCCGGTCAAGATCGTGCTCGTGACGGGGTATCTCGGGGCGGGCAAGACCACGCTTCTCAATCACGTGCTGTCCAACGACCGCGACTTGCGCGCGGCGGTGATCGTGAACGACATCGGCGAGGTCAACATAGACGCCGACCTCGTGCGCGATGGCGGCCTGTCGCAGGGCGACGACGTCATACCGCTCACGAACGGCTGCATCTGCTGCACGCTGGCAGACGATCTGGCCGAGCAGCTGGGCGGAATCGCGCAGTCGGGCGACTTCGACTACATCGTGATCGAGGCGTCGGGCATATGCGAGCCCATGCCCATCGCGTACACGATTTCGGAATTCTGCGGCCGGCCCGGCGCCTCGACCGACGGCGAGGCTGGCGAAAGCGCCGATTCCGCGTCGAGCGGGGCGCCGCTTGCGCTCGACAACATCGTGGCGGTCGTCGATTGCGCGCGCATGGTCGAGGAATTCGACGGCGGCGCGCGCCTGCTTGCCGACGATGTCGACGAAGACGACGTGGAAAGCCTGCTCATCCAGCAGCTCGAGTTCTGCACGACCGTGGTGCTGAACAAGACCGACCTGGTGACGCCTGACGAGCTCGCCGAGGTGCGCGCCATCGTGCGCAGCCTCCAGAAAGACGCGCGGATCATCGAGGCCGAACACGGGGTGGTCTCGCTCGACGAGCTGCTCGACACGGGCCGCTTCGATTTCGACGCGGTGTACCAGTCGGCCACGTGGCTCGACATGCTCATGCATCCCGAAGATCACGAGGACCCCGAAACGCTCGAGTACGGCATTTCCACGTTCGTGTACGAACGCCGCGCGCCGTTCGGCGTCGACGCGTTCTCGGTATTCGCGGCCAACTGGCCCGACGCGGTCATCCGCACGAAGGGCATGGTGTGGCTCGACGAGCAACCCGACGTGTGCTTCCTGCTCGAGCAGGCGGGCAGCCAGCGGTACTTTTCGGACAACGGCCCGTTCATCGCGTCGCTGCCCGATGACGAGCGCGCCCGGTTCATCGAGGCCAATCCCGGAATCATGGAGCGCTGGGACGAGAAATGCGGCGACCGGCTGACCAAGCTCGTGTTCATCGGGCGGGGCATGGACCGCGGCGCCATCGAGGAAGCCCTCGACGCCTGTCTGGTCGCCTGGCCGCTCGAATAAGCCAAAGGTGTAGAATGGGGACGTTGGTTACAGGGCCGGCAGAGGCATGAGGACAAGGAGCAAGGCATAACCATAGACGATCGCGATTCTTTGCAAGAAAGCCAAGAAGCGGCTGTTGCCGAAAACGGTTGCGTGGAAGAAGACGGCGCGACAGCCGTGGACGATAGCTTGGACGACGTTACAGGTGGGTCTGGGTATGCGTTTATAAAAAAGTGCCTGAATTGCGGAGAGCCCTTGCGTGGCCGTACTAAAAAGTGCCCGAAATGCGGCTACGAGCTGCGGCATAGCATCTAAGCGAATTGCAAGCAGGCGCTGAGTCGGGCGAAGGTATCTTCTGCTCATGTTCCATGTAATGGGTGGCTGGCGAAGCGCACCCTGGTGGACAGTCGAAAATGGGAGGGGACATGGAAAAGCGGAAAATCACGGTTGCATCGGTTGTGTTCGCGCTCGCTTTGGCGCTCGTCTTGGGCGGTTGCAGCGGCGGCGCGTCGAGCGGGCCTTCGGCAGGCTCGGGCAGCGCATCGGCCACAAGTCCGGCGGCAAGCTCAGAGGCGTCGACCGCAAGCCCGGCGGCATCGTCGGCAAGCGATTCCGCTTCGGCCGCGGCAGCCGACGACGTGACGCTTTCCGACGACTCCTCTGATTTCGTATTGCTGAGCGATGCCGTGCCCGATGCGATATTGGAGATTCGCTACTACTCGACCTACAATTTCGTGGGCGACAGGATCGACGGCTACGAGGAGCCGTTGGCGTTCATGACGAAGGAGGCGGCAGCTGCCCTGAAGGAGGTCAGCGACGAGCTCGTGGCGAAGGGCTACCGCCTGAAGATATACGATGCGTACCGTCCGCAGATGGCGGTGACGAACTTCGTCGAGTGGGCCAAGGACGTGGACGACACCCGCATGAAGGACTACTTCTACCCCGACCTCGGCAAGGACGTGCTGTTCCCGCAGGGCTACATTGCCGAGCATTCGGGCCACAGCCGCGGCTCCACCGTCGACTTGACCTTGTTCGACATGGCCACCGAAAAAGAGGTGGACATGGGCGGCACGTTCGACTACTTCGGCGAGCAGAGCCATCCCGACTACACCGGCATCACCGACGAGCAGTGCGCCAACCGCATGATCCTGCGCGACGCGATGCTGGCCCACGGCTTCAAGCCCCTCGACACCGAGTGGTGGCATTTCACCCTGGCCGACGAGCCCTATCCCGATACGTACTTCACGTTCCCCATCAACAGCGATTCGCTCGCCAAGGCGGCGTAGCGCGCGGCGCGCTAGCCGAGGTGCCGATGGTTAACGGGGGTCTTTCGCAACCCAGGAGGGACGCAGCGGGCGCCGACGCCTACGGGGATCTGCGGGCGGCGGTGGTCGATATTGGCTTTCTTGCCGAGCTGGCGGATGTTCTGGCCGATGAGCTGCGGGGCGAAAAATCCATGCGCAGGATGGCTGCCTATCTTCGCGCGGCGCGTCCCCGAACGATGGAGGAGGTCGCCGACGAGATGATCGCCATCGTCGAGCAGCGCGAGTTCTGGGTCAACAAGAAGATGAGCGAGCGCGCGCAGGCCTCGATAAACGAGTTCTATCGGCGCGAAGGGTGACGGGATGCGCGCATTTCGGCGGGAGGACTCGCTGGGGTTGCTGGGCTTGTCGGAGCAGTTTGCGCACGCCGTGATGCGATGCTCTCACAGCGCGAGGGGAAGACAACATCCTCTGATGTCCCCGTTGTCTTACTTGGGCTGTCTATCTGCCATTTCCCGTAAAGCGGCAATCGACGCCTTGCCCATGCGGCTGCTTGAGAGTCTGACCACGACGAGGGGCGATTCGGCGGCTTCGGCGCTTCCCAGCACGGCGATGAGGCCCGCGAATATGAACTCGACCTGGGCTCGGTCGTCCTTCGACAAGAGCGCCGCGTCGATGCCGAGCTCGTCGAACCAGGCATCGCGGAGCAACTCGCTGGCCATGCGCCTGAGGAAGGGCGATTCGCTGCGCGCGCAGAGCATGACGCGCCTGGCGTGCTCGATCGTCTCGTTGTCGGGCCGCCTGGGCTGCGTGTCGCCGTCCTGAAGGCCCGCGATCAGCGAAGATATGAACGGGTGTGCGCCCGAGGCGTTGTTGAGGAAGGCTTTGCGCGCTAGATCCTCGAGGCTGTCGTAATGATAGTAGAACGAGTTACGATTGGTTCCTGACGTTTGGGAGACGCGGCGCACGGTTATCTCGGTGTAGCCGACTTCTTCCAGAAGCTTCCAGAATGCGGCTTCGATCTTGGCTGGGGCGGCGGATGTCGGGTCGTCTTTTCTCGGGCGCGGCATGAGGTTCCTTTGCTCTTCGGTTCACGGAACAATGCCATCAAGCTAAGCCGGCGGGGCACATGCGCGTGAGCGATTCTGCAGGCATAAACTTAAAAAACCGCATAGGCTTAGCTGAAGCCAAGCGAATGCGCATGGACCCCGCCGGCTTAGCTCGATGGCATTGTTCGCAGAAACTAGACATATTGCCTATTTTAGTCCATTTAATTGTACCACGTGCCTAGTTATAGTGAAGCCATGGAAAAGACGGCCGAAGCAAGGAGGCCTCCGATGATGAAAAGCTTGGTCAACCACTGGCACGAAGCGTCCGCGTTCCTCGGTGCGGCAGTTGCGGTGTGCGCGATTCTGTTCGTGGAGGACCCCGTGCAGAAATGCCTGTTCGCCGCGATCGTTGCCATGCTGCTGCGCTTTTACGAGGAGTTCGGCTTTCCCGGGGGTTTCCCGCTCATGGGCGTGAGGGTGCTGCTGGGAAGCGACGAGCCCGACTCCACGAAGTGGCATTGTAACAACCTGAACTCGATGTTCGGCAACTGGATGGCGCTGCTGCTTCTCTACATCGTGCCGCTGTTGCCGGGCGTGCGGTTCCTGACGCTGTCCGCCATGATGTTCCTGTTCGCCGAGGTGCTCATGCACCTGGTGCTGTTCAACGTGCGTCAGAAGAGCCTCTACAACCCCGGCATGGTGACGGGCGTCGTTCTGATGGGCGCCATCGGCCTGTACTACTTCGCGTTCGTGTTCGACGCCTCGGTGCTCGCCTGGTGGGATTGGGTGCTCGCGGTCGTGTGGTTCGTGGCCGTGTTCGTGTTCTGCTTCCGCTCGCCGCTCTATTGGAAGCTCGGCGACGTGCTCGGTATCCGCTCGAGGAGCAGACGGCGTTTGGCCTCGCCAGACGGCCTGGCGGCGAAGACGGGTCAACCGCCCCGCAGGAAGCCTAGGGTGAAACGCCGGCTCCTGGGCGCTTCTATGCCGAATGCGTCAATGGGGAATCTTCCTTTTGTTCTGCATTAATGAACCGCCCGCAGAGAGCGCGAGCTCCTGCGGGCGGTTTGTTGTGCGCGGGGTTGCCGCTGCTCCGCTCGCGCCGTTAGCTTGCCTTTTCGGTGCGTGCAGCCGTGCTGCAATCCCGCACGGTGCACTACATTGCCCCGATGATTTGAGATTTTGTCCATCGCGCCGGCCAAATCGAGGATCTGGTCGCCTTTGGGGTGTTCCCGAGGAAGAATGCGGGCACTAATCTGTCGGTGGAAGGGCTTTTTTGGAGCGGACGTGGGAACGTTCTTCGTTGATGCGGTGTTTCTGCGTATCAATCTCGCGCCGCGTGGTAGAATCGCATGAAATTGAAGCGTATCAATTCCGTGATGCGCGACAAGTTCAGGAGTGATTCATGGCGAAGATAACGATAAGCGATGTCGCACGCGAGGCGGGGGTCTCGCTCGGCACCGTTTCGAACGCCCTGAACCATCCGGACAAGGTGCGTCCCGGCACGCGGGCGCTCATCGACGAGGCGATCGCGCGGCTCGGCTACGTGCCCAACCAGGCGGCGCGTCAGCTCGCGGGCAGCGAGAGCCATGTGTTCGGGCTGGCCTTGCCGCGTCTCGACCATGCGTTTTCCCTGCAAATAGCCAATGGCGCCCAGGCCGAGAGCCGTGCGCATGGCTATGATTTGCTCATCGCGAGCACGGGCAACGACGACATCCTGGAGAACCATTACATGCGCTATTTCATGGGCGCGCACATGGCGGGGGTGCTCGTGCAGCCCATGGCGGGGGCTTCCTGGAAGCCCTCGCTCGAGAAGACCCCCATCCCGGTCGTGTACTTGGATGCGCACAGCGGCGTGCTCGAAAACGTCGTCTCCGCGGACAACGAAGCACAGGGTCGCGTCATTGCCGAGCATGCCGTCGCATGCGGCGCGAAGAGGATGGCCGTCATCGGCGAAGCGAAGTTCACGCAGCTCGCGCTGCGCGTGCGGGGTATCTGCGACGTCGCGCGCGATGCGGGGGTGGGCGTCGAGCTCATCGGCCTTGGCGATTGGAACACCGCGCAAGACGGCTTCGAGGTGGGCCGCATGCTGGCGAGCCGCGTTCGCGACGAACGCCCCGACTTCGTGATCGGGCTCACCGACGTGTTGGCGGCTGGCGCCATCGACGGCATTCGGGCCGTCGGTTTAGACGTTCCCGATGATATGCTCGTCGCCGGTTGTGATGGCAATCCGATGGCCTGGGGCGGCCCGGTGACGCTCACGACCATCGCGAGCCCGGGTTACGAGATCGGCAGGCGAGGCGTGCAGCTGCTGCTCGCGCAGATTGGCGGGAAGGCATCTGGCGGCCTGCGCAGCGAGGTCGGAGACCCGATGCTGCTCGAGCGCGAGAGCACGGCCGCGTCGACCGCGGCGCGCGAACGCGTGGATGTGCCGGGTCCCAATTTGGGCGAATACCTGAAAGGCGAGCATCGGGACGTGGCCGGCGGGCATGACGCCGATGCCGATGCTGCTCCGCGGAAGGTGCCGCGTGGAGGCGCCGCTCGGTAACCGTCGCGCCCGGCGTGCCGAGTTGGGGGATTGTCCAGGTGAGCTCTAGCGAAAACGTTCTTGCCCAGGATGCTCTCCATGGACGTGTGGCGTTTTGCGGTTTGCTTGCCCCATTGCCCGCGTTGCAAGCAATAGGGCAAGCATGGCCTCGAGCGCGTGGCATCGTCGCTTCGCGCCATCTGTCGCGAAGCCTGCTGACGATGATCCGATAGCCCGATGGCTCGCGGGTACGGTTATTCCTCGATTGCGGCCTGCCATTCCTTTTCGCGGAAGCCGACGAGGACGAAGTCGTCTCCGACGAGGATGGGGCGTTTGACGAGCATGCCATTGCTCTCGAGGAGCTCGAGTTTCTCGGCGTCTGCGAGGGTTTCCATCTTGTCCTTGAGCTTCAACTCGCGATACAGCATGCCGCTCGTGTTGAAGAAGCGGCGAAGGGGGAGTCCGCTTGCGGCTTGCCAGGCGGCGAGCTCTTTCGCGGTGGGGTTGTCCTCCACGATGTGGCGGTCTTCGTAGGCGACTCCATGGTCGTCGAGCCATTTCTTTGCTTTCTTGCACGTGGAGCATTTTGGGTATTCGACGAAAAGCATCGCTGGTCCTTTCGCTTGCGAGCCGTCGGCAAAACGCAGCTGCTGGCGGCGTCTTCCTCGTGCACCTAGTATAGGGAGCGCCCGTCGCCCTGTCCATGACTCGTTCCATCACCCCGTTCCCCGCGGGAGTTTGATCCCGAAAAGTTAACCGCACCTTTTCCCCGCGGGTGTTTGGTTCGGGAAAGTTAGCCACGCGATTTCCCCGTGGGAGTTTGATTCGTGCGTTTGACTAGTGCGCAATCGCTTTCCCCGTGGGAATTTGGTCGAGTTGCTATTTCGGCAAAAAGTTAACCGTGCGATGTTCCCCGCGGGTGATTGATTCCGGAAGTTGGCGGTGGCGTTTTCCCCGTGGGAGGTTGATCGCGAAAAAAAGTTAGCCATGCGATTTCCCCGTGGGAGTTTGATTCCGTTCGGCTTGCGTTGGGGATGGGTTTCCCGCGGGTTGTTGGTTTGGGCGGGTGTGTTCTTGGTGCCGTTCGTCTTCGAAATGCGACCGTTCGCGGCAAAAGGCGAGATGGATTTATGAAATATTGAAGCGCTTTAATTAATAATATGGCTACAAATTTGAAACGCTTCAATTAATTAGGAGGCACAACACATGCTCGTCGAAACAAAAGCAAGGGCGGCCGTCTTCTCCATCGCGCTCGGGGCGTATCTGCCACAGTTCCCGCAGCTCGTCCCCGAATTCGAGGCACAGTACGAAGCGTTCAAGAAGACGTTGCCCGATACTGTCGAGATCATCGATGGCGGCATGGTCACCACCAAGGAGCAGGCCATGGCGGCTGGCGACAAGTTCCGCGCTGCCGACGTCGACATCGTGTTCTTACAGCTGCTCACCTATGCAACCTCCTACAACATGCTGCCAGCCGTTCGCGACCTGGACGTGCCCGTCGTGCTGGTCAACGTCCAGAAGAAGAAGGCTCCCGACTATGCCAACACCGATACGCCCACCTGGCTCGGCGAGCTGTATGCTTGCGGTGCCGTGGGCGAGATGGTTGCCGATCTCGAGCGCGCCGGCAAGCGGCATGCCGTTATCACTGGCGTCGTCGAGGGCGGCGATCCCTACGTGCAGGCCGAGATCGAGGACTGGTGCCGTGCAGCCCAGGTGCGCCGCCGCTTCCGCGACACCAACATCGCGCAGATCGGGCGCCCCTATCCGGGCATGATGGACCTCTACATCGACGAGACCAATCTCTACCACCGCATGTGGCTCTACACCAAGCAGTTCGACTGGGAAAAGATGTGGGCCATCGCCGACGACATCGACGACGAGGACGCCATCCGTGCCAAGGCCGAGGACATCCTGGACACGTTCGATATCGAGGGCGGCGGCAGCGTCGAGAAGGTTTGGGACATGGCCAAGTACGTCGTCGCTTTCGAGCAATGGGTGCGTGACGAGCAGCTCGGTCTCGTGGCCTCGCATTACGATGGCTTTGCCCAGGGCGTCGCGGGCAAGCTCGACAGCATGCTCATCCCAGCGTTCTCGATGCTCATCAAGCAGGGCACGGCTTGCGCGGTCGAGGGCGATATGAAGGTCGCCATGGCAATGAGCATCCTGAAGACCATTTCCGGCACCGGCCAGCTTTCCGAGATGTATTCGATCGACTTTGATGAGGACATCTGCATCATCGGCCACTCCGGGTCGGGAGATGCCGACATTTCCCAAGCCCGCAAGCCCACCATGAAAATCGTCGACGTATTCCATGGCAAGACCGGCGGCGGATACCTCACGCAGTTCTACCCGCCCGTTGGCGACATCACGTTCCTCGGCATCACGCAGGACCGCGACGGCAACTTCAAGTTCGTCGTGGCCGAAGGCGAGAACGTGGACGGACCCATTTTCACGTTTGGCGACACCAACATGCGCATGAAGTTCAGCATCGGCGCGCGCGAGTTCTGCAACCAGTGGAGCGAGGCCGGTCCCACCCACCACATGGCCGCTGCCGTCGGGCGCCACATCGACACCATCCTGAAGGTAGCCAAGATCTTCGACGTGCCGGTCGACGTCATCTGCCGATAACGCGACCAAACTCCCACGGGGAAACTGGTCGGCCGCGATCAACTTCCCACGGGGAAACCGTTTTCCCACGGGGAACGTGGTCGTGACCGATTTCCCACGGGGAAACCGTTTTCCCACGGGGAGCGTGGTCGTGACCGATTTCCCACGGGGAAACCAAACTCCCACGGGGAACGCGGTCGCGATCAAACTCCCACGGGGAAACCGATACGACAAGGAAAAAACAGGGCGCTCGCTGGAAGGGGAGCCTACATGACAGACACGCGTTATTACCTGGCTATCGACATCGGGGCGTCGAGCGGGCGCCATGTGCTCGGGCACGTGGAGGACGGCAGGATCGTCCTCGAGGAAGTGCACCGGTTCGACAACATCCAGCAGCGCAGGCGCGGCCACGACTGCTGGGACATCGACATGCTGTGGAAGAACGTCGTCGCGGGAATCGAGAAATGCCGCGAGCTCGGCAAGGTTCCCGTATCGCTCGGCATCGACACCTGGGGCGTCGACTTCGTGCTGCTCGACGCCGACGGCAAGCGCGTGGGGGACGCGGTGGCCTACCGCGACGAGCGCACGAAGCTCGTCGTCGACACGGTGCACCGCAAGATCGCCCCGGAAACCCTTTACGAGAAAACCGGCATACAGCATCAGGAATTCAACACCATCTACCAGCTCGTCGCGCTCGCGCAGGAGCACCCCGAGGAACTCGCTGCAGCCGAGCGGTTCCTCATGATTCCGGAATACCTGAACTACCTGCTGACGGGCAAGGCGGTCAACGAATACACCAACGCCACGACGACGGGGCTGCTGAACGCGCGCACGCTCGAGTGGGACGAAAGCATCCTGGAAGCCCTCGGCATACCCGCGAAGGTCTTCGGCCCCGTGTCGATGCCGGGCGCGAAGCTCGGCGGATTCACCGACGCCGTCAAGCAGCTCGTCGGGTTCGATTGCGAGGTCGTCTTGCCCGCCACGCACGACACCGGGTCGGCGTTTCTGGCGGTGCCCGCGCGCGATGACGAGGCGGTCTACCTTTCGAGCGGCACGTGGAGCCTGCTCGGCGTGGAGAACAGCGCGCCCATCACCACCGAGGCGAGCCGCCAGGAGAACTTCACCAACGAAGGCGGCTACCAGAAGCGTTATCGCTATCTGAAAAACATCATGGGCCTTTGGATGATCCAGTCCATCCGCCGCGAGCTGAACGGCGTCGACTACGTGGAGGGCAAGGGCCCGGGTCGCGAGCGCGCCGAGCGCACGGTTGGGTTTGGCGATTTGATCGAGCTCGCGCGCGAGGACGAGCGGCTCGCCGAGGGCGCGCCTGCTTCACGCGTCGACGTGAACGACGCCCGATTCCTTTCGCCGGAGAGCATGATCGACGAGATCAGGCAGGCTTGCCGTGACGCCAGCCAGCCCGTGCCGGAGACGACGGGCGCCGTGATGCGCTGCGTGTACGAGAGCCTGACGGCGTGCTATGCGGAATCCATCGCGCGGCTGTCGGAAATCACCGGCAAGACCTACACGAGCATCAACGTGGTCGGCGGCGGTTGCCAGGACGCCTACCTCAACGACATGACGGCGCGCACGTGCGGCCTGCCGGTGTATGCGGGCCCGATCGAGGGCACGAGCCTCGGCAACTTGCTGGTGCAGATGATCGAGGGCGGGGACTTCGCCGATCTGCAGGATGCGCGAAACGCCATTCGCGCATCATTTGACGTGAAGGAGCATGTGCCGCAGCCTGTTGCGTAGAATGGACAGCGAGCCCGCGGAGCCCTCCGACACGCGAGCCGCAAGAGGCTTGGAGCGCAAGGGCATGCAGGCGATGGAAGACATGGGTATCGGGATGCGGCGATTCCGAAGGAGATCGCCGCATTGTGAAAAAGGAAGGGAACGGCAAACATGGATGTATTGAACAGCGTATCTGACGCGATTGAGAAGGGTGCTTCGGCCGTGAAGGGCGCCGTTGCGGGCGTCGCCGTCGAGAACCAGGCGTTCATGAAGGGGTTCATCCGCCTGTGCAGCGACGGCTGGCTGCAGGGCTGGCACGAGCGCAACGGCGGCAACCTCACCTACCGCATGACCTCGAAGGAGGTCGAGGCGTGCCGTCCATACTTCTACGACACGCCGAGCAGCTGGGTGAACATGGGCGTCCAGGCCGACAACCTGCGCGGGGCCTTCTTCGTCACGACCGGTTCGGGCCGCTACATGCGCAACGTGCAGCTCGACCCGTCCTATAACGTGGGCATCGTCGAGATCAACGAGGCGGGCGATTCGTGGCGCATCGTCTGGGGCCTGCGCGATGGCGGCAAACCCACGAGCGAGTTCCCGAGCCACTTCATGAACCACAGCGTGCGCGTCGACGCGACGGACGGCGCATGCCGGGTCATCTACCACGCGCATCCCGACAACGTCATCGCGCTGACCAAGGTCATGCCGCTCGACGCGCGCACGATCACCCGCGCGTTGTGGAAGGCCATGACCGAGTGCATCGTGGTGTTCCCGATGGGCGTCGGCGTCGTGGAATGGATGGTGCCGGGTGGCGCCGACATCGCGCGTGCCACGAGCGAGCTGATGAAGACCTACGATGCGGCTATTTGGGCGCAGCACGGACTGTTCTGCTCGGGGCCCGATTTCGACACGACGTTCGGGTTGATGCACACCATCGAGAAGGCGGCGAAGATCCATGGCCAGGCGCTCATGATGAACGGATGCTCGGGCGAGTTCCTGAACACTATCACCGATGACGGCCTGCGCGATATCGCGCGCGACTTCAACCTCACGGTGAACGAGGAGTTCCTCGACTAGCGGGGTTCTGTGGGCTGGCGGGGTTGCTGGGCGCCCCGCTCGCGCCCGCGATCGAGGGCCGGCTGCTGTGCGCCGGCGTGAAAACAGGTTGGCGGAGCGCGCCCGCGTGATGCTCCGCAGGCCTTCCCAACAGGGTTTTTGCAAGGCTTGCATGCAAGCCTTGGGAACATGCGGCCTTCGGGCGTGCGAGCACGATGCTCGTCCGGCGGCGGCGAAGGAGAATTGCTGGCGGCGGGGCTGCCGAAATCGCAAACGAGAAAGGGGTTAGCGAAACAATGTCCGCATCAGAAACAAAGCAGGTGAATCCGTGGTGGGTGGCCGTCATCAACGGCATGGCCTCCTACATCGACTCCTGCACGATCATCAC
>CAMOLA010000058.1 GCA_946618265.1 uncultured Eggerthellaceae bacterium
GGGATGCGCGTGTTGTCCATGATGTAGCGCACGAAGGCGTTCGATCCGCGCGGGATGAGCAGGTCGACCGAATCGTCGCAGGCCAGAAGCTTGCCGATGTCCTCGCGCGCTTCGATTTGCAGCATGCACGCCTCGGGCATGCCGGCCGAAACCGCCGCTTCGTGGATGAGGTCGAACAGCACCTTGTTGGTGCGCATGGTCTCGCTGCCGCCCTTCAAGATGGAGCAGTTGCCGCTTTTCAGGCAGAGCGTGGAAATCTGGACGAGCGCATCGGGACGCGCTTCGAAGATGACGCCGATCACGCCGATGGGGCAGGCGATGCGGCGCAGGCGCAGGCCTTCGTCCAGTTCACGGTCGAGCAGGGTGGCGCCGACCGGGTCGGGCAGCTTGATGAGGTCCTCGATGCCCGCGATGACGTCGTCGAGCTTGTGCTGGTTGAACTTCAGGCGCGCGGCGATGGCGGGCGCTACGCCAGCTTCGTCGGCTGCGGCGAGGTCGGCCGCATTTGCCGCGAAGATCTCGTCGGCGTGGGCGGCAAGCGCGTTCTTGGCCGCTTCGAGCGCCGCGTTGCGCGTTTCGCATGAGCTTGCGGCCACCTGCGGGCTCTCGAGCTTCATCTGCCGCGCGGCGTCGGCGATTTCCACGTGCGTGCTGGGCGAGTCCTGCATCGTCATCTCCTTGTTCGCGATTCTGGCAATTCGACGTCATTGTAAACGATAAGCAGGTCGATGGGGCTCCTCCTGCCGCGCGGCGGTGCGAACGACTGGATAACCGCGCCAACGGGCGCCGCGATACGCGACTGCGGGCATGCGTAGTTTTGCGGTAAAGCGCATGAGGAAGGACAGACCGAAAGGGAGACTCCCTTTCGGTCTGTTGGCGATGTGCTTAGCGGATGAAGTTGGTCATCTGGCCCGCTTCGCGCTCGGGCAGGCCGAACTGCTCGCGGCCGAGTGCGATGCTCTTCATGAGGAACACCATGTTGCGGGCGACCGTGCGCATTTGCTGCATGCCCTCGGCGTCCTGCGAAGCTTCGCCGGGAAGGCGGCCGTGAATGCCGTTCCAGTACTGGCCCGAGGCGATGGGCATGCCGGAAATGCCGAAGTACTTGTTCAGCTCGTCCCAGGTGGCCGTAAGCCCGCCGCGCCGCGCGCAGGACAGGGCCGCGCCGACCTTCATGGTCTTGTCGAACGGCGTGCTGAAGAACAGGCGGTCGAGAAGGCTGACCAGCGTGCCGTTGGCGGACCCGTAGTACACGGGGCTCGCGATGATCAGGCCGTCGGCCGCCTCGAACTTCGCGGCAATCTCGTTGACGATGTCGTCGAATACGCATTTGCCCAGTTTAGCGCACCCGCCGCAAGCCATGCATCCGCGAACGACCTCCCTGCCGACCGCGATGCATTCGACCTCGATGCCTTCCTGTTCGAAGATGCTCGTCATCTCGTCAAGGGCGATCTGGGTGTTGCTCTCGTTGCGCGGGCTGCCGTTGAGCATCAAAACCTTCATAGCGTTCCTCTCTCTCGGTTGGCGTAATTGTATCAGTTGGGCACTGCGTCAATCGGCATAGCTGGTTGCGCAAGCGCCAAAAAGCAGCGTATCGCGCTGCCGCCCTGTCCTCAGCAGCTCCGCCTATGGAGGGGAAGGGGCGGACGCGATTCTGCAGACACAAATCCTGTAATCCATCTAGGCTAGTCGAAGCCAAGCGAACGCCCCTTCCCCTCCATAGGCGGAGCGGGTGGTCGGGAGATTGACGTGTGCAGCGACCTAAAGTACACCTGCGATCTCTAATGTCGATGATAAGCGGTACCAATAGGTATAGAATGTGACGAAACGACGCAAAGGGTCACGTCGTTTCATGTGTTTCGCTTGTGGGATAACTGAGGGAAGGGGAACTATGAAAGGCATTAAGTTCAAGGCATTGCTCGTAACCGCGTTCGCGGCGTTGTTCGCGCTGTTCCTGGTTGCTTGCTCGAGCGGATCCGGGAGCGCATCGAGTGCTTCGGCCAGCGCTTCTGGTTCGTCGGCGGCCGCATCGGCTTCCGCCGAGGCTCCGGCGAACGAGGTTTTGCGCCTCTCCACGACCACGTCCGTGAACGACTCCGGCTTGCTGCCGTACCTCCAGCCGGCTTTCGAGGCCGCTACCGGCTATAAGCTGGAAGTCACTTCGGCCGGTACGGGCGCTGCCATCGAGAAGGGCAAGACGGGCGACGCCGATGCGCTGCTCGTTCATGCCAAGGCCAGCGAGGAGGAGTTCATCAACGAGGGGTTCGGCATCGAGCGCGTGCCGTTCATGTACAACTACTTCGTCATCGTCGGCCCCAAGGATGATCCGGCTGGCGTGAAGAACGCCGCGACCGCCGCTGATGCGTTCAAGGCCATCGCCGACGCCAAGCAGCCGTTCGTTTCGCGCGGCGATGATTCGGGTACCAACAAGAAGGAAATCCAGATCTGGGAAGCCGCCGGCGTTGATCCGGCTGGTCAGGACTGGTACGTCAATGCCGGTGCCGGCATGGGCGCCACGCTGACCCAGACGGTCGAGCGCAACGGCTACACGATCACCGACAAGGGCACGTTCCTCTCGAACGCTGCCAAGGATTCGCTCGACATTCTGCTCGCCGAGTCCGATGACATGAAGAACACCTACTCGATGATCGCCATCAACCCCGAGAAGTGGGCCGACACCAACATCGACGGCGCCAATGCCTTCATCGAGTGGATGACGGGCGAAGAAGCCGCCAAGCTCATCGCCGAGTACGGCGTCGAGGAGTACGGCGAGCCGCTGTTCTACTTGCTGGAGTCTTCTGACGCAGCCGCATCGTCCGACGCAGCCGCTTCCGCCAGCGCCGAGGCCGCTTCGTCCGAAGCTTCGTCTGCAGCTTCCAACTAGTCGGGAGTTTGCATCCGGGGACGGCGAAGGGGATAGCCCCTCTTCGCCGCTCTCGATGTGCGTTTCGTCATGAACGAACTCGCTCAAGCATTCAGCCTGATGTTCACGCCGGGCAGCGAGCTGTCGCAGATTGTTCTTCTGACCCTCCAGATGGCCGCGTTTTCGACGGCTATCTCGACTGCGATAGGCGTGCCGCTCGGCGTGCTCGTCGGGCTGTACCGTTTCCGCGGGAAACGGCTCATCATGCGCATACTCAACACGCTCATGGGGTTGCCGCCGGTGTTGGCGGGACTCATCGTGTTCTTCATCCTGTCGCGGTCGGGCCCGCTTGGCACGCTGCGCCTTTTGTACACGCTGCCCGCCATGGTGACGGCGCAGGTCGTTCTCATCACGCCCATCGTGTGCGGCTTGTCGGCCACGGCGATTTCGGGCGTTGCCCCGCGCATCCACGAAACCGCGCATGGCATGGGGCTCTCGCGTTGGCGCGAATTGCTGTGCCTGCTCTACGAATGCCGGTCGCAGCTGCTCTCCATCGTGTTCGTGGCGTTCGGGCGCTCCATCGGCGAGGTGGGCGCCGTCATGCTTGTCGGCGGCAACGTGCAGTACAAGACGCGCGTCATGACGACGGCCATCATGCTCGAGACCAACATGGGCCATTTCAGCTATGCGTTGGCGCTCGGGATCGCCTTGCTCGTCGTGGCGTTCGTCATCAACTCCATCGCGCTCACGCTGCAGGAGCGCACGTCGGTGCCGGAGGCGGAAGGCGCACGCAGCCGCACCCGCGGCGGCCGATTGGGTGGTGGCGCATGAGCGGGCAAGATTTCGGTCGGGTAGATGCCAGCGGGACTGCAGGCGCGCGGTTCGGCGTTGGTGTGCGCGGTTTGCGCAGGGTCTATGGCGAGCGCGTCGTGCTGGATGTGGGATCGCTGACGCTCCAGGCGGGCGTGTCGTACGCGCTCGTCGGCCCGAACGGCAGCGGTAAGTCGACGCTCCTCAAGGTGCTCTCGGGCGTGATCGATGCCACGGATGGGGCGATCGACGTTACGGGCGGCTTGTCGCATGATGGCCTCGCGGTGGGCTATATGCCCCAGCGCAGCTATGCGTTCGGGTTTTCGGTGTTTCGCAACGTAGCGCTGGCGCTCGATGGGAGCGGACTTTCAAAGTCCGAGGTGAAACGCCGCGTGGATGCCGCGCTCGATGCCGTGGGCATGAGCGCGCTGGCAGACGCCCGGGGCAGCGGCCTTTCGGGCGGCGAGGCGCAACGCATGGCACTTGCCCGCATACTCGTGCGCGACCTCGATGTCGTGCTGCTCGATGAGCCGACTGCGTCCATGGACATCGCCGGAACGATGCTTGTCGAGGAGGCCCTCGCGCGGTATCGCGACCGGACGGGCTGCCTCATGGTGACGGCGACCCATGCGCCCTCCCAAGCGCGGCGCATTTCCGACAGGACGATCATGCTGAGCGCCGGTCGCGTCGTTGAATCGGGACCTACCGCCGACGTGCTCACGCGCCCGACGAGCGCCGAAGGGCGGGAATTCCTGTCGTACTGGTCGTTGTAGGGGTCCCTGTTCCGTTTCGCGATTTGGGTGAAACGGGGAAACCCCAGGCCGGCAGGGCCCCTCCAAGCGCCCCTCGCTTGAATCTCCCTCCGATGCGCGCTAACAGAAGGCGCTTGATGGAGGCGCGCAAGTGGCTCTCCCACATCGCCTCCTCCTCGCCTTACCCGCATAGCGCCTTCCTATGCGCGCGCATCTCCGGGAGCGCTCAGAGGCGCTTGGAGGGCCCTACCGGCCTGGGGTTTCCCCTATCGTCCCTCGGACAGAGCGGTCGGGGAGGGCGTCCAGCGGAGTCGCATCGTTGATGATGTCTGGATTTGCAGGCATGCCAACGGTACAATTGATTGCGATATTCACCCTTTAGTAGAAAGTACCCGATGCGCCGCCCTCCCGCCCGCTTTTTCAACGGAATCGTCTCCGCGATCATCGTCGTGTTCTTCCTTGCGCACGGCACGATGGGGGGCGTGTCGGCGTTGACGGGCTTCACGAGCCCGTTTTCTCTGCTCGTCTGGGGAGGCGTTGCCTTGATCGGCGTGCATGTCGTTGCCAGCATCGTGACGAGCCACCAGCAGCTTGCCGACCGCGAGCGCCCGCCGAGCGCGCGCAAGAAGCGCCATCTTGCGCTGAAATGGGCGACGGGCTGTTTGCTCGCGGTCGCGGCATGCGTGCATATAGTCGCTCCTCGCGTGCTCGGCGCGGCTTTCGCACAATCGCCGGCGTGGAACGCGGCCATCATCGTGCTGCTTTCCGTGGCGTTGGCCGTGCACCTGTGCGTGGGGAGCAAGTCGCTGCTCAAGGATCTGGAAATCGATCGGCGCCATAAGACCGCATTCCGCGTGGTTGTCTGCGCGTTCGCCGCCTTCTTCTCGCTTGCCGTGCTGGTTGCCGCGTTGGGGTAGGCCGCTCGGCTGCGCGGCTGGCGCCGAAGCCTCGCAAAGCGGCGATGCCAACCCGCCTCTGACGTAGGAGACCGAAAGGGAGTCTCCCCTTCGGTCTCCACGTGGCCTGTTCAGAAGTGCATATAGACTGTGGGCGGAGCGATGCTCCGCCAGCCTTGGCCGAGCGGCGACTAGTAAAAAATTGGAAATGTATCCCCGACGGCGGTTGGGCGTTTCCAGCTCTGCACATATTTGCTAAAGTCTACAGTATGAAAACCATACGCGATGCGTTGGTACTTTGAGCTGGGAGGGTTCCATGGAGTTGTTCAACGTTGCGAATTTCGGCGAAGTGACGTCCACTAACGAGCAGGTGAAGAACGCATTGCGCGCTCATGCCAACGAAGGATACGTATGCCGCGCCCACAAGCAGACGGGCGGGTATGGGCGCCAGGGCAGGTATTGGACGAGTCCCGAAGGCGGGCTGTACCAGTCAGCGCTGCTGCGGCCCGACGTCAGCGTCGACAAGCTTCCCACGCTCGGCTTCGTCATGGCGCTCGCCATCCGCGCGGCCCTGCTGCGTCTCGCGGCGCTTCCGCCCGAAACGATACAGGTGAAATGGCCCAACGACCTCATGGTGGGCGATGCGAAGATCGCCGGCATCTCCATGGAGGCCACGGGCGGCGGCTTGTGCGTCGGCATGGGCGTCAACGTCTTCCGTCCGGAGAACTCCTACGATCTGCTCACAGACGCCAAATACCAGCCGGCGTTTTTCTCGGACATCGCCATCGGGTATACCGACCAGGGCAACATCGCATTTGGCAACGGGTACGAGTTCTCCAACCAGCGAGACGCCATCGCCGCCGTTGGCGATGCGATTCTCTCGGCGTTCGCCCAGTGCTATCCCGTTTGGAAGTCCAACGGGTTCGATCCGTTCCTGAAGGAATACCAGGAGTGCAGCTACCTGCAGGGCAAACGCGTCCGCATGCAGCTGCTCAACGGCAGCGTCATCGCCGAGGGCGTGGTCGTCGGCATCGACGAGAAAACCGCCTGCCTGAAGGTCGACGACGGCACCCAGGTCCACATCGTGAACAGCGGGGAAGCGCATATCCTGTAGCTGGGCGAAGCGCCGATCCGTGGACTCTGCTTCCTTGTGGAAGGCTTCGGGTCGAAGGAGCGCCAAGCTGCTTTTCTGGCCTCTAGCCGCCGGCGGACATGAAGCGCAAGGTAAAAAGGTCGCGGAGCGCCTCGATTGCTTCGACGTCTCCGTGTGCGAAAAAATGAGTACGTTCGAGCGCTACCATGCCGAGCGCGCGGCTTTGCAGCGGCTGTACTTGTATGGTGCACGCGTGATTTCCGCTGGTGAATGTTCAGCAGTCCCCTTCATTGGGAAGACCTAGCTCGAGGTCGAGCCAGTGCGTGATGCGGGCCATGGCGATGCCGCAGTCGTAATCGATGGTGTTGGCGTTTGCTGCGTTCATGGGCTGATTATAAATGCGCGCGAGAGCGCACGTGCTGTGCATTTGCAACACGAGCTGCGTCGACTGACCGAAGGGGAGACTCCCCAACGGTCAGTGACCGAAAGGGAGTCTCCCTTTCGGTCCGTTGCGAAATGCGCGGCACGTGCGCTCTCGCGCGCATTGTATTATGAATGCTGATAGGTTGGGGTGTGGGCAACGGGAAATGGGGCTTAGGATGCTCGAGGTCGTTTCGTTAGAAGATGCTGCGCGCTTGGTCGAAGGGCGATTCGGTCCGCTTTCGGTCGGCTTGGAGCGCGTGCCGCTTGCCGATGCCGTTGGCAGGGTCATCGCGCACGACGTCGTTGCGGTGGAGGGCGTGCCGCCGTTTGACCGGTCGACGGTCGACGGGTTCGCGGTGGTCGCCTCCGATACGTTTGGATGCTCGGATGCGCTGCCGGCGTTGTTGGAGCTGGCGGGAGAGGTCGAAATGGGCGCCGTGCCCGATAGGGCATGCGCACCGGGGTCGTGCGTGCGCATTCCCACGGGCGGTCAACTGCCCGAAGGCGCGGATGCGATCGTGATGCTCGAGTATTGCGAGGAATACGGCGACGGCACGATTGGCGTTGCGCGCGCCGTGGCGCCGGGGGACAACGTCGTGTACGAAAACGACGACGTGAAGCCAGGCGAGACGCTCATCGGAGCGGGTGCGCAGCTCGCGGCGCATCATGTTGGCACGTTGGCAAGCTTGGGCAAGGTCGATTGCGAGGTTCGCCGTCCCGTGCGAGTTGGCGTCATCTCGACGGGCGACGAGATCGTGCCGGTCGATGCGACGCCCGTGGCTGCCCAGATGCGCGACGTGAACGCGCCGATGCTGGCTGCGGCTGCGGAATCGTGCGGCGCGCAGGTCGAGCGTTTTCCCATTGTGCCCGATGATTACGATGCGCTGCTGGCGACGGTTGGGCATGCGTTGGAGGTGTGCGACATGGTGCTCGTATCGGGCGGTTCGTCAGCCGGCCAGAAGGACAACACCGCCCGCGTGCTGGCGGCGCTCGGCGAGATGCTGTTCCACGGGGTGGCCGTCAAGCCCGGCAAGCCCACGATGTGCGCCGATGTGGGCGGCAAGCCCGTGTTCGGTTTGCCGGGGCATCCGGTGGCGGCGTACTTCATGTTCCTCGAGCTGGTTCGCCCGCTTCTTGCGATTGAGTCGCACGTAACGGGCTCGTCGCTCATGCGGGCACGCTTGGCAGAAGGGGTGCCGTCTAACCACGGGCGAGCCGAGTTCGTGGGCGTGCGGGTCGAAAAGCGCGATGCCGAGTTCGTCGCCGTGCCCGTGCGCGGCAAGTCGGGCCTCATATCCCAGCTTAGCCGTGCTGACGGTTATATCGTGGTGGGCCGCAACCAGGAGGGTCTGGCAGCCGGCTCCGAGGTGGAGGTTCGTTTGTTCTGATTACCTGAGATGCGCACGGACCGAAAGGGAGTCTCCCTTTCGGTCCGTGGTCGTTGGCTGGCGAAGGAGGGCTAACATGGCGTTCGAGTACTTGAGCAACGTGGAGTTGGAAGAAGCCGTCGACGGATTTCTGGCTGCATTGGAAGCGCGCGGGCTTGCGCCGCGTAGCGAGGTCGTGCCCGTGGGCGAGGCGCTCGGGCGCGTGACGGCCGAGCCGCTGTACGCGGCTATTTCGGCGCCGCATTACCACGCATGCGCGATGGACGGCATCGCGCTGGCGGCGTCCGTCACGTTTGGGGCGAGCGCGACGACGCCGGTGGTCGTGGCCCCGGAAGAGTACGTGGTCGTCGACACGGGCGATCCGCTGCCGCACGGGTGCGACGCGGTCGTCATGATCGAGGACGTCGTATACGCGGAAGGCGATAGCGCCGACGCCTTGGGCACGTGCCCGGTCACGCTGTACGCCGCCGTGGCGCCGTGGGGCAATGTGCGCCAGATCGGCGAGGACATCTGCGCCGGCGAGATGCTGCTCACCTCCAACGTGCGCATTCAGCCGGCGGCCATGGGCGCCATGCTGGCGGCGGGCGTGCAGGAGGTGCGCGTGGTGGCGCGCCCGCGTGTGGGCATCATCCCCACGGGCGACGAGGTGGTGGCGCCGAGCGCCCATCCGCAGCCGGGCGACGTGATGGAGTTCAATTCCACGATTTTCTCGGGCATGGTGCGCCAGTGGGGCGGCGAGCCCGTCGTGTATCCCATCGTGAAGGACAAGCCTGACTTGGTGCGCGACGCGTTGCAGCGCGCTGCCGGCGAATGCGATGTCGTCCTGCTCAACGCTGGTTCGTCGGCGGGGCGCGATGACTACTCGTCGCGCGCCGTGGCCGCGGTGGGCGAGCTTTTGTACCACGGCATCGCCATCAAGCCGGGAAAGCCCGCCATCTTGGGATGTGCCGTCATCGAGGGAGCCGAGCCTGCGGACTTCCAAGATGGAGGAGCGTCCGGTACGGGCGGTGGGGAAATGCGTCGAAGCGGTTCCGATGACGCTACGCTTTGCGAAGGCGTTTCGCCGTCGGCCCAGGCTGGCGGGGCGCGTAACGTTGCGGCGCCTTTCGCAGGGCAACCCGTTCGCGATGACTTGCTGGAGACAGACGACGCGGGGCGGCGTGACGCAACCGACTCGAACAGGCACGTTGCGGCCATCATCGGCGTGCCGGGTTATCCCGTGAGCGGCATCATCGTGGTCGAATCCCTGCTCAAGCCCATCATCGAGCGCTTGTATGGCTGCGCGGCCGAACATGACCGGCTCATCGAGGCGACGCTTGCGCGTCCGTGCATGTCGTCGCTCAAATACCGGGAGTTCGTGCGCGTGCGGCTGGGGCGCGTCGGCGACAAGACGGTCGCCACGCCGTTGTCGCGCGGCGCGGGCGTGGTCACGTCGTTCGTGAAGGCGGACGGCATCATGGAGGTTCCCCAGAATGCCGAGGGCTACGAAGCTGGCCAGAAGGTGCAGGTTCGCCTCCTTCGCCCCTTCGAGGAAATCGAGCGTTCGCTCGTGGTCATCGGCAGCCACGATCCGCTCGTCGACGAGTTGGCGCAGCTCGTGCATGCGCGATGGCCCGAGCTTTCGGTGGCATCGACCCACGTCGGATCGATGGGCGCCATCGTGGCTGCCAAGCGCGGCGAGAACCATTGCGGCGGCATTCACCTGCTCGACGAGGCGACGGGCGCCTACAACGAGCCGTATCTGGAGAAGCATTTTCCCAAGGGCGGCGTACGCCAGGTGGAATGCGTCTATCGGCAGCAGGGCCTCATGGTGGCGCCGGGCAATCCCTTGGAAATCGAAACGCTTGCCGATCTCGCACAGCCGGGCCGCAGCTATGTCAATCGTCAGAAGGGGTCGGGCACGCGTATCCTGGCCGATTACGTGTGCAAGCGCGATGGCATCGACACGGGCGCCATTTACGGATACGATCACGAGGAGTTCACGCATACGGCGGTTGCCGCGCTCGTCGAAGCGGGGTCTGCCGATGCCGGCATGGGCATCTATTCGGCGGCCAAGATGTACGGGCTTGGATTCGTGCCCGTATGCGAGGAGCAGTACGACCTGCTCGTGCCCGACTATGCGTGGGATACGCCTATGGTGCAAGCGCTGATCGAAACGCTGCGCAGCGACGAGTTCCGAACCCGCATGCAGCAGCTCGGCGGCTACCGCGTCGACCAGCCCGGACGCGTGCGCAGGCATTTCGTGTAGCAGCGGCGAACGGGGCCGCGGGCGGGCGCTCGGTTTCGGCTTGCCTAAACGAGGCCAATGAAACTGTTGTCCGGTCGGTTCGGGCGGTCGTTGTGCTTCGGTCGGCACGTCATGCAGGCCCTTGCCTCTTCTGGGTCGGCTTCTGGCTCTTGTCTTCGCCACCGCAAAGGGACCGAAAGGGAGTCTCCCTTTCGGTCCCTAAACGTTCGCCCTGGATACCCGTTTCGCGTCTCGGTAGCGCCCTTCACCTAATAGACGACCTCCAATGCTAGAGTTAAGAGGTACCATCGAAGTCAGAATACGCAGAAAGAGAGAGGCTGCGTGACGTGAGGACGAGAGGAGAAGAGCATGGCAGCAACAGTGAATACGAGCGAGTGCATCGGATGTGGCGCGTGCGTGGATACGTGCCCGGTCGAGGCCATCGCGCTTGACGGCAACGTCGCCGTCGTCAACGAGGACGAATGCATCGATTGCGGTTCCTGCACGGGCGAATGCCCCGTCGAAGCAATCACCGTGTAAAAGGCAGTTTCGAAAACCCAAGTTTGTCTGGTTAGTGGGCGCATGGGGTGCTTGTCCCCGTTCGCTCTACGGTTTCGAGAACCCCAAGTTTGTCTGGTTAGTGCGCGTGCATGTTGTCCAAACGTCCACGCTCATTTACAAGGTATTGCTGTCCTTAAGCCCTGTTTTGCCTGGCTGGCGAAGCAAGACATTTTATTAAGCCGTTTCAAAATTAGTGTACATTAGTTTGCCTCTAGAAAAACTGACCTGGGGTTTTACGGAAGCCAAGTCAACTAATGTACACTAATTTCCGCGATGGCCTCACACTGGGCCTTCCCCTATCTCCCAACCCTTCATGTAGCAATCCAGTGTTTGCAATCTTCTAAAGCTCAATCCAGCATTCGTGGACTTCTTGCGGGCCTTCATATGCTTTTAGCCCGCCTATAAATCGGCCAACTTGCACGTTGCGATCGTGTTTTCCCGGCAAAAAGGAGAGCATCATGCGGTGTCGCGCTTGGCTGAGGTCTCGCGATCTCAAAATTCGCTTCTGATGGGCCATGTCGCGGTGCGTCGACTGCTCGATGAGCGCGATGAGCTGTTCTACAACCTGGTCGAGTCCTCGATACGTGTACAAATCCTCTTTTATTACAGGGAATACGCGCAGTCCATCAACTGCAAGCTCTCGATTTCTCCGTATGTCGTCTACCGCTTTTGCGCGAACGCTGCCGATCGATTGGTTCAATACCACCTGCGCTCGGTTTTGCTCGGGATGCATGCCGAGCTCGATTCCGGCTTGCGCAATAGAACGCAGGTCCAGGTGCACGAGACCATCGTAGTTTACGCCGACGGGCGTGTTGGCAAATATGATGTCAGGCACGCGCGAGTCCTTTGCGCCGGGAAGCTCATGCTCGAAATCTATTCGCTCGTTTAGAATGAGCGGTCCGAGGTCATAGCCTAAATCGTCAATTGGCAATCGAAACAAGGCGGTTATGAGGGATTCTGTAGGTGACCAGGCGTTATCGTTGAGCAGCTTGAGTGTTGCACGTGCGGCGTCTATTCTGCGGATCCTTTTTGCGGAATCGAGGAAGCGCGCAATCTTGCTAACGCTCGTAAGCGGCTTGACTCTATACGTGATGGTGCCGTTATAAGGATTTTCGGGGTCGCGACTAAAGCTGCCGCAAAGTTCGTGGCCCAACATGAGGTGCTCAATAGGATGCATTGACTCCGCAAGCTCTGCAAAAAGCAACTCAGGTCCGCTGACGGATAGGTTGCGATTTACCTTGATAAAGCTGTGTTCTGGGATTTCCTCGGTGTAGACAGTGCAGGTGACTCCTTGCGTTCGAATGCGCGACGAAGCGCGTGGAACTGCGATATCCAGGGGCTTCTTAGTAAGGTGAATGGGAATACCCATCTCGTTTTCGATTTCGGCAAGGCGTAGTTTCGACCACCGCTTCTTGGGGTAGGGGTCGGGCTCTTCGACATCCGTTCTGCGATCGAGCGTGCGCCATCGTGACTTATCAGAGCGGAGATAGCGGATGACGGCGAGGGCGGATTGTTTGTTGAGCGTCAATTTCATGGAGCGAGGGTACCATGGCTGATGCTGTAGCGTCCGTAAAGCTTGACAATTCCCCTCATTTTCAAAATAAGTGTACATTAGTTTGGCTCTAAATAAACTGACCTGGGGTTTTATGAAAGCCAGGTCAACTAATGTACACTAATTTCTAAAAAAGGTCGCTGGACGCACATCGCCCCGCTTCGCCGAAACGAAGCGGGGCGATTATGCTGGCGCTTGTAGTTCAGGCTGCTATCCGACGGCCTTGAACCTGTTGCTTACAGCTGCGGGCCAGCGGCGACGAGCGCCTTGCCGGCTTCGTTGGTCTCGTACTTCTTGAAGTTCTTCACGAAGCGCTCGGCCAGGTCCTTGGCCTTTGCGTCCCATTCGGCCGGGTCGGCGTAGGTATCGCGCGGGTCGAGGATGGTGGAGTCGACGCCGGGCAGCTCGGTGGGAACCTCGAAGCCGAACAGCGGGATCTGCTTGGTCGGGGCCTTGAGGACGGAGCCGTCGAGGATGGCGTCGATGATGCCGCGCGTGTCCTTGATGGAGATGCGCTTGCCGGTGCCGTTCCAGCCGGTGTTGACCAGGTAGG
>CAMOLA010000059.1 GCA_946618265.1 uncultured Eggerthellaceae bacterium
AACAACATCATTTGGCGTCGTTGCGTCGACATGAACGACCGTCAGCTGCGCAACGTGGTCGATGGCCTCGGCACTGCCGGTGACGGCGTGGCCCGCGAAGACGGCTTCGACATCACCGTCGCATCCGAGATCATGGCAGTCTTCTGCCTGGCCAGCGATCTCGACGACCTCAAGGCCCGCCTTGCTCGCATCATCGTGGCTTACAGCCGCGACGGCAAGCCGGTCACCGCTGGCGACCTCAACGCTCAGGGCGCTATGACCGCACTGCTCAAGGACGCCATCAAGCCGAACCTGGTCCAGACGCTCGAGAACAACCCGGCGTTCGTGCATGGCGGCCCCTTCGCCAACATCGCCCATGGCTGCAACTCCGTCCAGGCAACGATGACCGCCATGAAGATGGCCGACTACGTCGTGACCGAAGCTGGCTTCGGTGCTGACCTCGGTGCCGAGAAGTTCCTCGACATCAAGTGCCGCATGGCTGGCCTCAAGCCGTCCTGCGTCGTCATCGTCGCGACCGTCCGCGCCCTCAAGCACAACGGCGGCGTCGCCAAGGCTGACCTCAACAACGAGAACCTCGAAGCCCTCGAGGCCGGTCTGCCCAACCTGTTGCAGCACGTCTCCAACATCCAGGACGTCTACAAGCTCCCTGCAGTCGTTGCCATCAACGCTTTCCCGACCGACACCGAGGCCGAGCTCAAGCTCGTCCAGGACAAGTGCGCAGAGCTCGGCGTCAACGCCGTGCTCGCCGAGCACTGGGCCAAGGGCGGCGAGGGTGCCGTGGCTCTGGCCGAGGAAGTCATCGCGCAGTGCGAGAAGGACAACGACTTCACCTTCAGCTACGACGTCGAGGACTCCATCGAGAAGAAGCTCAACGACATCGCCACCAAGATCTACCATGCTGACGGCGTTGACTTCACGCCCAAGGCTCGCAAGCAGCTCGAGCAGCTCGAGGCCCTCGGTCTGGACAAGGTGCCCATCTGCGTCGCCAAGACCCAGTACTCCTTCACCGACGACCAGAGCAAGCTCGGTGCTCCGAAGGACTTCCGCATCACGGTCCGCAACCTCAAGATTTCGGCTGGCGCTGGCTTCATCGTTGCCCTCACCGGCGAGATCATGACCATGCCTGGTCTGCCCAAGCGTCCTGCCGCCGAGAAGATCGACGTCACCGCTGACGGCAAGATCGTTGGCTTGTTCTAATTGATTGCGCCGTTCTGACGAACGTCGCAATTGCCGACGCTGCGGCCGATTATTGCGGCACATCTTGTCTGCAAAGCGTCGTTTCGGTAGCTGCAGCTGAGTGATCGTGGGGCGATTGAGAGATATTCCAAATGTCTTTCAATCGCCCCTTTAAAAAGCAAGGAGTATCAATGGCAGAGAAATTGATGGAGAAGAGCTGCATCGAGTTCGCCGATGCGCTGGCCGCCAAGATCAGCGTTCCGGGCGGCGGCGGTGCGGCTGCTTACGTTGGCGCGCTCGGCGTTGCACTCGGCAACATGACCGCCAACTTCACCACCGGCAAGAAGAAGTACGCCGAATACGAAGAGGACATCCAGCGCATCATCGCCGAAGGCGACGTCATCCGCGCCAAGCTCATCGACCTCGTGTTCGACGACGCCGAAGCATTCGAGCCGCTTTCCAAGGCATACGGCATCCCCAAAGAAGATCCGACGCGCGACCAGGTGCTCGAAGAGGCCACGATCAACGCGCTGGCCGCTCCGATGGAAATGATGCGCCAGATCGCCAAGGCCATCGAGCTGCTGGAAGAGCTCGAGGTCAAGGGCTCCAAGATGCTCATCAGTGACGTTGCATGCGGTGCCGTCATGAGCGCCGCAGCCATGCGCGCCGCAGCCCTCAACGTGTTCATCAACACCAAGAGCTTGCAGGACCGCGACCTCGCCGCCAAGCTCGAAGCCGAAGCCGACGAGCTTCTGGCCTTCGTGCCGCGCGCCAAGTCCGTGGCCGACAACATCACCGACTACATCCGCGGCTAATTCAAGCGCTGGCGACGAGGTGTCATCGTCTTGAGTATGGCGCAGCCTCGCCCCTGGGGCTCGCCCCAGGCTTTCGGAGGCTGCGACGAGTGAAAACGGAGCGGGAGCGAGGACTGTTTGCGGCGGCGATGCCGCCGAGTTCCGCAGCTGCTCTGCTGGACTGAGGAGCCGTTAGCCTCCGCCAGCCCGGGGCGAGCCCCAGGGTCGAGGCGGTGGGATGGAGCAGTATTAACGAAAGGAAGTTCACATGGCAGAAATCTTGAAAGGCAAGCCTGTTGCCGATGCTATGAACGAAGAGCTTGCGCCCCGTATCGAGGCATGCAAAGCCGCCGGTGTCACCCCGACGCTGGCCATCGTGCGCGTGGGCGAGCGCGACGACGACCTGTCCTACGAGCGCGGTGCCACGAAGCGCTGCGAGACGCTGGGCCTGGGCCTGAAGAAGTTCGTGCTCGCGGCCGACTGCACGCAGGAAGAGCTCATGGCCGCCATCAACGAGGTCAACACCGACCCCAACATCCATGGCTGCCTGATGTTCCGTCCGCTGCCGAAGCACCTGGACGAGGTTGCCGCATGCGCAGCGCTCGATCCCGCCAAGGATGCCGACGGCATCACCCAAGGTTCGCTCTACGGCGTGTTCGCCAACCAGCCGGTCGGCTTCCCGCCGTGCACGGCCGATGCCTGCATGCAGGTGCTCAAGCACTACGGCTATGAGCTTTCCGGCGCCAACGTCACGGTTCTCGGCCGTTCGTTGGTCATCGGCAAGCCCGTGTCCATGATGCTCCAGGCTGCCAACGCAACCGTCACCATGTGCCACACGCGCACCAAGGAACTCGCGGCCAAGTGCGCCGCCGCAGACATCCTGGTCGTTGCCGTCGGCCGTGCCCGTACCGTGGGCGCCGATGCCGTGCGCGAAGGCCAAGTGGTCATCGACGTGGGCATCAACTGGGATGAGGAAGCGCAGAAGCTGTGCGGCGACGTCGATTTCGACGCTGCCGAGCCCATCGTTGCGGCCATCACGCCCGTTCCCGGTGGCGTGGGCAGCGTGACCACGGCTATTCTCGCCAGCCATGTCGTCGAGGCTGCCGAGCGCACCTTGGCGTAACCGCATAACGTGTAACGCGGGCCGGAGGGCGCATATTCTCCGGCCCGCCAAGGCGACGGCTGATATGCGGGGCCGTTAGCATACCGTCGTCAGGAGCGTCATTTACCCACCTCGCATAACGTTTGCGAGACATTGGGGTTACAATGGCTGCAGTGGGCAGCCGCCTGTTGGGAGAGAGGTCGAACAATGCCGGATGTCGAATACAACGAGCTTGATATGCCTCGCGCAGAGGCTGCAATTCGAGAATTCTTGTACGCGATAGGCGAGAATCCCGAACGCGAGGGCCTGTTGGAGACGCCATCGCGCGTTGCGCGCGCATGCGCCGAGGTATTTGCGGGCTTGCACGAGGACCCGTCAACCCATCTGCTCAAGCAATTCCACGAGGCGGATCACGAGGAAATGGTCATCGTCAAGGACATCCCGTTCACCTCGATGTGCGAGCATCATCTGCTGCCCTTCACCGGTCGAGCCCATGTTGCCTACATTCCCCGCAAGGGCCGTATCACCGGCTTGTCCAAGCTTGCTCGCTGCGTCGAGGGCTATGCCCGCAGGCCGCAAGTTCAGGAGCGTCTGACCTCGCAGGTTGCCGATGCTGTCATGAAATCGCTCGATCCGCTCGGCGTCATCGTGGTCGTCGAGGCCGAGCATATGTGCATGACGGCGCGCGGTATCAAGAAACCCGGATCGTCGACGGTCACGAGCGCCGTGCGTGGATCGTTTAAGGAAGACGAGAAAACGCGCGCCGAGGCGCTCTCGCTGTTCAAGGCATGAAGCTTCGAGGCGCTACTCTACGAGGCTATCGAATCGGATAATCGATAACGGCGAACGCGCGACTCGTGGGGTTTACGAGCATGGTTTTATCCAATCGGTTCATATCTTTGCCCATTGTCAACCAATAAGGTCAGTTTGGTTTCGCATGAGCGGCCAATGGCCTTTTTGCGTGGCGGCAAACGAAGAATGCGTTTGCCGCGGCAAGTTAATTTAGGAGGAAAAATGTCAGAAATTACATCGGAGGAGATTGCGGCGACCAAGCCTGATTGCCGCGGTGGCGCCGCCGTCCTCACGCAGGCCATGAACGTCGCCATCGGCAAGGCCAAGCTGCCGTCAGGGCGTGCGTTCGTGCTCGGCATCATGGCGGGCATGCTCATCGCGACGGGTGCCACGTTCATGCTGCTCACCAAGGGCGATACGACGCTGAGCTTCGCACCTTCGCAGGTGCTCGGCGGCGTGGCGTTCTCGTTGGGCCTGCTGTGCGTCATCGTTGCGGGCGCCGAGCTGTTCACGGGTAACTGCCTGATGGTCTGCGCTGCGGCCGACGGCAAGATCAGCTGGGCTGACGTGCTGAAGAACTGGGTTGTCGTCTATGTTGGCAATCTCGTCGGGTCGCTCATCATCGTCGCCATCCTCATCGGCGGCAATTTCGCCGGCATGAACGGCGGGGCCGTGGGCAACGCCATGATCAACGTCGCGTACTCCAAGATCTCGCTCGCGCCGGGCGTCATCTTCTTCCGCGGCATCATGTGCAACTGGCTCGTCTGCCTGGCCGTGTGGATGGGCTTTGCGGGCCGCACGGTCATCGACAAGGTGTTCACGTCCATGTTCCCGGTCATCGCGTTCGTTGCCTGTGGTTTCGAGCACTGCGTGGCCAACATGTTCTTCCTGCCCATGGGTATTGCCGCGTTCAGCACGTACGGCTATGTGGGCGACATCGATCCCGCGAAGCTCGAGGCGTTCACCAACGCGCTCAACGCCGGCGGGGCGGCGTACAACATCGGTCTTGCCACGCTGGGCAACATAGTGGGCGGCGCAATCATGGTCGGCATCGTCTACTGGCTGTCCTACCGTAAGAAGGAAGCGTAATCGATTCGATGGATTCGGGCGGTCCTCGGTATCGGCGGATGCCGAGGACGCGCGAATCGTTCCACTGAAGGAGGTGCGTCGCGAACGAGCGCGGATGCATTGAAATCGGAGGAATGTTCGGATAGGGCGTAAAGCCGAGTGGCAGCTCGACTTAACGCCGCAGTCTATCCGAGGCTTCGAAAAGCCTGTTGCGAATAACAACATGAAGACGAGATGGCGCCATTGCGTCGGCGTCGTTGCGTTCGCGCCCCCCATGTGCAAATTGAAGTATATAGCATTATGTAATAGCAATAGTAGGAATTAATACACTTGTCATTATCGAATACTTGACGGGTTGCCGGTGATCCGGGTGCGCGTTCCGTGGAATCGTGCGCAAAAGCGAGATTGCCTCGGTGCCCAGGGTATAGAGAGAGGGAAGTAATGAGTCGTTTATCAATAGGCTCCTACGCTGCAGACAACGAGCGCATCGGCGCGTTTCTGGAGCCGTATCGCCGCCGTGTCGAGTCGATGCCTCCGGGCACGTGCCCTATCGCGGTTATGCAATCGTTGCTGCAAACCTGCGCGGCGCAGACATGCGGGAAGTGCACGCCATGTCGAGAAGGCGTGCCCAAAATCCTAGCCGACATGGAAGCCGTCCTGAGTTTCCAGGCTGACGAGGAAACGCTGACCGATATCCGCAAGCGGGCGCAGCTGCTACGCGATACGGCCGATTGCGCCATTGGCTATGATGCGGGACGGCTCGCGCTCGACGGGCTCGAGGCTTTTGCCGGCGAGTACCAATCGCATGTGCAACGCGGCGTTTGCGCCGATGGAGTCGAACAGGAAGTGCCATGCGTCACGCTGTGCCCGGCTCACGTCAACGTCCCTGCATACATGTCGCTCGTGCAGGAGGGCGATTGCGCGGGCGCCATCAAGATGATCCGCAAGGACAATCCGTTCCCGACCGCGTGCGCGCTCGTGTGCGAGCATCCGTGCGAGCAGCATTGCCGCCGTACGCTCGTCGATGCGCCGCTCAATATCCGCGGTATCAAAAAGTATGCGGTCGACACCATCGCGGCCGACAAGGTTGACGTCCCCGCTCGCCTGGAGTCGACGGGCAAGAAGGTCGCCATCATCGGCGGCGGTCCGTCCGGTATGACCTGTGCGTATTTCTGCGCGCTCATGGGGCATGACGTTACGGTCTTCGAAGGCCGCAAGCGCCTCGGCGGCATGATGCGCTACGGCATCCCGGCTTACCGATTCCCGCGCGAGAGGCTGGAAGAGGACATTCGCGCCATTTTGAGCGTTGGGGGAATCGACGTGAAGATGGAACATGACGTCGACGACGCCGAGATGCGCCGTATCGCTGACGAGTTCGACGCCGTGTATGTGGCGGTCGGTGCTCAGGGCGGCAAGAGCCTCAACATCGAGGGCAACGACCTGCCAGGCGTCATGAGCGCCGTCGAGCTGCTCGAGAAGGCGGGCGATGGCGAGGTGCCCGATTTCACCGGCAAGAACGTCGTCGTCATCGGCGGCGGCAACGTCGCCATGGACTGTGCGCGCACGAGCGTTCGCGCGGGCGCGAACGAAGTCGTCGTGGCGTACCGTCGCAGGCTCGAGGACATGACGGCTCTCGAGGAAGAGGTTCATGCCGCGCTCGCCGAAGGCGTCGAGATGGTCGTTTTGCAGGCTCCGGTGCGCATCGAAGCCAACGAGAAGGGCGAAGCGTGCGCGCTCGTGTGCCAACCGCAGCGGATCGGCGCCGTCAAGGGCGGCAGGCCCGCCCCGGTCGCGGCGAACAAGCCCGAGGTGCGCATCGATGCCGATATCGTTCTCATTGCCGTAGGCCAGGACATCAAGAGCGCCCCGTTCGAGGAGTTCGGCATGAAAGCCGAGCGCACGCGCTTCGTGGCCGACGAGTTCCTTCGCGCCGATGGTTTCGACAACGTCTTCGTCGGGGGCGATTGCCAGACTGGGCCCAAGACCGTGATCATGGCGATTGCCGCTGGCAAGACGGCGGCGCGCAACATCGACGATTACCTCGGTTTCGACCACGAGCTCGACTGCGGAGCCGACGTGCCGCCTGCTCGGCCCAACGATCGCGCGGCTTATGGCCGCGTGGCCGTGCCCGAGCGGCCGATTCAGCGTCGCAAGCACGATTTCGAGCATGTTGAGCTGCCGATGACCGAAGAAGAGGCGATGCAGGAGTGCGGTCGTTGCCTGCGTTGCGACGTGTTCGGCATAGGCGCTCTGACCGGAAGGGGGCTGGAGGCATGGTAAACCTGACGATTGACGGCAAGGCGGTTCAGGTCAAAGAGGGAACGACCCTGCTCGGTGCTGCAAACAAGGCGGGAGTCGACGTACCCACCCTGTGCTGGATGAAGGGGCTCAACGACATCGCGTCATGCCGCGTCTGCCTCGTCGAGTGCGACGGCGAGCTCGTCGCATCTTGCAACACGGCGGCGCGCGAGGGCATGGTCGTGAACACGGCAACGCCGCGCGTCGTGGATGCCCGCCGCGCCAACGTCGAAGCGCTCATGGAGTCGCATCGTTACGAATGCGGCACCTGCGTGCGCCAGGAGACGTGCGCCCTCCGCTCGCTGGCTAGCGAGTTCAACATTGGGGATACCGGCTTCTATCTGCCCGAGAAGGCGCCATGGGACGAGTCGTTCCCGCTCATTCGCGATGCGTCGAAGTGCATCAAATGCATGCGCTGCGTGGCGGAGTGCGCCAAAGTGCAGTACTGCTCGGTTTGGGAGCATTCGGGCGCCGGCCCCAACATGAACGTTTTCGTCAAAGAGGGCCTCGACATCGACGCTGCCGGCTGTGCCTTGTGCGGCCAGTGCATCACGCACTGCCCGACCGGCGCGCTCACAGCCCGCGATGACACGGGCAAGGTCATGGACGCCCTGCTCGACCCCGAAGTGATCACGGTCGTGCAGGTCGCTCCCGCCGTCCGCGCCGCTTGGGGCGAGGGCGTCGGTGTTGCCCGCGAGGACGCGACTCCCGGCCGCATGGCCTCGGCGCTGCGCGCGCTCGGTTTCGACCACGTGTACGACACCGATTTCGCCGCTGACCTCACGATCATGGAGGAGGGCAGCGAGTTCGTCGAGTTCATGTCCTCCGACAAGAAGCATCCCATGTTCACGAGCTGCTGCCCAGGCTGGGTTCGCTTTGCCAAGCTGCACTACCCGCAATTCGTGCCGCAGCTGTCGTCGGCCAAGTCGCCGCATCAGATGATGGGCGCCGTCGTCAAGAACACGCACAAGGCAGAAGCCGAAGAGAGCGGCAAGCGTCTGTTCGTGGTCTCGGTCATGCCGTGCGTGGCCAAGAAGTACGAGTGCGACGTGCCCCAATTGGCAACGGAGGCCGGGTCCGACGTCGATGCGGTGCTCACGGTCCGCGAGTTCGATCGCATGCTGAAGATGTTCCGCGTCGATTGCAACGCGCTTCCCGAAACCGATTTCGACAATCCGCTGGGGCTTTCCACCGGCGCCGGCACGATTTTCGGCCGTACGGGCGGCGTCATGGAGGCGGCGTTGCGCTCCGCCGTCTTCCTGATCACGGGCGAGAATCCCGATTTCTCGACGTGCGATACGACGGAGTCGACCCCCGAGAAGCCCTGGGTCTCCAAGCACCTCGAGGTTGCGGGCATTTCCGTAGACATCGCGGTCGCCAGCGGCTTGGGCAATACCGCCAAGTTGCTCGACGCGCTCGAGTCGGGCGAAGCCCATTTCGATTTCGTCGAGATCATGGCGTGCCCGGGCGGTTGCGTGGGCGGCGGCGGCCAGCCCATCGAGTTCAACAAGGAGCTCGCGGCCGAGCGCGCTGCCAACCTCAATGCGCTCGACGAAGCCGACACGCTGCGTTACTCGCACGAGAACCCGGATGTCCAGAAGCTCTACGAGGACTGGGTCGGCAAGCCGTTGTCGCATACGGCGCACGAATGGCTGCATACCGACCAGCAGGCTTGGGACATCTAAGAAGATCTGCATAGGTGGCGAGAAGCCGGAGGGCCGGGGATTTGCTCCCCAGCCCTCCGGCGAGCGCCCAGATTCGAAGGACGGACGAAGGTTGGACGGCGAAGCGCTCATAGAACGGTTGCGGGGGGAACGGTCGCTTCCGACGGGCGGTTACGAGCAGCTCGTGTCCGAACGCACGCCTGCCTTGGTGCAGCGTGCGGCGCAGCTCGCGGTCGGCGAATGCGAACGCGTTTACGGCGATGCCGTGTACACCCGCGGGCTCATCGAGTTCACGAACCATTGCAAGAACGACTGCCTGTACTGCGGCATCAGGGCGTCGAACGCGTCATGCCATCGCTACCGCCTCACGCGCGAGCAGATTCTCGCGTGCGCAGACGAGGGCTACGGTCTGGGTTTTCGCACGTTCGTGCTGCAGGGCGGGGAAGACCCCGCCACGACCGACGAGTGGCTCGCTGAAGTCGTGGGCGCGTTGAAAGACGCGCATCCCGACTGCGCCGTCACGTTGTCAGTCGGGGAGCGGAGCCGCGCGAGCTATGCGCGTTTGCGGCAGGCGGGTGCGGACCGTTACCTGCTGCGCCATGAGACGGCTTCCGCCGCGCATTACCGCAAGCTGCATCCGCGTGCCATGTCGTATGACAACCGCATGCGCTGCCTGTACGACCTGCGCGACTTGGGATACACGGTCGGCGTCGGCTTCATGGTGGGCTCGCCCTTCCAAACGCCGGCGGAGCTCGCGGCCGATTTGAAGTTCATCGAGGAATTCAAGCCCGAGATGTGCGGAATCGGTCCGTTCGTGCCGCATCATGCCACGCCGTTTGCGGGTTTTGCGGGCGGTACGGTCGAGCTCACGTGCTATCTGCTGTCGCTCATTCGGTTGATTCAACCGAACATTCTGCTCCCGGCTACGACGGCGCTCGGGACGATCGATCCGCAAGGCCGCGAGCGCGGCATCCTGTCGGGTGCCAACGTGGTCATGCCCAACCTTTCGCCGCCCGAAGTCCGTGCCGACTACGAGCTGTACGACAACAAGATTTGCTCGGGCGAGGAAGCCGCCGAATGCCGTGGTTGCCTGGGCTCCCGAATGGTTGCCATCGGCAGGCGCCTTGTCGTCGATCGCGGCGATCCCGTCCCGTTTGCCACTGTGTGATTAGTGCTAATGCGTCATGAGGGTCAGGTACCGATGACGCACCATCGAGAAGAAGAAGGACATGGGCGAATACATTTACGACCCGAAATCGACGTGCGCTGACGAGTTCATCAACCACGCCGAGATCATGGAGACGCTCGAATACGCGCGTGCTCATAAAGACGATTTGGACTTGTGCCGGAAGATCCTTGCCAAGGCGCATCCCAACGTGGCACCCAAGCAAGAGCACTGCACGTGCATCACCCATCGCGAGGCAGCCGTGTTGCTGCTGTGCGAAGACCCTGGCATCACCGAGGAGATAAAGCAGCTCGCGCACCAGATCAAGCTTGCCTATTACGGTAACCGCATCGTGCTGTTCGCGCCGCTTTACCTTTCGAACTACTGCGTCAACGGGTGCCTGTACTGCCCGTATCACGCGAAGAACCGCGAGATTCCCCGACGCAAGCTGACGCAGGACGAGATTCGCCAGGAGGTCATCGCCCTTCAGGACATGGGCCACAAGCGGCTTGCCATCGAAGCGGGGGAGGACCCCAAGCACAACCCGATCGACTACATCTTGGAATCGATGGAGACGATTTACTCCATCAAGCATGCCAACGGCGCCATACGCCGCGTCAACGTCAACATCGCCGCGACGACGGTCGACGAGTACCGCATGCTCAAGGAGGCCGAGATCGGGACCTATATCCTGTTCCAGGAGACCTATCACAAGCAAAACTACCTGGAACTGCACCCCACTGGTCCCAAGCATGACTACAATTGGCATACCGAGGCGCACGACCGCGCCATGGAAGCCGGCATCGACGACGTGGGGCTCGGCGTTTTGTTCGGGCTGGACAACTACCAATACGAGCTCGTGGGGCTGCTCATGCACGCCGAGCATCTCGAGGCCCGGTTCGGAGTGGGGCCGCATACGATCAGCGTGCCGCGCGTCAAGCCGGCTGACGACATCGACCCGAACGATTTCGACAACTCGCTTTCGGACGAGATGTTCGAGAAGCTGATCGCGCTCATCCGGGTGGCGGTTCCCTATACGGGCATGATCATATCCACGCGCGAGAGCCAGCCGGTGCGCGAGCGTGCGCTTCGCTACGGCATTTCCCAGATTTCGGGCGGTTCGCGCACGAGCGTTGGGGGATATGTCGATCAAGTGCGCCCGCACGACACCGAGCAGTTCGACGTATCCGACCAACGCACGCTCGACGAGGTCATCGCCTGGCTCATGGAATGCGGCCACATCCCGAGCTTCTGCACGGCGTGCTATCGGGCCGGGCGCACGGGCGATCGCTTCATGAGCTTCTGCAAGTCGGGCGAGATTCTGAATTACTGCCATCCCAATGCGCTCATGACGCTCTCGGAATACTTGGTCGACTACGCATCGCCGGCGACGGCGGAGCGCGGTTGGTCCATGGTCGAATCCGAGCTCGCCAAGATTCCCGACGAAAAGCGCCGGGATACGTGCCGGCGGAACATCCAGGCGATCAGGGATGGATCGGGACGCGATTTCAGATTTTAAGGAACGCCGATTTCGGGAGGATGCCATGGCGGGGCTTAACGAGACGCCTTCGGGCGAACGGGTGCATATAGGTTTCTTCGGCGTGCGAAATGCGGGCAAGTCGAGCCTGGTGAATGCCGTGACCGGCCAGGATTTGGCCGTCGTGTCCGACGTGGCCGGCACGACCACCGACCCGGTGCGCAAGGCCATGGAGCTGTTGCCCGTAGGGCCGGTGCTCATCGTGGACACGCCGGGCATCGACGATGCCGGCGATTTGGGAAGCCTGCGCGTGGAAAAGGCGCGCCGCGCTCTCGACGCCACCGACGTCGCCGTGCTCGTCGTCGATGCGACGCGCGGCATGTCGCGCGTCGATGCGCAGCTCGTCGCGGAGTTCAGAGAGCGTTCGATTCCCTACGTGGTGGCGTGGAACAAGTTCGACATCGCAGAGGCGCGCCATGGCACCGATGCAATCGAGCCCGAGCGCGACGAGGCCGGATGCCTGGCCTGCCACGTGCGAACCTCGGCGACCGAGGGCGATGGCATCGACGCGCTGAAGCGCGCGATTGCGGCCCTCGGCAAAGGCGCGGACAGCCGTCGGAAACTCGTATCCGACTTGATCGCGCCCGGCGATGTGGTCGTGCTCGTCGTGCCCATCGACTCGGCTGCGCCCAAGGGGCGGCTCATCTTGCCCCAGCAGCAGGTCATCCGCGACATCGTGGAAGCGCGGGCCATCGCGTGCGTGACATCGGTCGAAGCGCTGCCCGACACGCTGGCGGCGCTGTCGGGCGATCCCAAGCTCGTCATCACCGATTCCCAGGCATTCGGCGCCGTCGCCGCGGCGATACCCGACGACATGCCGCTCACCTCGTTCTCGATTCTCATGGCGCGCTACAAGGGCACGCTTCCCGTCCAGATGGGCGCCGTCGATGCGCTCGATGGGCTTTGCGACGACGATGTGGTGCTCGTTTCGGAAGGATGCACGCACCATCGCCAGTGCGGGGATATCGGTACCGTGAAGATTCCCGCTTGGGTGCGCGGCATGTGCGGCGCAAACCCGCGTTTCTCGTTCACTGCCGGCAGGGAGTTCCCAACCGACCTCGACGGCGTGAGCGCGGTCGTGCATTGCGGCGGGTGCATGCTCAACGCGCGCGAGATGGAGCATCGCGCACAGGT
>CAMOLA010000060.1 GCA_946618265.1 uncultured Eggerthellaceae bacterium
CTTGGCTTCGGCTAAACCTAAATGGTTCTTCAAGCACTGGAAGAATGCACGGGGGCAAGCTAAAGCTTGCCCGGTCTCGCTGAAAACGAGCCACTGGCTCGTTTTCCGGGCGCTCGACCCCTGCAGAATCGCTCACGCGCATGGGTCCCGCCGGCTTGGCGTAATGGCATCAACCCCGGAGACCCGCTTCACTCGTCATGCGGTTCTGTTAACAGGTTCGGCGATGTGTTACCTTGCGCGTTTCACATCGGGGGGAAAGTCCCGAATCGAGGTCAAAAGGAAGCGTTTCGAAAATTGTCCGCACGCTCTGAGGCCGATAACCTTTCATGCTAGAGGGATTCGCGGGCTCTGGCGCGCTTGTGCGCTGTTTGTCCTGCGAAAACGGGGGTGAAACCCCCTTCAACGAGCGAGAGAGAGGAGATCGGGGCATGAGTGCTATGGATGGATTGACCACCACCACACAAAGCATCGCGAGCGGCGGCACGGGCGGCGATCCGACTGCGGTAGACAGCAAGGACGGCAAGATCGTTCGCATCCGCCCGATGCACATCGACGAGCACTATACCGAAGAAGAGCTCGCCGAGTCCATGTGGGAGCTAGAGGTCGATGGGAAGAAGCTGCGTCCCGAGATGAAGGCGGCGCCGAACTATATGGCGCTGGCCTACAAGCAGCGCGTCTACTCCAAGAACCGCGTAATGAAGCCGCTGAAACGCGTCGACTGGGAGCCGGGTGGCGATCCGGCCAAGATCAACGCGGCCAACCGCGGCAAATCGAAGTTCGTTGAGATTAGCTGGGACGAGGCGCTCGACATCATGGAAAGCGAGCTGCGCCGCGTCATCGACAAGTACGGCCCCTACACGGTGCTCTGCGTTGGCGAGGATGGTCATCGCGAGTCCAAGGACTTGCATGCGGGCGGCGGCATGCATGCGACCGTCATGGACAAGCTGGGCGGTTACACGCGCGAGACGCGCACCCCCGACTCGGTCGAGGGCTGGTACTGGGGCGCTAAGCATTTCTGGGGTTCGGGCTTCAACCATGGGGGCGGTCTGATCGCGCCCCCGCAAAACAACTATTCCAACTGGAACGTCGTGAAGGACGTCACCGAGAACGCCGACCTGCTGTTGTTCGACGCGGGCGACTGGGAGCTCACGCAGAACTACGGCTCGATGTTCTTCTCGCGCCTGCTGAAGTACTGGGAGCAGCTCGGAAAAGAGTTCGTGTCGGTCGACCCGTTCTGCAACTACACGGCCGTGTGCCACAAGGACGTCAAGTGGATTCCAATCCTGCCGAACACCGACGCAGCGTTTAACTTCGGCGTCATGTACACGATGATCGACGAGGGCATCTACGACAAGGATTTCATCGACACGCACTCGATCGGATTCGACAAAGTCGTCGATTACATCATGGGTAAAGAAGACGGCGTGCCGAAAGACCCGAAGTGGGCGGCCGAGCGCTGCGGCGTTCCGGCGCATACCATCAAGGCGTTCGCGCGCAATATCTGCAAGAAGCGCGCCTCGCACGTCATGTACAGCTCGGGCGCCATCAAGACGCCGTACAGCCACGAACCCGGCCGAACGGCCGCCTACATGCTGGCCATGCAGGGCATGGGCAAGCCTGGCGTGCAGCAGCTGCACCTCGAGGCCACGAGCATGGGCAAGGAGCGCATTGCTGCGTCGTCGACCCGTCCGTTCAGCATGCTCAACCACTGCCGCATGTTCTTCCCGACCGCCCAGTCGCTGCCGCGCACCGAGATCGCCACCGCGCTCACGAAGGGCGAGGTCAAGTGGTGGGGCAGCCCCTGCATCGTCTACGTTACCACCGAAGAGCAGTTTCAGGAGTTCAACTACCCGGCCGACCCGCAGAAGGCGCTCGCCATGCAGCAGGCCATGGCCGCTCGCATGGGCGTGGAGCCGCCGACCGAGGCCCCCAAAATCTCCAAGGTGCACATGCTGTGGTCTGAGAAGCCCTGCAATATGAACTGCTGGAACGGCGGTTTCGAATTCCAGGATGCCATCCGCACCGACGAGGTGGAGTTCTTCGTGACCAATCACCAGTGGATGGAGAACGACTCGCTGTTCGCCGACCTCGTGCTGCCCGTGACCACGTGCCTGGAAGATGACGATACCATGGGCGCATCGATGACCGTGCAGCTGCGCTATGCCGCCTACACGCCGCATGCGTGCGACCGCGTGGGCGAGTCGAAATCCGACTGGGAGATCGCACTCGACGTGCTCGATCGGTTCGGCAAACGCGAAGAGCTCGATCGCGGCCTCACCACCGAGGAATGGCTGAAGTTCGGGTTCGACCAGTCGCGCCTGACCGAGGAAACGACCTGGGAGAACTTGAAGGAGAAGGGCTTCTATTACCCGAAGCTCGAGGAAAACTGGCGCGACGAGCTGCCCGGCATGCGCGGCTTTTATGACGACCCCGAGAACTATCCGCTCGACACGCCGTCTGGCAAGCTGGAATTCTATTCCGAGGCCCTCGCAACGAACTTCCCCGATGACAAGGAACGCCAGCCCATCGCCAAATGGATCGTCGGCGGCCCAGCCGAGGAAGGTTGGACGCACGACGAGAGCCTGTGGGGCGAGCGCTGCAAGACCTATCCGCTGCTCGTGACTGCCAACCCGGCGCGCTTCCGCGTGCACGTGCAGGGCGATGACATCGCCTGGTACCGCGAGATCGAGACGACGAAGGTCAAGGGGCCGGACGGCTACCTGTACGAGCCGCTGTGGATCAGCCCCGAAGATGCCGATGCGCGCGATATCAAGCAGGGTGACATCGTGAAGTTGTACAACGAGCGCGGCATCATCCTGACAGGCGCCTACATCTCCGAGCGCGTCATGCCCGGCTCGGTCGTGGTGGCCAAGGGCTCGCGCGTCGACCCGATTGCCCCGCACATCGACCGCGGCGGTGCCATCAATCTAATCAGCCCGCAGGCCACCGTTTCGAAGCACTGCAAGGGCTTCGCCGTCACCGGTTATCTGGCCGAAGCTGAAAAGCTTTCCCAGGAAGAGTACGACAGCTGGAAGCGAGAGTATCCCGAGGCGTTCGAGCGCGACTACGACCCCGGCGCGGGCATCACGCGCGATGCGTGGGTAGTCAAACAGTAGTCGGGCTTATAACGAGAGAGGACGAGAAATGAAGGGATTCCTGATCGATGTCAGCAGGTGCGTCGGATGTCATGCTTGCCAGATTGGCTGCAAGGACGAGCACTGTGGGAACTGCTGGATGCCCTATGCGCAAGAGCAGCCCAACTCCGGTCAGTTCTGGCTGAAGGTGAACCAGAAGGAGCGCGGCCAGCGCCCGCAGGTCAAGGTGAGCTATATTCCCACGCCGTGCATGCACTGCGAGAACGCGCCATGCGAGAAGGCGGCCAAGGACGGCGCGGTCTACCATCGCGAGGACGGGCTGGTCATCATCGACCCGGTGAAAGCCAAGGGCCAAAAGCAAATCGTGGATGCGTGCCCCTATCACAAGATTTTCTGGAACGAGGAGCTCGAGATTCCGCAGAAGTGCACCGGTTGCGCGCATCTGCTCGACGACGAGGATTCGCCGATCCGCGTGCCGCGCTGCATGGACAACTGTCCAGTCGGCGTCATCCAGTTTGGCGAGCTCGACGAGCTTGACCTCGAAGGAGCCGAGGTGCTGCACCCCGAATATGGCACCAGCCCGCACGTGTACTACAAGGGCCTGCCGAAGAAGTTCATCGCCGGCACCGTGTACACGCCCGAAGACGACGAGATCGTCGAAGGTGCCACGGTCGTGGCCGAGGCAGACGGTAGTCGTTTCGAGGCGACGACGAACAGTTGGGGAGATTTCTGGATTGACGATCTGCCGGACGCCGAGTTTACGGTGACCATCGCCAAGGACGGCAAGGAGAAGGTGCTTTCCGTTAGCACGATGGATGCGGACAGGGGCCTCGGCGACATCGCGTTCGCGTAAGGCTGATGGCTTCCGGGTCTGACAGGCAGCTGGAAGAGTGTCGGGGGGCTGATTTCCCCCGGCGCTTTCCGACCGTGCACATCTGCTCGGTCGATTACGCGTGCCAAATACTCGTTGGCGAGGATGGACGCGAATATCGCGAGCTGCCCGACAGCTCTTGGATCGAGATCGGTCCCGTGCGCGATGGCAGCGTGCGCTACTGGGGCAGCGGCTCGCATGCGGGCCACATCAATTTGCTGCCGCTCGCCTATTACTCCGATGGAACATGGATTGACGTGCTGGGCGAATAGCGTCTCCGTCACACGAAGCTGCTGAAAAACATGGGACGGCAATCAAAGACCCGTCCCATGTTTTGTTTTGCTCTATGTTAAACCGACGTTGACACGGAACCGCCCCTGGCAGGTGGGGCGTTCGCTTGGCTTCGGCTAGCCTAGATGAATGGTTGAAGTTTGTGCCTGCAGGATCGTTCACGCCCCACCTGCCAGGGGCGGTTCCGTGTCAACGTCGGTTTAACATAGAGTTGTTTTACAATTGGCATCGAGCGGATGCTTCGTTAGAAAAGGAACGCGACATGAAAGAGCTCTTTACTCTGATGACGTCATTGGCGATGGCTGTTTTGCTGAGCGCTTGCACCCTGAGCTCGTTTGGAGTGACGAACGAGGACAATGGCGTGCATGCCGTGGCCAAGGGCGGTGCGGATGGCGCGAGCGCCGGGAAGGTCGTCGTCGGCGACGGCGAGGGGCTGTGCATCAACCACATTGTCAACAGGGGGTCGTTCCATGTGATGGCGACCGATGATATGGGCCGGGTTGTTTTCGACGAGGTCGTTACGGACAACGTCGCCGACTTGGTCGACGTCCAGGGCGAATTCGATGTCGAGATCAGCGCTGACAAGGCTGACGGCACGGTTGATGTCATCACCTACGACAAGGAAGCCCAGGCGCAAGCAGACGCCACGCTCGACGATGCCGTGAAGAGCGCGACGGGCAAGACCGCCGAAGAGCTGGGGCTTTCGTCGAAGTCGTCGGATTCTGCGGCGAAGTAGCGGGCCAGTCCTCGCTTTTGGCAAGCCGCCGTGCAAGTTTTGCGCTCGTTTGCGTTTTCGGAATTGCCGAGCTGGGGAAATGTTCTTCAACGTGTAAAACAAGTGCAAAACGCATCGCGGCAGGGTTTGTTGCGCGATGGTGGTCGTGCGTTCGGGGTGCTTTCCTGCGATGTGCGCGATAGCGCGCGTGGTGCGCATCAAGCGTCCTTGCGCATCCAATCCAAATCGTCGGGAATCGCGGGAGGCAGGCCGATCCGCCGTCTCACGTCGGTGGCCGTGCACCTTCCGCCATCGGCCTCGATCTGCCGCCACGCCAAAAGCCACGTCGAAAGTCGCTCGTCGCAAGCCTCGAACACATCGGTCAGCCATTCGGCGTTGAGCACCTGATAGCCGCCATCGCCTGCGGGGAGCAGCCCGCCGTCTCGCACGATCGTTTGCGCTACGGCAACGGTGCGTCGCACGTCATCGGCCAAGATGCGATACGGGCGGAACGTGTAGGCCGCTTCGAGCAGCTCGGGCGTCGCTTCGACGAGCATCGAAATGCCCAGCGTGCGTCCGAACAGGTCGAAGTCGCCCTGTTTTCCCTCGCGCAGCTCATCGCCTGTGGGGAGGTCGTGCGTTTGCCAATACGCGCGGAAGTTGCCGTTGTACACGCGGTCTGTCACCAGATGCGCCCACGCCCCGAGGACAAGGCTTTTGCCGACCGGCGACGAGGGGCTTCGTCGGGCGATGTACAGGTCCCAGAACCGATCGGCTTCGGGAATGGGTATCAAGTTGGCCGGCGCTGCATGCGTGATGCAGTAGTCGATGCGAAACGAGGCGTCGGGAACCATGAATCCCACGTACACGTCAGGGACGTAGTTGCCGAAGAGGAACGCGTTTGCATCCTCGATGCCGAGCGCGCGGCCCTCATGCGCCTCAAGGAGTCGCTCGACGTGCGCGGTATGTATGTTCCAACTTGGCATGATGGCCTATCATACTCCATTCCCGTGCTTTTCCCGACGCTTCGTCTGCGGAAAGCATGAGGCCCGATGCGCGCGGGGGCGCACCGACCGAAAGGGAGACTCCCTTTCGGTCAGCGCGCCCCCGCGCGCATCGGCGGTTTTCGCCACAAAAAAGGCCGTCCCGGAAGACGGCCTCAAGCTTGTTGTTGGAATCGGGTCGTTAGGCGCTGGCGCCGCCGACGCGACGGAAGGTGCCCACCGTCGCGTAATCCGGCGTGCGAGGCTCTTCCTCGACCGTCCAGGATTCTGCCAGGGCTGCGTCTTCCTCGCGGGCGCTTGCCCAGCTGAAGGAAGCGCAATCCGCGACAAGCTCGTCATGCGTTTTCGCGATCGAAACCGCCTTGAGCGCAAAGACTACTACAAGCACTGCTACGAGTCCGATAATCTCTATCATGAGGGCCTCCTTCTGTTGTCTGCCCGTTCCTGTGGCTCGTATAGTAGCGTGTGGAAATATCATTTCCAAACTGTTATTATTGGTACTCATTACAGGGAGTTTTTGTAATAGCGCAACCTGATGTTTTACGGGCCCATGACCCGCAAAGTCTCTGATTGCGAGAACGGTGGTGCCATGAATTTCTCGTCACTCGCGTATTTCGAGACGCTTGCCCATGAACGCAGCTTCACGCGCGCTGCACAGCGCCTGCACATCACGCAGCAGTCGTTGAGCTCGAACATTGCCAAAATGGAACAGGAACTTGGCTGCCAGCTGGTGGTCAGGCACGTGCCGCTCGAACTGACCTACGCCGGCGAGGTGCTGCTTCGCTACGCCGCGTCGTTCCGCGAGGGCTATGCCGCCATGCAGCAGGAGTTTTGCGATATCACGCAAAACCAGAGCGGCGTGCTGCGCATCGGCGTCACCTACACGCGCGGCCGCACCATCCTGCCCGAAATCATCCAGGAATTCCAGAAGAGCTATCCGGCGATTCGCATCAACCTCGTCGAGGAGACGAACGACGTGCTGCGCCGCATGCTCGTCGATGGCGAAACCGACCTGGCCATCGCGAGTTTCCCCGATGCAATTCCCGGTATCACCGTGCACGAGTTCTACCGCGAGGAAGTGGTCATGCTGGTCGCGCGCGACCTGTTCGAAACGCTTTACGGCGACGAGGCAGAGGCGCGCGCGCAGCGTTTCGAGAGCGGCGAGTTCGAGGCCATCGTGGGGTGCCCGCTCGTGTTGAACAGCATCGACGACATCGGCGGGCACGTCGAGCGCAATCTGCTGAAACGCGCTGGCATCACGCGGCCCAACATCGTGGCCACCTCGAGCAACGCCGAGACGTTGCTCGCGCTGTGCGTCCGCGGCGTCGGCGCGTGCTTCTGTCCGGAAATCCTGGCCCGTTCGGCGCTCACCGAAGAACAGCTCTCGTCGCTCATGATCCTGCGCCTCGGCGACACGGCCCGCTATCCCATCAGCTTCGGGCACCAGGACAAAAGCTACCAGTGGTCCATCATCGACTCGTTCATGACCATCGCCCGCGAGGTCATGGAGCGACGCCTGTAGCTCTATCCATTTGGGGACTGTCCCCAAATGGATAATTCGCTCGCAAGCGGCGATCTAGGCAGCGGCGTCGCCCAGATTAGTGCTTGCGAGCGGATCACGTTGCCCGGATCGCCATTTGCGAGTGACTATGTCCGCCTCATTGCAAGGCCGCAGAAAGAGCTGATTGAAATTCGCCTTTCTGCGTATAGGAGCCATTCCTAGCAGACGTTAGGCGTTTCTCGCGATGCGAAGCTATCAAGCATGAAAGGCGGGGGCTGCCCCCGTTGTCTCCTGGTATAGTGTGCGTTGGAAACACGAGTGAAAGTTGGCGGACATGGATTATCGAAACTACGGCGGCTGCTACTACGTGCGGCTCGATCGAAACGATGAGGTCATCGCCTCGATTCGCGAGGTGTGCGAGCGTGAGGGCGTGCGGTCGGCGACGTTTTCGGGGGTTGGCGGCTGCGACGCCGCGGAAATACAGGTATTCGACCCCGAAGCCGGCTCGTTCAGGACCGAGCGCTACGAAGGCCTCCTCGAGCTGGTATCCATCACGGGCAACGTCATCTCGTGCGACGACGGCAGCCTATCGCATCACGCGCACGCGCTTTTCGCGTACCAGGATGCCGGCGAGCAGCGCATAGCGGCGGGGCATCTGAAGTCGTCGACCGTTCGCTACACCGCGGAAATCGAGTTGCGTCCCGTTGCGGGCGGCGTGATCGGCGCCGAGCGCAATGCCGAAACGGGCACGAATTTCTGGAAATTCGAAGACTAATCATGAAAAGGGACAGTCCCTTTTCATGACGTGGCTCCGATGGCAGGAAGGGGAGGACCCGTTCCCGCCATCTTGCATGCGCTGGTTTAGGATATCGGTTCGGCCGCTTCAGGCGCGGCTTCGGCCGGCTGTGCGGGCGGCTCTGCGGCCGGTGCCGCTGCGCTGTTCTGCTCGCGCCATTCAGCAAACGCCTTGAGCTCCGGCTCGTTGATGGCCATGGCGATCGTGGCGACGGCGATGTCGTCTGCGAAGCCGATGATGGGGGTGTCGTCGGGGATGAGGTCCTTCTGGGCGACCAGGTACAGGAACGTGCTGACCAGCGAAATCACGACCTTGGGGGAAACCTCGGTGTATTCGCGCGTTACGTAGCTCTTGACCATCGAAGCCATGAGCGGAACGTTGGAGAACGCCGTCGCGACCGTGTCGGGGATGGTCTTCAGTTTCTCCTGCAAGTCCTGCAGCAGCCCGTTGATTTGCTCCGGGTCGTTCATGAGGCTCTGCGCCTTTTCCACGCCGTCGTCGATGATGCCGCGCGCCCACTCGGCGCTGAACTGCTCCGCCATGATGCCGTCCTTCCTCGTAGGGGTCAACGAGTACATTGTACTGGATTTCAAAGATGGGCCGTGTCGACGTCGCGGCAAGAGAGCCGGTTGGAGGGCTCGAGACGGCCATTTGGCGAGCTACGGTGCAAGCGCCGAGAGGGACGGTTCGCAAATGTATAATCATTGGCAGCGGTTATACATTTGGGGACTGTCCCCAAATGTATAGTCTTAGCGCTCGAGGAGAGGGGGCGAATGTGCAGTCGATACCGCAGCAGCGGATCGTCGAGAAGCTCGACGACTACATGAGCCGACGCGATTATGCGGGGGCTGAGCGCCATCTGCTCTACTGGCTGGAAGAAGCGCTCGCGGTGGGCGATGCGCGCGGCGAGCTGATGGTGCGCAACGAGTTGGTGGGGCATTTCCGCAAGACCGGCGACAAGGAACGTGCCCTGCTGCACGGCGGCGAGGCGCTCCGGCTCGTCGACGAGCTCGGCTTCGGTAGCACGATAAGCGCGGGCACGACCTACACCAACGTTGCGACGGCCTGCAACGCCTTTGGCGAAAACGAGCGCTCGCTCGATCTGTTCCGCCAGGCCGCCGCGCTCTACGAAGGCAGCGACGGCACCGAGCCGCGGCTTCTCGGCGGGCTGTACAACAACATGGCGCTGACCTGCGTGTCGCTCGGACGATTCGACGAGGCCGATAGGCTGTACGCCAAGGCGCTCGCGGTCATGGGGGATGTGCCCAACGGCGAGCTCGAGCAGGCCATCACGTACCTGAACATGGCCGACGCCGCAGTTGCGCGGGCCAATGCGGAGGCGGGCGGCAGCGGGGATGCCGCGCTGCAGGACGGCTACGAAGCCTGCGAGAAAATGGTCGAGACGTGCTTGGATACCGCGTTCGAGCTCCTCGATGCGCCGGGGCTTCCCCGCGACGGCTACTACGCGTTCGTGTGCGAGAAATGCGCGCCGGCGTTCGCCCATCACGGCTACTTCCTGGTGGATGCGGATTTGAAGGAACGGGCGAAGGCCATTTATGAACGGGCTTGAGATTTCCGAGGCATATTTCGAGGCCTACGGCATGCCGATGCTGCAGCGGGACTTCGCGTCGCTTCTGCCGCACGTCGCCGCCGGGCTGTTCGGGAGCGGTTCCGAGTGCTTCGGATTCGATGACGAGCTGTCGCGCGACCACGACTTCGACCCCGGCTTCATGCTGTTGCTGCCCGGCGAAGACGTCGTGGACCGCAAGCAGGAGTTCGCCTTGGAGCGGGCGTATGCGGCGCTTCCCCGGGAGTTCGAGGGGGTGGCGCGGCCGAAGATGGCGCCGGTCGGCGGGCCGCGGCGCGGCGTCATGCGCATGGCCGATTTCCTCGCCGAGAAGACGGGGAGCGCAGATGGGACGTTGACGGTCGACCAGTGGCTGGCCGTACCTTCCTTCGCGTTGGCCGAGGCGGTCAACGGCAAGGTGTTCTACGACGGGTCGGGCGATCTTTCGCGCGCCCGCGAGCGGCTTGCCCGCTATCCCGAAGACGTTCGGCGCAAGAAGCTGGCGGGGCATCTCCTGCTCGCGGCCCAGGCGGGGCAGTACAACTATGCGCGCTGCCTGCGCCATGGCGAGACGGCAGCCGCGCAGCTGGCGGTCATCGCTTTCGCGGACAACGCCATGGCGGCCATTTTCTTGTTGAACGACGTTTACCGTCCGTTTTACAAATGGCAGTTCCGCGCGATGCGCGCCCTTCCGCGGCTCGCCCTCGATGCGGAGCTTCTCGAATACTTGATCACCACCAGCAACGATGGCCAGCTCGCCTGCGACAAATACGAGGTGGTGGAGGGGATAGCCGCCGACTTGATAGACGAGCTCGAGATACAGGGGCTGACGAGGGTCCAAAGCGGCGAGCTGGAGAAGCATGCATATTCCGTCAACGACGGGATTGCCGACGCGACGCTCCGCAATCGGCACGTCCTCGCCGGCGTGTGATCGGTTTCTGTTCCGTCCGGCGACTCGCTTGAAATTGGGTACTATAGGTGGCGCCGGCCAGGCGAAGGCGCACGGGCGTAAGCGGTGCACGCTGGGCGACTGACCGAAGGGGAGCCTCCCTAACGGTCAGTGACCGAAAGGGAGTCTCCCCTTCGGTCAGTCGTAGATGCGGACGGCGGAAGGGAAAGAACGATGAAGATACAGGGACTGCAGAAGATGACGCTGCTCGACTACCCGGGGCGCGTGGCGTGCACGGTCTTTCTGGGCGGGTGCGATTTCCGCTGCCCGTTTTGCCACAACTTCGAGTTGGTGGAAGGTCCGATGCCCGACGCGATCGACGAGCAGGAATTCTTCGCGTTCCTGGAGAAGCGCCATAGCCTTTTGGACGGCGTGGCCGTCACGGGCGGGGAGCCGTGCTTGAGGGGCGACCTTCCCGAGTTTTTGGCGAACATCAAGGCTGCGGGGTTCGCCGTCAAATTGGACACCAACGGCTATAGCCCCCGGATGCTCGAGCGCGTGCTTGCGGAAGGGCTCGTCGACTACGTGGCGATGGACATCAAGAATTCGCCCGGAAAATACGCTCGAACGGTGGGTCTTGCCGACATCGACCTCGCACGAATCGAGGAGAGCATCAAGCTCCTGATGGATTCGGGCGTGGCTTACGAGTTTCGTACGACGGTCATCGACGAATACCACGAAGCGCGCGATTTCGAGGAAATCGGCGTCTGGATCGCGGGAGCCGACCGGTATTTTCTCCAGGCGTTCGCGGACAGGGATGCGGTTCCCGACCATGCCCTCACGGCGCCGGACCCCGCCGACATGCGGGCGTACCGGGACATCGTCGCCGCTTACGTGAAGCACGCCGAGGTGCGGGGCGTCGAGGAGTAGCAGACCCGCGGGCGAAACGCCCGACCAGGGTGTGCGCGAGGTGCCGGGCGCTGTGCGCGAGAACGCATGCGGTGCACCGAACGGACCGAAGGGGAGTCTCCCCAATGGTCACAGACCATTGGGGAGACTCCCCTTCGGTCAGTGTGCCAGGTCAGTGCTCGGCAATGCCGTGGGCGCCTGTTTGCCCAGATTTGTGTCTCGGGAATACAACCGTCGGCGTGACCTTGCATTTTAGGCGCGACGGTCGGTTAATGGCACAATATATATGGAGATTGCCGTGGAATCAACACTACATATTGATATGAATCGGATATGGTGGTACATTATGCCGCACGCGGAAAACGCGCTTTTGACCACTAAACGAAGCCATTTTACCCGGGAGGAATTGCATGTACCAGGTAGTGAAACGAGACGGTAAAGTCGTCGATTTCTCGATCGATAAGATCAGCGCAGCTATCACGAAGGCGTTCGACGCCATCGAGAAGCAGTACCATCCGAGCGTCATCGAGCTGATCGCGCTTCACGTCACGTCCGATTTCGAGAGCAAGATCCACGACGGCCAGATCACCGTCGAGGACATCCAGGACAGCGTCGAGAAGGTCCTCTCCGAATCCGGTTACGCCGACGTCGCCAAGGCCTACATCCTGTACCGCCGTCAGCGCGAAAAGGTCCGCAACGTCAACTCGGCGCTGCTCAACTACAAGGACCTCGTCGACAACTACCTCAAGATCAACGACTGGCGCGTCAAGGAGAACTCTACCGTCACCTATTCCGTGGGCGGCCTCATCCTGTCCAACTCCGGCGCCATCACGGCCAACTACTGGCTGTCCGAGGTCTACG
>CAMOLA010000061.1 GCA_946618265.1 uncultured Eggerthellaceae bacterium
CTTGCGGTACCAGAACCTAAATCTGGCGCGTCTGCCAATTCCGCCACGCCCGCACGACCTTCCTGATGATACCAGAACCGTTCTGGGACAGGCAACCACGGGAAGACAACGGAGCACGATGCCCAACACGGACCGAAAGGGAGTCTCCCTTTCGGTCCGTGACCATTGGGGAGACTCCCTTTCGGTCCGCGAATGCATGCGTTCCCTCGCGCGCCGCTCGACGCTTCTCAACATGAAGCATTCGTCTTGTGCCTGTTACGCCCGATGGCGCCCCCTCGGTGTCCACTCGGTTCACGTTTAGGCAAAAAACGCTCGTTATATGGCATAACGGATTCAGTTCGTCTATTATTGTGAGCTATCGATTAGCTCTTAGGAAGGGAAGATTGTGAAAAGCTTTATCGAAAAATGGAACAGCATAAGCCTCGTGCTCCGCATCGTGGTCGGCCTCGCCATCGGCGCCGTGCTGGGTTTGCTCATACCGTCCGATGGCTCCGTTGTTCCGGCCATCATCACGCTTTTGGGCACGTTGTTCGTGAACGCCCTGAAGGCGGTCGCGCCCATCCTGGTGTTCTTCTTGATCATCAGCGCGCTGTGCAATGCCAAGGCACCTGGATCGATGAAGACGATCATCATCCTGTACCTGGTTTCCACCTTCATCGCCGCGCTCGTGGCCGTCGTCGGCAGCTTCATCGTGCCGATCGAGCTGACGCTCGCCTCGGCTGACGACATCACGCAATCGTCGCCGTCCGGCATCGGCGAGGTCCTGAACACGCTGCTCATGAACATCGTGGCCAACCCCGTCAAGGCGCTCGTCGAAGCCAACTACATCGGCATCCTTGTTTGGGCCGCCATGATCGGCGTCGCCCTGCGCGCCACCTCCGACGGCGTCAAGGCTGTGTTCTCGGCTATCGCGGATGCGGTCGCGACCATCGTGCGCTGGATCATCAGCCTCGCCCCGCTCGGCATCCTCGGCTTGGTCTATGACGCCGTCGCCACCAACGGGCCCGAAATCTTCGTCGAATACGGTCAGCTCATCGCGCTGCTCGTCATCTGCATGCTGTTCATTGCGCTGGTTGCGAACCCCATCATGGTGTTCGTCCTCACGCGCAAGAACCCCTATCCGCTTGTCCTGCGCTGCCTCAAGGACTCGGGTATCACGGCGTTCTTCACCCGCAGCTCGGCTGCTAACATCCCCGTCAACATGGAGCTATGCGAGCACCTGGGCCTCGACAAGAACCTGTACTCCGTCTCGATTCCGCTCGGTGCCACGATCAACATGGCCGGCGCTGCGGTGACGATCTCCGTCATGGCCATGCAGGCCGCCTACACCGTCGGCCTGACGGTCGACATTCCCACCGCGGTCATCCTGTCGGCGCTCGCGGCCATCTCGGCTTGCGGCGCTTCGGGCGTCCCCGGCGGCTCGCTGCTGCTCATTCCGATGGCCTGCTCGCTGTTCGGCATCCCCAACGACGTCGCCATGCAGGTCGTCGCCATCGGCTTCATCATCGGCGTGATCCAGGACTCCTGCGAAACCGCCCTCAATTCGTCCTCTGACGCCCTGTTCACCGCTACGGCCGAATACCGCCAATGGGCTAAGGAAGGTCGCTCGTTCACGATGGGCCATGACGCACCTGCCGAGTAGGTCAGAGCTTCACGCGCCACTTCATGGGAGCCGGGAGGGCCGCCTCCCCCGGCTCCTTTTATGTTTTTGGAGATGATTTCCAACTCCCTCCGTATAATTTGTTGAACCTCATTCGAAAGGACAGCCATGAACCTCGATAGCCTTGCCCCAGAACTGCAGGAAAAAATCCGAGCATGCGAAACCACCGAGGACCTCAAGAAGCTCGCCGAATCAGAAGGCACGGAACTCACCGACGAGCAGCTCGAAGCAGTGACAGGCGGCGTCGACTGGAGCTGTCCGACCGACTGTCCAAGCCACAACTGCCCGCGCAACAACTAGTCCACACGCGGTGCGCCGGCATCAGATATCGGCGCCCCTTTCGGTCAGTTCCTAAAAAGCAAGCACAAAGAAAAACGCCCCAGTATGGGACGTTGAATTCGATGGTGGACCGGCGGGGACTCGAACCCCGGACCTTGGGATTAAGAGTCCCCTGCTCTACCAACTAAGCTACCGGTCCATGGTAAATATGTTTCGCTCGAAAGCGCTCGAATATATTAAGCGAAGCTGAACCCTTTTGCAACCGAAATTCAACGATGCTCCACATATTCTTGCGCTTGCGCGCTGGGGTGGGTGAAGGGACTTGAACCCTCGATCTCCAGAGCCACAATCTGGCGCCTTAGCCAACTAGGCCACACCCACCATCTGCAAGCGCAAGGCGATAGTTTAGGGATATTGCCCGTGATATGCAATACCCATTTAGCGGAAATTGAAAGTATCTCTACAACTCCCCATCCACACACTGCCAACATCGTCCTATTCGAGCCGATGAGCACGCGCATCCGCCCTTGCGACTTGTCCATTCCAGCGGCGGTTTTGCATGCAGCTCCGCGAGGCGACGCGCCCATTACCTCCGCAAACTGCTGTTTTGCATGCATGGGACCTTCCTTCTCTTGCTATCATGGCATGTGCACGTGCACCAACCTACCTGAATGGAGCCATCATGGAATACCGGTTCTTCGACGTCTCGGACGAGGAGCTCATCGAGGTTTCCGAGCTGCCGCGCAAAGGCGGCATCGCCCTAGCCCTCCGCGCGACCGGTCGCGATATCGAATCCGACGAGGTCGTCGAGATCGCAATAACCTACCTCGATGGCGATACGCGCTTCGACAGGCGCGTGAAGCCGCAAAACGTCGAGTCGTGGCAAGCAAGCGACGTCTCCGGCGGCCTGTCCCCCACCGACGTCGAGGACGCCGACGAGCTCTACCAGTTCGAAACCGAGATTTCCGATCTGTTCGAAAAGGCGCAGGTCGTCGTCGCGCAGCATATCGCCCACGTCGAGGCGCTCATCGAACGTGGCTGGGTCACTCTGCCCGACTACACCGGCTTCGACATCGTCGAGAAGTTCCGCCTCTCGCACTGCACGGCCGACTATCCCACCGAACCCGCCGCCACGGCCTCGCTCGAATCGATTGCCGCCTATTACGGCATCGCCTACGCAGCCGACACGCCCGCCCAGGAGGCCGCGACCGTCGCCGCGTGCTACGAGGCCCTCGTCGACGAGCACGCACGCCAACGCGAGGCGAAGGGCACGGCGTACTGGGAAGCCCGCGACGCGCGCCTTGCCGAGGAGAACGCCGACGCCATACGCGCATCCGCCGTCGCGCGCATGCGCGAGCACCGCCTCAACCAGATGAACGGCCTTTTGTGGTTCACGGGCGCCATCATCTTCACCTCGGTCGCCATCAACGTCTACCAGAACGGCCCGGATCTGGGATTCATGTTCGTATGCATCGCCGCCGCCGTCTTCTGCGTATCGCGCGGCGTCATCAATTTCCGGAAATAAGCCGTGCGCCGGAGCGCACCTGACCGAAGGGAAGTCTCCCTTCGCTCAGTGACCGTTGGGGAGACTCCCTTTCGGTCTCTTTCAACCCCCAAAGGCCGTCCGTTCAACAGAAACCGATGCGGCGCACGGAATCGGAGGGCATGACGGTTTTCCGGGAAGCAAGGCGATCCCGAGCGGAATGTTCGACCAGAGGCATCGACTTCCGATTAAGTAGGCGCCCACCGGCTTCGCAAGGCTTTTTCGCACAAACCGTTTCGCGTCTGGTATCATAGCGAACGTACGAAACGCGCCCTTGGCTCAACGGATAGAGCATCGGACTTCTAATCCGACGGTTGCAGGTTCGATTCCTGCAGGGCGCGCCACGGATATTCGACGAACCACGCTTGGCCTGTGGTTCGTTTTGTTTTCGCCTACGGGAAAGGACTTCACATGGCAAGCCTCAAAGGACGCGACTTCCTGAAGTTGCTCGACTTCACGAGCGACGAGATCCGCCACCTCATCGACCTGGCCGCGCAGTTCAAGGCCATGAAACATGCGCATACGCCGCATCGCTACCTCGAGGGGCGCAACATCGTGCTGCTGTTCGAGAAGACCTCGACCCGTACGCGCTGCTCGTTCGAGGTAGCCGGCTACGACCTCGGCATGGGCGTCACGTTCCTCGACCCGGCCAGCTCTCAGGTATCCAAGAAGGAATCGATCGCCGACACGGCCCGCGTGCTCGCAGGCTTCTACGACGGCATCGAGTACCGCGGTTTCGGCCAATCCATCGTCGAGGAGCTGGCCGAATACGCGAGCTGCCCGGTGTGGAACGGCCTGACCGACGAGTGGCATCCGACGCAGATGATCGCCGACATGCTGACGATGCGCGAGAACTTCGGCGAGGACCTGTCGGGGCGCACGCTGGTGTTCATGGGCGACGCGCGCAACAACGTTGCCAACTCGCTCATGGTGGTCTGCGCGAAACTCGGCGTCAACTTCGTGGCGTGCGGGCCGGCCGAAAACCAGCCCGAGGCCTGGCTCGTCGAGACCTGCACGGCCATCGCCGCCGAGAACGGCTCGACGGTCCTCGTGACCGACGACGTCGAGCGCGGCTGCGCGGGCGCCGACGCCATCTACACCGACGTATGGGTATCGATGGGCGAACCCGACGAGGTATGGGAGCAGCGCATCAAGTCGCTTTCCCCCTACCAGGTCAACGCGCACGTCATGGAGCTCGCGGGTCCCGATGCCATCTTCCTGCACTGTCTGCCGGCCTACCACGACACGAAGACCGTCATCGGCGCGAAGATCGCCGAGCAGTTCGGCATAAACGAGATGGAAGTGACCGACGAGGTGTTCGAGTCGGACGCGTCGCGCGTTTTCGACGAAGCCGAGAACCGCATGCACGCGATCAAGGCCGTCATGTACGCCACGCTTTCCGACGAGCCGCTTCTCTAGGACCGCACGGACCATAACGATTTCGAAAAACCGACGTTTGGGAAGCTCTCGGTAACCGAGCGACCTCTTTGGGGACTGTTCAAATCATAAAAGGGACAGTCCCCTTTTATGATTTAATATATCGAACGCCAGGTGGGGGTTTCGACCATGCGGACGTTGATGTAGCTCACGCCGTCGGGGTTCTGGCTCATGATCTCGTTGATGACGCGCTCCTTGTCACGGATGTCCTCGGCTGCGCCGAAGGCGACTTCCACGCCGTTGTCCAGGATGAGCGTCGTTTCAGCGGGGCCTGGCGCCGAAATCTGAATGACTTGGTCTGCGAGCTCGGTCGTCATCCCGTTCAGGATGTCGAGCGAGTTGTTGATGTTGCTGTCCGCGCATATCTGGCCGATTTCGGCCTTCGTGCCAACTGGCACGTTGACGATATGGCGCACCGCATCGGCGTCCTCGTAGACCTTCTGGCTGGTCGTCTGGGCCGCCTCGGTCCCCTCTTCCGGAATGGGCATGAGCCACATGTGGTCGTCAGCCACCATCCACCGCTTGATCGTCGTGCCAGACTCGTCGGGAATCTCGACTATCGCGGCCACCGTTCGCTCGGTCACGTCGATTTCGAGCGTATTGGGGAGAATGCGGTTGATCCGCACGTCCTCGACCCATGAGTTCTGCTTGACGCGGTTGGCGATGGACTCGGCGTCGACGCGCAGCAACGTGGTATCGGCGGGAACGTTGGCGAGCTGGGTCATCTCTGCATCGGTGAGGTGTTCGACGCCCTTGACGTTCACGTGCTCGATCGTGAACGCAGGCGAGTTGTACAGCACCGCCCAGCCCGCCAGAAGCACGACCAGCACGCCGATGAGCACGACGAAGCGCACGAAGTATTTGCGCGACGTCGCGCGTATCTCCTCGTTGCGACCCTTCCGCCGTATCTCGGCGACGCTCGTCGACACGAGCTCGCCCTCCGCGGGATCGAAATCCCGCGGCTGAAAGCTCGCCTCCTCGCGCGTGGCCATCGGAAGCTGATCGTTCGACTCCATCCGCGCGACGCTGCGCGAACGGACGCTCTTCGACCGCGAAACCGATGGACGAACCGACATGCTGCGAGGCGGCCTCGTTTGTTTCTGCCGCCTATCGACCACCTAGCGCACCCTCCCCTGCAACGCGTCCACGAGCTGGCCGCCGATGGCGGTCACATCTCCTGCGCCCATCGTGATGACGAGGTCGCCCGGTTGCGCAAGCTCGAGCATGTGCGAGACGACGTCGATGCGCCGCGGAACGTAATGCGCCGGCGGATGCCCCTCGTGGTCGAGGACGACCTGCAAGAACGTCTTGCCCGAAACGCCGGGAATCGGCGCCTCGCCCGCCGAGAACACGTCCATGAACGTGACGGTATCGGCCGCGTCGAACGCCGAGCCGAACTCGTCGTGCAGCACGTCGCAGAACAGCGAAACGCGCGAATAACGATGCGGCTGGAACAGCACGTGCACCTTGCGGTACCCGAGCACCGATGCGGCCTTGATAGTGGCCGCAATCTCGGTGGGATGATGCGCATAATCGTCCACGACGGTGACGCCGCCGACCTCGCCCACGAGATCGAAGCGCCTCTTGACGCCGCCGAACGAGCGCATCGCCTCTGCAGCCTCGTACGGCGAGAGCCCCAGCGCGTTGACGAGCCCTATGGCTCCCGCTGCGTTGAGCACGTTGTGACGGCCCGGATTCTGCGGCACGCACGACTGCACGCACGTCCCGTCGGGAAGCTGCACCGAGAAGTCGCTGCCGATGCCATGGGGCTCGTAAGCGACGATCTTGATGTCATGCGAGTCGCCGAACCCGTACGTGAGGAAATCGCGTCCCGTGCTGCGCGCCACGTCCACGAGCGCCTTGTCCTCGCCGCACACGATGATGGGGCCGCCTTCGGCAACCGAGGAAATGAAAGCCGCGAACTTCTCGTAGATCTCGTCGAGGTCGCGGTAATGGTCGAGGTGATCGGCCTCGATGTTGGTGACGAGCACCGACGAAGGGCTAAGGTGCCTGAACGACTTGTCCGACTCGTCGGCCTCCACGACGTAGTAGCGCCCCGTGCCCGAATGGGCGTTTGACCCGTACGAGCGGACGATGCCGCCGATGAGGAACGTGGGATCGAGTCCCATGGTGTCCATGATGCTCGCGACCATCGAGGAAGTGGTCGTCTTGCCGTGCGTTCCCGCGATCGCGACCGTCTCGAGGCCCTCGCCCAGACGCGCGAGCATCTGCGCGCGATGCCAGATGGTCAGTCCGCGCTCCTTTGCGGCTATGAGCTCGGGGTTGTTATCGAGCACCGCAGTCGTGACGACCACGACGTCGGGACCGTCCTCCGCGCCCGTTCCGGGGATGTTGTCCGCCGAATGCTGACCGCAGAACACCTCGACGCCCGCCTCGGCAAGCTGCTTGGTATAACGGCTCTCCTTCATGTCCGAGCCCGTCACGCGCATGCCCTGGTCATGCGCTACGCGCGCGATGCCGCTCATGCCGACGCCGCCGATGCCGATGAAGTGAACCGATGAAATCGAATTTGCGTCCATTGGATTCCTTTGCGCTATCTGGTTTTGCTCCAATGATTATAGATGCACAAAGCGCGCGACGATGCGATTGGCACAGATTATGCGGAACGTGTCCACGCATGGGGAGACCGAAGGGGAGTCTCCCTTTCGGTCTCCGGGGTTTTGCGCCAGACGCTTCCGAGCGAAGCTTTCTCGACGGACCGAAAGGGAGACTCCCTTTCGGTCTACCCGCGCATGGACAGGTTGCGCGCCTCGGCGATTCTGCAGGCGCATTCTATAACTACATAGGGACAAGCCGAAGCGCGCCCCGCCCGCTGAAGCGTGGCAAGACCCGGACGCTTCCCCAATCGCGCCTACGAGTAAAGGTCGGTGCGGCGATGGGAAAGCACGGGCATGGCAGCGCAGGCGGCCTCCATGGCGGCGAGGTCGATTTCGGCGACGAGGAGCTCCTCGTCGACTTCGGCTGAGACCAGGGCCTCTCCGAGCGGGCCGAACACGCAGCTGTTGCCCGCGTAATCGCGCTTCGCCGTGCCGAATGCGCGGTCGCAGCGGCTGAGGCCGGCCACGAACATCTCGTTCTCGATGGCGCGCGCGGAAAGGAGCGTCTTCCATTGGCGCACTTTCCCCGGACCGTCGACCCACGCGGCCGGATACAGCATCAGCTGGCAGCCCTCGAGGGCGGCGGCACGGGCAAGCTCGGGAAACCGCACGTCGTAGCAGATGCCGAGCCCCAGCTTGCAAAACGGCGTCTCGATGGGCGCGAACAGCTCGGCCCCAGCCGTCACCTTGGCCGACTCCTTGGTGAAATCGGTGTCGAACAGGTGCACCTTGCGATAGGCGCCCCGCAGCGCACCATCGGAATCCGCGACGACGGCCGTGTTGTACGGCCGGCCCGAAGCGCCATCCGGCATCCCCTGACCGCTTCCCCGCTCGTTCATCGTGAACACGCACCACAGGCCGTGCTTTGCGGCAAGCGCCAGCATGCCGGAGGCGAACGGACCGTCGATCGGTTCCGAAGCGCGCGCGAACGCTTCCGCGTCCAACTCGTAGGGCGTCATCAACGACTCGGGAAACACGACGATGTCGACGCCCGACCGCGCCGCCTCCCCCATCCAGCGGTCGGCCATTCCCAGCACGTCTCCATCTTCGGGATGGCAACATTGAACGAGCCCGAGCTTGAACGACATCTTCGACCTCCTTGATGCGGGCAATGCGGCTGCCTCCGATTATCCCGCTTTTGTTGACTGGCGCGCACGCGACTTTCGATTGGGTTATTATTTCAAACCGTTCGAGATGAGGAAGCATTAATTCGATGGCGGTAACACAGAGGAAACCAAATAGACGGCCGGCCCATGCGGCGAAGCGCATTCGCACCCGCTACATCCCGGCGCTCGACGGCTTGCGCGCGTTCGCCGTGCTCGCCGTGATCGCCTACCACATGGGCTTCGGCTGGGCCTCCGGCGGGCTCATGGGCGTGACCGTGTTCTTCGTCATCTCCGGCTACTTGATCAACGGCCTGCTCATATCAGAGCATCGGCGGACGGGCCGCATATCGCTTTCCCAGTTCTGGCTCAGGCGCGTACGGCGCATCGTGCCCGCCGTGCTGCTGGCGGTTGCGGGCACCGTGGCGCTTTCGGCGCTCATCAATCCCGCGCTTCTGGACAAGGCGCGGCCCGACATCATCCCGTCGCTCTTCTTCTTCAACAACTGGTGGCAGATCTTCCACGAGATCTCGTATTTCGAAGCGGCTGGCGCGCCGTCCCCGCTCACCCATTTCTGGAGCCTGGCGATCGAGGAGCAGTTCTACATCGTGTGGCCGCTGCTTCTCATCGCCCTGTTCCGCGCAAAGCTGAAGAAGCGCCCCATGGCGGCCATCGTGCTGGTACTTGCCGTGCTGTCCGGCCTCGAAATGGCCCTGATGTACAGCCCGGCGACGGATCCGAGCCGCGTGTATTACGGCACCGACACGCGCGCGATGAGCTTGCTCGTGGGCGTGTGGCTCGCCTTCATCTGGCCATCCTCGGCATTCGGGCGCCAAGCGCGCACGCAGCGCAACCGCACGACGTGGATCGTGTTCAACATCGCGGGCGTCGCGGCGTTCGCGGGCATTCTCGCCATCGTCGCGTTCACGTCGGGGTTCAGCCCCTTCCCCTATCGGGGCGGCATCGCGATCGTCAGCGTGCTGTCGGCCATCCTCATCGGCGTGCTCGTGGTGCCCGACACGTGGGTGGCGAGGTTCTTGCAGCTTCCGCCTCTCGTGTGGATCGGCAAGCGCAGCTACAGCATGTACCTGTGGCATTTCCCCATCATCCTGCTCACCTCGCGCGTCGGATCGACCGTCGAGGTGCCCTGGTGGATTCGCCTTTCGCAGCTCATCGTGATATTCGCAATCGCCGAGCTGTCGTACCGGTTCGTGGAAGACCCCATCCGCAAGGGCGCGCTCGGCAACTGGTGGCGCAATCGCCGGACTGCCCAGGCGGCGCCGGCTGGTTCGCGCTTGCGCGCCATCGCCACCAGCGTCGTCGTGGGCGGGCTGTTCGCGTCGGCCGTCGTGGGCGTCATGGTGGTCAAGCCCGTCGCCGACGACGAGAAGGCGGGAACGTTCATCGCCTCGACGATTGCCGAGGTCAAATCATCCGCCCATCAAGCGGCTACCGAGGCGGGCGTGCCCCTATCGTCTGGCGCCTCCAACGACGCAGGCGGGTCGAGCGCTTCCGCAGCCTCCGACGGCAATGCCGCCAGCGGCTCTTCGGGCGCCTCCAACGATGCCGGTCTCACCGCAGCCGATGCAGGCGCCAATGAAGGGCAAGCCAGCCAGCAAACGGTCGTCAAGCAGGTCATGGCCGACATGACGAGCGCCATCGAGGATAACGACATACACAACCGCCTGGTCGTCCCGAGCGTCGTTGCCACCGTCAAGGAAAACCTCCCCGACCCGAGCCCCATCCAGCGCACGATCGACGAGGTGCTGAAACGCGGCGCCGAGGAGCGCGAGCGCATCGTCTCCACCGCCTACGACGACGCGTTCGAGACGCCCCGCAAGAACAAGAAGGGCGATCCCATATACTCCCCGCTGCTCATCGGCGACAGCGTGTCGGCGGGCTGCATCGACGAGTTCCTGCGCGTCTTCCCCAACGGCTGCATCGACGCGGTGCCCAACCGCAACATCTGGGAAAGCCCCTATGCGACCTACGCCGATGCCGGCCAGGTCGGCGATTTCGTCGTGTTCTGCCTGGGCACCAACAACGCCGTCGAGGATTTCCAAATCGACGAGCTGCTCGCGAGGGTATCCGACGACAAGAAGGTCATCTTCGTCAACACGCGCGAACCGCGCGACTGGGAAGCCACCACGAACGCGGCCATCGAACGCGCGCCCGAGCGGCACGACAATGTTGTCGCCGTCGTCGACTGGTACCACGAATCGCAAGGCCATGACGAATACTTCTACGACGACGGCATCCACCTGACCAACACTGGTCCCCAGGCCTACATCGGCCTGATTCGCGACGCTCTGGAAAAGGCCGCCATCGACGCCGCCCTCGCCAAGCACGGCGTCGGTCCGAGCGACGCCGCCAAATAACGGACCGAAAGGGAGACTCCCTTTCGGTCTGTGGATGCGGCACGCCGATTCTCGACGCATCGTGGAAACGCCCTTATTGCGGGGAAAGCCTTCCCTTGCCATCAACATGCGCTAAACTGAAAGCCATGAAACTGCTTGTACATGCCTGCTGCGGACCGTGTTCCATCATGCCCACGCGAATTCTCGTGGACGAGGGGCACGACATCGACGTGTTCTACGCGAACAGCAACATCGCGCCGCGTTCCGAATACGAGAAGCGCTTCGTCGAGCTCAAGCGGTACGGAGACTCCCAGGGCTTCGACGTGATCGAGGGCGCATACGACCCGCAAACCTGGGAACGCGAAGTAGCGCCCATCGGCGAGTCGATCAAGGAATTCAGCCCCGCGTTCGGCGAGGCGTTCGCTTCGAAGCACGTCGGTTCGGCCGAACCCCCTTCCACGTCCTACGATGGCGTTGGCTCGGTGGCCGAGCTGCTCGACGACGAACGCCGCAAGGAGCGGTGCCGCGCATGCTACCGGCTTCGGCTCGAGGAAGCCGCCGCCTACGCGGCCGAAAACGGCTACGAAGGGCTTGCAACGACGCTAGCCGTGAGCCCCTATCAATTCACCGACGTCATTCGCGAGGAAACCGAGCGCGCAGCTTCGCAGGCGGGACTGTTCGCGCATTTCCACGATTACCGCCCCTACTACGACGAGGCCACGCGCATCAGCCGCGAACTGGGCATGTACCGGCAGAACTATTGCGGATGCCGGTTCTCCATACGCGAGGGCGAGGCCACGCGCGCTTTCATCAAGGAACAGCGCAAGGCCGCAAAAGCCGCCAAGGCTGCCGCACGTGCCGCCGCCGACGCCGAGCGCGCGCAACGCGTCGCCGAAAAGAAGGCCTACGCCGAAGCGCAGGCCAAGAAGCGCGCCATCTTGAAATCCCTCCGCAAGTAAATGCACGCATGCAGCGACTGACCGAAAGGGAGACTCCCCAACGGTCACGGACCGAAAGGGAGTCTCCCTTTCGGTCAGTCTGTCGCATTGCTAGTTGCCGTAGACCTTCTCGAAGTCGGTGAAGCCTTCATCCTCGAGCGTGGCGATCTGGCGCTTCATGTTCTTGCGCATGGGAAGCACGGCCACGTTGCGGCCCTGCGCGCGCATGTCCTGGGCGGCGAGGAGCGCTTGGCGGCGCGCATCAGCGTCGGCCTTCTTGTCGATGAGGAACGCCACGCCGCCTTGCGCCTCGTCATCGTCGAGCGAGGTGACGCCGGCATCGCGCAGCACGGCGATGATGCGCTCGAAGCCGATGGAGAACCCGCAGGCGCACACGTCCTCGCCGGAGAACTTGCCGATCATCTCGTCGTAACGGCCGCCGCCTGCAATCGAGATGCCGAACCCGTCGACCGTCACCTCGAAGATGGGGCCGGTGTAGTAGCCCATGCCGCGCACGAGCGTCGGGTC
>CAMOLA010000062.1 GCA_946618265.1 uncultured Eggerthellaceae bacterium
GCCATGAGCACGCCCCAGAAGATCTTCTTGAACACCGGCGGGTTCGTGTTGCCGAACGACGTGAGCATCGACACCACGTAGGTGGCCGAGTTGGCCGATGTCACGAAGAAGCCGAACAACAGCACCAGGGCGATAATCGAGAGCGCAAACCCGAATTCGTATTGGCCGAACACGAAGAACGGCGCGGTTTCGGGTGATGCCACGATGGCGCCGAGCTGTTCGGCCCCGAGGCCGCCAGCGGCGCCAAACGCAGTGCCGCCCAGAATCGAGAACCAGATGAGGCTGACCACAGTGGGGGACACCATGCAACCGAGCACGAATTCGCGAATCGTGCGCCCGCGAGAAATACGGGCCAGGAAGATGCCCACGAACGGCGCCCACGACAACCACCACGCCCAGTAGAACACGCGCCAGCCGCGAACCCAGCTCGTATCGCCGTTGTCGGCAGCCAGCCGGAAGCTGTCCTGGATGAAATTGGCCACCCATGCACCCACGCCCGCCATTAAGTCGCGCACGATGTCGATGCTCGGGCCAATGACGAACGCCGCTACGAGCAGGACAACGCAGAGCACGAGCGTCGTGTTGGAAAGCGCCTGCATGCCGCGCTCGATGCCGCTGACGACGCTCCAGGTGTACACGATGCAGGTCATGCCTATGATCGTGGCCCAGGTGTATACCTGACTGGGTATGCCGAACAGGTAATCGAGCCCGCTCGAGATTTGCAAGCAACCCATGCCGAACGACGTGGCCACGCCCATGACGGTGAGCATGGCAGCATAGATGTCGATGACGATGCCGATGGCTCCATGCGCCTGCTTCTTGATGACTGGCTCGAGCGTGCTGCTGACAAGTGACTTCTTGTGGCACCGAAATGCGAAGTAGCCCAATGCCAGACCGACGATGGCGTAGCTTCCCCATGGGTGCAATCCCCAATGCATGAAGCACGAGCGCAGCGAGAACGTAAGCGCTTCGTCGGTCATGGGGTCGATGCCTGCCATGGGAGCCGCGTAGTGCGAAAGCGGCTCGGCTGTGCCCCAAAACACAAGGCCGACGCCCATACCCGCCGAAAACAACATGGCGAACCAGCCAAGCGTGCTCAGCGTGGGCTTTTCGTCATCGGCGCCGAGCTTCGTCGTGCCATAGGGGCTTACGGCAAGTCCCAAGGCGAATAAGACGAACAGGGACATGCCGAAGATATAGAGCCAGTCGAAATTCGACGTGAGGACGCCCATGGCTGCGTTGGCGGCGGCGGCGAACGAGTCGCCCGCGGCCAGGCACCAAATGACGAGGGCCAAGGTTAACGCGACCGACGCGACGAATACGGCGTTTTTACGAATGGCGCTCAGCAAACCCTCGTTGTTTTCATTGTTGTCCATGTTCGACCATCCCCAGAGAAATAGTTCTGCATGTGGTGCAGCCTGGTCGTTTTCGATTGAGTGAAACGCGCTCCTGGCTGAATGCGGTACGCCTTCAATTGATGGGTTGGGTATTGCGCGTGTTATCCCGGGCGGGACGGCGTCAAGGTGCGCCATCCCGCCCTCAACGTGTTAGAAATCGCTCAAGAGCATATCCGTGCGATCGGTCGGAACGACGAGCGGCACGTCGGCGAGTTCGTAGCGCACATAGGCGTTGCCCGTGACCTCGGTGTTGCAGCAATAGATCGCTTGCAACGGCTTGATCGCATCGTTCACCATGCCGTGCATGCAGTTGCGCGGCGCATAGACCATCGAGCCTGGCGTAACCTTGTAAATGCCATCGCCTGCGTACATCGTGCCCTCGCCCTGCAGGAAGAAGAAGAATTCGGACTGCTCGTGGTAATGGGGCGTATAACGGCAGTTCGACCGGAGGAACGTGCGACCCCACCACATTTCGGGAGCTCCCTTCTCGGCATCGTAATACGCCTGGAAGCTCAATGAACGGGAGCCTTGCGCGGCTTCCACCATGATATAGGGATCGGCGTCGCCCGCGCACGCCCAACGGAATCCCTCGCCCTCCATGCCCGGCGTCATGAGATTGGACGGGCAATTAGGTTGGAAGTACGCCTTGTACTCGTCTTCGGGGACGTCCTCGAAGACGAGGTTTTCGCCGATCTCGTTTTCGACGGCGAACGTGTAGAGGAACTCGACCCCCTCGTCACCCGACGCCTCGTAGGCCCAGGGAACACCTGCCGGGAAGTAGTTCGACGCTTCGGCGGCGAGTTCGAGCCGTTGACGGCCTAGGCGCGCCCACACCTGCCCTTTGAGGATGTGGGTGCATATGGCGAGATTGGCCTTGCGCACGGGAAGGCTAACCCCTGGATCGAGCTGAGCTACGCCGGCATAGTATTCGACCTTCTGCGTGATGCTGCCAGCGCTTACGCCTGCCGCTTGGACATCCTCGGCGCACAAGAGGCGCTTTACGCGGAACCCTTCGCTTATCTCGATCCACTCGTGGTCGTCGACGTGGGTGATATACGCTTTCATCTGCATTGCTGGATGTGTCATGATGCACGACCTTTCGTAAAAACGGGGTGGCTGGATGCAACTGATTGGTTAAACCCGTGTTCTCCACACGAAGACCGCCTGCGCCAGCGTGCTGCTGGCGCAGGCGGTCGGCATTCGTTTAGTGCAGGACCTTGGTCGCTATCATTTCGTCTATCATGTCCAGCGTAGCGCGGTCGGTGCCAGCCTCGCACAGGATGTCTTTCACCTGGTTGCGCATCTCGTCGGTCACCTCGGGCTGCTCGTAGTCCTCCATGAGCTTGTTGTAGTAGCGGTCCAGCTTCACGTAGATCTGGTTGTTGATGTCGGACACGGGGCCGCGCGATCCGATGACGGGAGCCACGATTTCGCGGCAGTGCTCGAAGGTGTGGTCGGACGTGAGGAACTCGCCGTCGTGGTCGCAATCGATGATCTCATCCATCGGGATCGTCTCCTCGTCGACGACCAACGGCACGTTGAACAGGCGCTCGCAGTAGTTGATGCACTCGAAGTCCTGGAGGATCTTGTCGTAGGACGTGGTGACGTAGCCGTTCAGGACGCCTGCGGCGTGAATCATGTAGTTGTCGCGGGCCTGGTAGCAGGCGGCCAGCGTCATGAACGACTCGATGCCGCTTTGCGTGTCGATCGTCTTGGAGTCGGTGATGGCGCCGCCGCCGCGGAACGGCAGGTGGTAGAAACGCGCCATCTCCTGGGCGTAGATGTACATGAGCGCGGATTCGGGTGCGCCGCCGGCGATCTGGCCGGTGGCCATGTCTGCCTGCGGGGACTGCGAGCCGTAGCACACCGGCGCGCCCGGGTTGATCATCTGGCAGAGCGCGATGGTCGAGAGCACCTCGGCATTGGTGTAGACAATCGGACCGATGGCCGAGACGGGTGCCGTCGAACCGGCCATGGCGCACGAAGAGATGGCGGTCGCCTGGCCCCACTTCGCGAACACCTCCATGGCCTCGAACATGTTCTCGGAGAACGCGAGCGGCGTGATGACGTCGATGATGGTGTTCGCGCAGGGATGAGTGCGCAGGTACTCCTCGCCGCCGACCGTAACGGCCAGAGCCTTCATCATGGCCTCGAACTGGGCGGTGCCGCCCTCGCCGACGAGAAGCTGGCCCTTGTCGGAAGCCATGAGCGATGCGTAGGTCATGCACATGTTCGAGGTGTGCGTGTCGACGTCGTTCGGCTGGATTACAAGGGAGCCGTTGGTGTGGAAGTAGGGGTTCGCGTGGAAGAGCTTCATGATGTTAACGTAGTCTTGCATGGTGCCGGGACGCACGCTGCCGTCGCGCTCGACCATGTTGGGCATGCCGTAACCTGGAGCGAGGTTGACGTCCTCTCCGCCTACGTGGATGTTGTGCTCGGGATTGCGGGCATAGATCGTGAACTCTTCGGGAGCCTTGGAAATCCATTCCATGATCTGCTCTTCGGTCCAATAGGCTACTTCGCCTTCGACGCGCACGCCGTGGGCGGCAGCGATCTCGCGTGCCCTGGGATGATGGTAGAGCATGCCGATTTCGGAGAGCATCTTCATCGAGGCGTCGTGGACGGCCTGCTTCTGCTCTTGCGTCATGAGATTCGTGAATGCCATGGTGGTTCCTCTCCTTTTTCAATCCTTTGATTTCTTTGAAATTCGCCTTGCTTCGCGCTCGGAGCTTTTGGGATCCGCTTCGAGCGGTAATGCCTTTAATTCAGGAGCCGCCTATACAGCTGCGCCATCAACCTCCGCCTGCTTCTTCTTTGCGTAGCGGTAGGCCACGAAGCACGCCACGACGCCGATGATGCAACACGCGATGGCGTAGATCCAGATGTAGGTGAATCCCGTCGTGCCCGACGTGTCGAGCCAGATGCCTGCGAGCTTCGAGAAGAAGACGTCGGGAGTGTAGCCGAGGAACGACACGATTCCGGCCGCGATGCCCGTCAGATGCACGGGAATGCGCATTTCGGAAAGCGTGGCGAAGTACAGGCCGCGCATGCCGGTGTAGAAGAACGCGAAGATGAAGATGATGCCGATGCCGATGCCAGGAGTTTGGCCGAGCAGCATGAGCAGCGCGATGACGACGCCGGTAATACCCAGGTAAATGCCGAGCGTCTTGATTTCGGACTTGAAGGCCAGCGCTACGAAACCGATGATGAGCGTTGAGAGAGCGGCTATGATGTAGTTGCGGATAACCGCGAAAGAGCTCGCGGTGGTTGGATCGATGCCGAGCACTTGTACGGTATAGGTGCCCAGGTAGCCGCTTGCAGCAGCCGTAACCGAATAGCCGCAGAACAGGATGACTACGCCGAGCCATACGGCTGGGAGCTTGAGGGCGTCGAGCGCGAACTTGAACGAGAACGGCACCTGCTCGGCATCGTCGGCTTCCTCGTTGCCGATGAGGTTTTTGGGGATGAGGATGAAGCAGATGATGCTGAGGACCAAGAAGATTGCCGCATTGATGTAGAGCAGCATGCTGAACTGCTGACCGACGAGCGTCGGGTCGATGACGCTATCAGGCAAGATGGCCTTGTTGAGCAGGCCGACGCCTAAAAAGCCCATGATCGTGCCGATGATGCCGCGAATGAATTCGGATGTCGAGAACATGCGTCCTTGTTCGTGAGCGTTGCCCATCTTGCGCGTCGTCTTGAGGTATGCCGACCACATCGTGCCCACGCCGAGTGCCATGAGTCCATGCGCGAGAAGGATTTGCGTGGCATCTGGCAAGAGGGCGAACCAGAACGTGCCGAGCGCCAGGAAGACGCCGCCAAGAGACACGAGGTTGCGTTCGCGGAACTTGTCAGCCAAAATGCCGCCCACGATGTACATGACCATCGACACGACGCCGACGATCGCGCCCGTGTTGCCGATGAACTCGTTGACGTTGGCGGCATCTACGATCGGCTTGTACTGCGTAAACACGATGACCATCTGGTCGTAGTAGTTGAAGCGAATATAAGGCGTGTAAACCATCGTTCCCGACAGCAATGACAGGAAGACCAATACGATCCAGCGTTTCATGCCCTGTACTTTCACTATCCGCTCCTTTCATGCAAACCATTGAGGAAAACCGAAGCCTATTCGATTTAACGGCGCGCCGTAAGGATTTGGTCAAGGGGTTTTTAAAACTGTTTTTCTAATTATCCAAATTAATATGATGAACAGGAAATATGTATTGAATTATCCATTTGTTCCCACTCATGCGTGCTTGTAATTCTTGTATTACCCTCGCAAATCGGCTCAAAAAACCGCTCCCTAAGGTATCGGTTGGTCTAGTAGAATAGGATTGGAGCGATATGTGGAAGGATTCGCGTATGAGAGACAAAATGCTGCGTTCTGGGGAGTTCGCGAGAATGGCGGGCGTTACGAAGAAGGCCCTGCAGGTGTACATGGACAAGGGCATACTCATCCCCGACGCCGTCGACATGTCCAACGGATACCGTTATTACGCCAAAGAGCGCAGCGCTCAAATAGAGGAAATCTTGAAGATGCGAGAAGTGGGGCTTTCGCTCGACGATATAAAAGACGTGCTCGACCGCAAGGATCCGTTGCTCTATCTGGATATCCTTCACAAGCGTCTCGATCAGGTTGATGCGACCATAGCCCAACTCGAACAGGATCGCGCCATCCTTCGGGCGCGCATCGAGAACCAGACCATGTTCCTGAACCCCCCGGCGTTGCACCACTGCTTCGTGGAATACCAGCCCCGCCGGGCTTACGTTCGCTTTCCCATCGACTCGTATCTCGCTGCAAAGGATGCCGGTACGGGCTGGTACGACGCACTCGAGTCGGTAAGGGATGCGTTCAGGCGTCGGGGCGTTTCGGTCAAGTATTTCAAGAACGTCGGGGCAATCTTCGACATGGATGAGCTGAAGCGGGGCCGTATCATCTACTCGCATGCCGCCATATGGCCCGAGGACGTTTCGGTTTTCGACGATGTCGAGTATCTCGAGGCGGGCTATTACGCATCGATGTACGACCAACGCTACATGAGCGACGGTCAGGCAATATCAAAGGCCGTCCAAACCCTCATGGACTTCGTGAATGCCAGCGACTACGCCGTTTGCGGCGACTACTTCGAGGAATGCGTCGCCGAAACGACGATGTTCGACTTCAACCGCATGCTCTATGTCGTGAAAGAGCAAGTTCCCATCGTGCTCGACCCGCAGTCGGAACGATAACCTCGTGGCGGGCGGCGATGGCTTGCTGCGCTAAAGCAGCTCGCGGGCGGCGGCTTTCACGCGCTCGTCGAACTCCGCTTGCTCCCGGGCCCGTTCTTCGGCAAGCTCCTCCTGGTACGTGACGTCATACTTCTCCCGGTGGAACAGGAACTTGAACACGGACAGGCACATGAGCAGCAAGACGATGGCCACGGGGAACGCCACGACCACCATGCATTCGCTCAGGGCATCGTAGCCGCCCGCGAACAGCAGCAACAAGGTCAACGCGCCCATGAACACGGCCACGATGATGTTGAGTACCTTGGGGACGCGGGTCTTCGACGCGTCGATTTCGGTCTTCTTCATGAGCAGCATGGGGAAGGAGAACGCCACGCCATCCGAGAACGTGAGGAACGTGAGCACGGCCAACACGATGAAGAACCACTTGAAGAAACCGCCGGCCGGCAGCATGTCGAGGAAGGCGAACGTCGATATGCCATCGCCGAACTGCTGGATGACCTGGTACAGGTCGCTACCGTTCAGGATGGCGAGCATGGTCGTGCCGCCGAAGATCGTGTACCACACGCAGTTCACGCATGCGGGCAATAGGCAGTTGTACACGATGAACTCGCGCAGCGTGCGCCCGTACCCCAACGTGACGTAGAAGAGGGCGCCGATCATGGCGGGCGCTATGTTCCACGTCAACATCGTCATGGAGGCCGGCGGTGTCATGAACAGCGTCAACGCCACCTCGTTCGAGAAGATGATCATCGACTTCGAGATCATTCGCCAGGTTAAGTTCGTCCATACGCCCTTCGAGGTCGACGAAGAATCGCTCAACGTCGAGGAGATCATCGAGCTTGCGCAAGATGGCACCTTCGTCGACGCCGATTCGACGCTCGATAACTTCGACATCGTCTATCAGCCGCACATCGGCAGCCGCCTCCCGGCTGATGAGGGACAGTTCAAGCAGAGCATCGACAAGGAGATGGCACGCCTGCTGGCCGCCTACGATGCCAACCGTCCCGTGCTCGAGGACGACGTGCGTCTGGCGATGCGCGACGCGCTGGCCAAGTCGGGCCTTGACGCCGAGTGGTTCGACAGGATCGAAGAGCTCGCAGCTCCTGCAGCCGAATAACCGCTCGGCGGGGTGGCGGGGGATCGTCTATCCTCATCTCGTTTCCCTCTTTTTAAAGGAACGGTAGAAACCAGGTCCGGAAAAGTAACCAGGGAAACAAAAATCCGAGGATGATGAAAGAGCCGTCTCTCTGCCACCCGACATAATGCGAACTTCCGCCCCCAGGCCGCCGACTTCCTGGGGGCGGTGTTTTTTTGTTAGGAGTGGTACACTTACGCAGGTGCATGCAGGACGGTTTTGAGTAGGACATGGTCGGAGTCAAGCGGAAATACATCGAGGCGGCGTATCGGCTGCTTGAATGCGAAGGCCTCGAGGGCGTTTCCATTCGCAAGGTTGCCGACGAGATCGGCTGCAGCTCGGCTGCGCTGTACCGCCATTTCCCCGACGTCAACCGGCTGACCGCCGTCGCATCGGTGCGCTTCCTGCGACCCTATATCGAAAATGCGCGCATCCTGTCACAGGTTGATCTCAATCCGCTCGAGCTCAACCTGCAGCTCTGGGAATGCCTTGTCTACTACTCGTTCCAGAACGCGTCGATTTTCGAGAGCCTGTTCTTCGGCGGCGAATCGGGCTCGTTGCGTGCCGAGGCTATTGCGGAGTACTTCGAGCAATATCCCGAAGACGTCGAGGGGCTGAAAGACTTCATGCTCGAGATGGTCACCGATTCCACGATAGCCGAGCGCGATTTGGTTCTGCTCGGGCGCGCAGCAGCAATGGGCATGTTGTCGCAAGAAAGCGCCCAGTTTCTCTGTCGGCTCGACTCCTATCTGTACCGCGGCATGCTCGCCGAAAGACGCGCACGGGGCAGAGAGGGCTTTCGCGAGGACGCCAAGGAATTCATGCAGCTGCTCATCCGCAGTTATACGACTCAGCTCGAGGACGGCTATTCGATCCTCGTCGTGAACGAGGATTTCGATGTGCCGGATATGGTGCGCGAATCGGGAGAGCGCTCCTCGTATCGGGTCGAGTCCGCAGTCGCGTAGTCGCCCCAAACTCCGAGAGAAATCGGCTCACGTTCGCCCAGCGCTCATCTTGCCGTAAAGCGCGCATTCTCGACTAATCCCAGCTCAGGCACATAAATCTGACAGACTACATCTACATTTGTGCTCTCTGCACAAAAATGTTACTAGTGATAACATATTTGTCCTCACCCGCTTGCAAAGTAGCTTTTCTGCCAGTATGTTATCACTAGTAACATTTTATGACGTTTTTGTCGTGCCGATTTTGCTGGGAGTGCTGATGGCGGGCGCGAAGCGCAAATACATCGAAGCGGCGTACGATTTGCTCGTGCGCGACGGCGTCGAGGGCGTTTCCATTCGCAAGGTGGCCGACGAGCTCGGTTGCAGCTCTGCGGCTCTCTACCGGCATTTCCCTGATATCGAAAAGCTGGTCGCCGTCGCTTCGATTCGATTCTTCCGCGATTACATCGAGGATGCGCGAGTACTGTCGAAGGTGGACCTGAACCCCCTCGAGCTCAACTTGCAGCTCTGGGAATGCTTGGCGTTCTATTCGTTTCGAGATGCCGGCGTGTTCGAGAACCTGTTCTTCGGCGACTCCGTCGGCGGCATGTACCAGGAAGCGGCCGCAGAGTATTTCGAGCAGTATCCGGAGGACCTTTCGGGTCTGAAGGATTTCATGTTGGACATGTTCAGGAATGCGACCATCGTCGAGAGGGACTCGATCCTCCTCAATCGCGCGGCAGATAGGGGCATGCTCTCGCATGACGCCGCTGCGTACCTGAGCAAGGTGGATTCGTACCTGTACCGTGGCATGCTTTCGGACGTCCGCAGTCGCGACGTGGCCGAAGAGGACACCCGCTGGGTCATTCACGAGTTCATGCAACTGCTCATCCGCAGCTACACGACGCAGCTCGAGGAAGGCTATTCGATTCTCACCGTATCGTCCGATTTCAGTTTGTCCGATCAAGCGAAAGGCGAGAACGTGCGGTCATCGTATCGCATCAAGGTTCTATCGGCAAGACACCTTCCCGACGGCGGGGGGATGGCGCGGGCGTCTGCGTAACGGCGCTTGCGAGGCGCGCGAGGCGCGCATGCAGGAAGCTTGCGGATCGTGTCTCCGACGGTCGCGGGTGGCGTTAAGGAGGGTTCATGGAGGAAAAGAAAGACAGGCACGTTCTCGTCGTATCGGCGGTTATCGTCGTTGCGTTCGTCGTGTTCGGGGCGGTTGCGCCCAGTGCGCTCAACGATGTCGCCAACGTGCTGTTCAACGTGTTCACCGGCGATTTCGGGTGGCTGTACCTGCTGATCGTGTTCGTCATGGTGCTGTACGCCATCGCCATTGGTCTGAGCAAGTACGGAAACATCAAGCTTGGGCATGACGAGGACGAGCCTGAATTCTCCAATTTTGCATGGTTCGCCCAGCTGTTCGGTGGCGGCATGGGCATCGGTCTGGTGTTCTGGAGCGTCGCAGAGCCCATCATGGATTACATGGCGCCGCCGAGCGCCGATCCGTTGACCAATGCCGCAATGCACGAGGCCATGCAGACGGTGTTCTTCCACTGGAGCATTTCGCCGTGGGCGATTTTCGCGGTGGCCGGCCTGGGTCTGGGCTACTTCGCGTTCCGCATGGATCGGCCGTTCCTCGTAAGCTCCGCGTTCGAGCCGCTGCTCGGCGATAAGGTGCACGGGCCCATCGGCAAGGCCATCGACATCCTGGCCGTGTTCGCCACCATTTTCGGCGTGGCCACGAGCTTGGGCTTGGGCACCGTGCAGATCACGGGCGGGCTTAACTACGTGTACGGCGTCGAGAGCTCGACGTTGCTCAACTGCGCGATCATCGCGGGCATCACCGCCCTGTTCACGCTCGCGACGCTGTCGGGACTCGGCAAGGCCATGCAGTACGTGGCCAACTTCAAGGTGTATCTGTCCATCGCGTTCATGGTGTTCATCTTCGTGTTCGGCGGGGCGGTGTTCATCTGCAACATCCTGGTCACCGACCTCGGCGGATACCTGCAGAACTTCATCCACAAGAGCCTCTGGGCCGAAAACGTCGACTTCATCCAGAGCTGGACGGTGTTCTACTGGGCCTGGTGGATTGCCTGGGCGCCGTTCTGCGGCCAGTTCGTGGCCCGCGTCTCGCGCGGCCGCACCATCCGCCAGTACCTGTTCGCGGTCATGTTGCTGCCCGCCGGGTTCTGCGTGATCTGGCTTGCCATCTACGGTGGCGCCGCGTTCAACATCGATGCCCTCACGGGAGGCGCCATCCAGGCAGCTGTTGGTGCAGATTCCACGACCGGTTTGTTCGCGCTGTTGGAGAATCTGCCGATTTACCAGGTGACGGCCCCGCTCGCCATCATCTTGATCGTGGTGTGCTTCTGGGGGTCGGCGAATTCGGCGACGTTCGTGCTCTCGATGCTCACCGACGGCGGCAACATGGAGCCCTCCAAGCCGCTGCGCGCCGGATGGGGCATCGCGCAAGGCGGCGTCACGATCATCTGCATCATCGTCGGCGGCACCGAGATCCTCAAGATCTTGCAGACGCTTTCGATCGCGGCGGCGTTCCCGTACATGTTCGTCATCGTGTTCATGATGGTGTCGATGGCAATCGCGTTGAAGAACGACCCCGCTATGCGGGAATCTTCCGGCCAAGCTGAGCCGGAACCCATTACGGAGGCAATTCCGCAGCCTAAATAGCGGATGAACGATAGGTGTTGAAGTAGGGAAAACGATTCGTAGGAAAGGAAATCACATGTCTCGAGATCGCATCCCAACACAGAGCGTTCTGACCGACAACCAGGTCGATCGCATCAACGAAGAAGTCATGAAGATCTTGACCGAGATCGGCGTTGACTTCGAGTACCAGCCTGCAGTGGACGTGCTCAAGGAGCACGGCTGCAAGGTCGATGGCTCGCGCGTCTACTTTGACCGCGCCTTCGTCGAGGCCCGTATCGCCGAGGCCCCGAGCGAGTTCACGCTCAAGGCCCGCGATGAGAAGAAGAGCACCTGGTGCGGCGATGGCAGCTTCATCCTCACGCCGTCCTATGGTCCTCCGTTCGTCTACACCCTCGACGGCGGCCGCCGCGGCACGACCTCCGAGGACTACAACAACGTGGTGAAGCTGTGCCACATGAGCCAGAACATCAACCACACCGGTCACAACGTCGTCGAGATGTGCGACTATCCTGACGAGATCCGTCACCTCAAGATGATCGAATCCCACATCAAGTACTCCGACAAGGCCTTCATGGGCGCTGCTCATGGCACCGTCTGCGCCAAGGACACCGTCGAGATGTGCAAGATTCTCTACGGCATGGACGACGAGACGATCAAGAACACCCCGATCGTCAACACGCT
>CAMOLA010000063.1 GCA_946618265.1 uncultured Eggerthellaceae bacterium
GAAGTCGATGCCCTTCGGGTCGAGGTCGCGCATCTTGATGGCGAGGTCCTCGAGGCTCTTGGCCACCTCGCCGGTCTCGCCGCCCTGCTTGCTCAGCGTGCCGATGCGACGGGCAAGCATCTCGTTCTTGGTCGCCGATTTCGTGGCGATTTCAGCGCCCAGGTTCTCGATTGCCTGCGTGATCTCGCGCTTTGCCTCCATGGATCCCATGTCGACCTTCATGATCTGCTCGCCGCGCTCGTTGGCCTTGTCCTCGATGACCTCGGCGTGCGCTACGGGGACTGCGAGCTCCTGCTCGACTTGAGCTTTCGTTTGCTCGGGATCCGGGATGGAGAGATCGAATGCCATGATGTGCGCCTTTCTCGTTTCGGTGGACAGGTTACGTCAGTATGCGATGAGCAGCTTGGCAATGCGGCTGCTCGTTTGGCCGATTCGTTGGTGTCTAGCGGTAGTACTTCGTCTCCTCGACGAGTTCGTTAACCTCATTGAGGAGGCGGTTGTTGGCTTCGGCGGTCGCCGTCGACTCGAGTTGCCCGAGCTCTTGGGAGAACCGGTCGAGTTCGATGAGGATGCGCTCGTTGGCGGCGACGATGCCGCGCATGTCGTTAAGGCTCGACTCGTACAGGGCGCGCTTTTCCTGCCGCAAGCTGTCGGGGATGGTGGTGCGCTTGAACAGGCCCGAGATCGTGTCGCGGGCGTTCTTGTTGTAGTCCTCGACGTCGAATTCCTGGATGCGCCGCGCGAGCAGGGCGGTGTTCTGCGTGATGGCCTGGTTGGCGGACTCGACCACGTCGATGAACTTGTGCCAGGTGAGGCTTTCCTCCTGGAACTTCTGGCCGATGGTCTCGCGCAGCGATTCGCGCTTGGCCTCGGCGCGGTTGAGCTCGTCGAGCGCATGGCGGGAGTACGTGCCGACGACCGACGTCTTCTCGTATTCGCCAAGCATGCGGCGAACGTCCTCGACGGGGATGTCTTCCTCGCCGGCGGTGATGCGCTTGGTGGCGCGGTCGGTCAGCAGCGCTCGCCCGTTGACCCTGACCAGCTGATAGATCATGATCGCGGCGGCGATGACGCCGATGGTCATCTTGAAGGGGTTGCTGAGGTCGAACAGCCCCAGGGCCGATGGCAGGAAGAGCCATATGGCAATGACGATCATGATGACGTCGAAAACGATGACCCGTCTCCACTTCTGCACGGTATGCCTCCATTCAATAATCCGTCATGCCAACTTTACCAGAGATGGCGCTGGCTGGGGGCTTCCGTTGTCGTTCGGTTGAAAGATGGGCGAAACAAGGGCGCCAGGACGGACGCTTCATGCTGAGAAGCGCTGGCGCTGGACGCAGGAACGCGAAACTGACCGAAGGGGAGTTTCGCGATGATCGCCTGGAGTCGTCCAGCTGCCGGTGTATCGCCGAAGCGCTTGCGGGTTCATTTGTCGATATAATCGACCAGGTATTAGCAAAGATATCGTTGTATAGTGCACGGGGCCACCGAATATGGTAGGTATGTACACGGACTATTGATTCGTCGGAGGTTTGGGTTGGTCGCACGTAAGGTCATGGCCATACGAATAGCCAAAATCATCGGCATCGCGGTAACCGCATGCGCGTTGGCGTATGCGTGCCTGCAGGCAGGCGCGTTGGCACATGCGCCTGCGAGGGTCACCGCCATTCCTGCGAGCAACTCGGCGTACGTGGCGGGCGAGCTCGTGGTGGGGCTCGATGACGCGATGGCGCGGGGAAAGCCCGCGTCGCAATCAGCACGTGCCGAAGCGGCGCTGGCGGGTTTGGGGTTCGAAGTGGCGTCGCGGCTTGCCGGGCCTGGCGAGTCTGCCGGCTCGATGCTGCTCGTGCGAACCGATGCCCAGCATCAAACGGGTGACGAGCTGGCCGAGGCGAGCCGTGCGATAGCCGCCATCGAAGGCGTCGCAACCGTCCAGCCGAACTATCGCTACGCTTCCGCTCAGGCGCGCGCTGCCGAAGCCGTGCGCGACGAGGACGCGTCCGAGCAGTATTACCTCGAAGGCCCTGATGAGAACGGAGCGAACGTCGTCGCAATGTGGGGCAGGGCGTCGCGCGATCGCGACGTCGACGTCGCGGTTTTCGATACCGGCGTGTATGCGATGCCCGATTATGCGGCAGATGGCTCCGTCGCGTCCGCGAGCGACGATGCGCATCAGGATTTCGATTCGACCAACCTCGATATCGAGCACGGCGTCGACTTCGTGCATTCGACCGACAACGCGAACCCGCAGCCGCTCGTGAACCCCGCCAACCCGCGCGGCGACGACAATGGGCATGGAACCCATGTCGCATCGATAATCGCGGGCCTGTCGGCGTTCGTTGACGATGCGGGCGGTATGCCGTACGGCATCGCGGGCGTTTCCCCGAACGCGCGCATCATTCCCGTCAAGGTGCTCGACGCCGGCGGCGAAGGCGATACTGCCGATTTCATCAGCGCGTACCGCTACTTGCTCGACAACGCCGGGGAAGGCGGGCCGTTCGCCAATCTGCGCGTGATCAACATGAGCTTCTCGCTCACGTACGACGACGGGGAAGACGCTGCGGAAAGTGGCGAGGCCGATCAGGAAGCAACGGCTCCATCCCAGGGGGGCGCGTCCGACTACTTCGAGTTCGAGGAAGACGATGCGAACGAACAGGGCGATTCCGCGTTCAAGGCGCTCATAGCCGAGGCCGAGGCCCGCGGTATCGCGACCGTTTGCGCGGCGGGAAACGAGGGCAGCAGCGCGCCGACGTATCCGAGCGACTACGACGAGGTCGTAAGCGTGACCGCCCTTGACAGGAACGGGTGCGACGCCGATTTCTCGAACATCAACGAGAACAAGGACATATCCGCTCCCGGGGTCGACATCTATGCGGCTTGGGGTTCGCAGGCCGATGCATACCGAACGCTATCGGGAACGTCGCAGTCCGCCGCCATCGTGTCCGGCGTGCTGGCGACCATTTTCGCATCCAATCCCGCTCTGACCGTGGAGCAGGCGAAAGATGCGATTTACGATACTGCCCGTCCGGTCCCCGAGGCCGGGGCGAACTCGACGGGTTCGGCTTCCGTTTCGGGGGGCGCGGGGCTTGCTGCAGGTGACGTGCTCGTCGACAACGGGAGCTTCGGGGCGCTCGATGCCGCCGCTGCCCTGTCGCGCGCCGGCGCGCCTCCGAAGTCGATTGCCGGCGCAATCGTCAAGACGGCCAAGAAAACGTATGCCTATACGGGCAAGAAGCGCAAGCCTGCGGTGCACGTGACGCTCGACGGGGCCGAACTCGATCAGGGCGAGGATTTCACGGTGACATACCGGGCCAACAAGAATCCCGGCAAGGCGACGGTCGTCGTGAAGGGCGTCGGCGATTACGCGGGCACGGCGACGACGACCTTCAAGATCAAGCTCGCCAAGGCGAAGCTCAAGAAGCTCAAGGCGGGCAAGGGCGCGATCAAGGTGAAATGGAAGCGCCAGAAGAAGGGCAAGGTGCGCTATCAGGTGCGCTACAGCGCCAAGAAGAGCATGAAGGGCGCCAAGGTCAAGCGCGTGAAGAAGAACAAGAAGACGAAGCTGACCCTATCGAAGCTCAAGTCGGGCAAGCGCTATTACGTGCAGGTCCGCACCTACAAGAAAATAGGGGGCAAGACCTACAAGTCGGCATGGTCCAAGAAGAAGTCGGTGAAGGTCAAATGATGAGCGCAAATCGAGCGACATCGTCCTGGCGCATGGGGCGCGTAATCGTCATGGCATGCATCCTGGCCGTTGCGGCTTGCATCGCATCGGTTCTTTGCATGCCCGGTGAGGCGCATGCCGTGGCGGATGGCGACGTGTGCGCATACGCGTATCTCGACCCGACGGACGAAGACGCCTCGTCGTACGAGCTCGTCATATCCGAGACCGAACGCACAGACGATCCGGGATTCGTCGCGGTGGGGCCCGTAATCGCGCGTGACGACAACATGGAGTTCTTCACGGGTCGATTATTAGCCGAAATGTCGCTGGACTCAGCTTGCGTTACGTCGGTCCGCATCGAAGGGTCCGTGGTGCCGCTCAGCGTGCTTGCATGGTTCGCCAACTTGGAATACGTGACGAAGATGGACCTCGAGGGCCTCGACACGTCCCAGGCCGATAACTTCACGAACGCGTTTTCATACTGTTCGTCTTTGCGTTCGCTTGATTTGGGCTCCTTCGACGTGTCTCATTGCGTGGAGGGCAACGCTTACAACATGTTCAGCGAATGCCCTTTGGAGGAGATCACGCTTAACGGCAGCTTCGCCAATCCGAATGTGGCCGATGCGCTTGGGCAGCTCTTCGGCGTGCGGGCGCGCAGGGTTGCCGACGGCTCGACCGAATACGTCTCCACCAGCGCCTGGGTTGCACAGGGCGATGAAAGCACGATGGTCAGAAACGCCGAGGAGCTGCAGAGCTATCTTTCCCATGTCGAGGGCCCGGTGAAGTTCGGAGCGCTATCGACTTCCGATGAAACGGGTGGCATCTGCGCATATGCGAGCGCCGACGGGGCGACGCTCTACATACGAGAGGGAAAGCGCGACGACGGAATCGGCGCGCACGATGATGTGCTGCTTGGCAACGTGTACGAAGATAACCTCCCGAGCTGGCTCAAAGACGGTACGCTCGTTCCATGGAAGGCTGGCCGCAGCGCGTATAAGAAGGTCGTGTTCGAGACGGACGTGCATCCCGTGAGCACCGCGGATTGGTTCGCTGGATTCACCAGGTTGAGCGAAATCGAGGGCCTGGAGCACCTGGACATGTCGAACGTCGTCGATGCCGGAGGCATGTTCGCGAGCTGCCCGTCGCTCGGGGCAATCGACTTGTCCGGGATGGACACCTCGAAGGTCACGAATATGGGCTCCATGTTCACCGGTTGCACGTCGCTTGCGCACGTCACGCTCGGGGGCGCGTTCGACACGTCATCGGTCACGAGCATGTCCCATATGTTCCACTCTTGCTACCGGCTCGAGATCGACGGTCTCGAGGACTTCGCCATGGGCAACGTGCAGGACGTTCAGTGCATGTTCGAGAACTGCATGGCCATAAGCCGGTTCGATTTCGGGGACTCCGATGTCGCGGGCGTCGTCCGAGCTTATGGAATGCTCGGTGGCTGCTCGGGCCTCGAAGCGCTCGATCTCGGCGACACCGATTGGTCGAACCTGCCCTCGACCGCGATGTTCGATGGTTGCGACTCCCTCGGCACTGTCGAGGTCGGACCGAACGCGAAAAACGTCAAGGCGGTTTTCCCCGACGGAATGTGGGCGCGGCAGCAGGAGGACGGCTCGATGCGCAACGACGAGGTTCCCGATGGCGCCGCAGTCTACGAGCGCGTGGCGCCCCATGCGCAATCAATCGCAGTGCTCACCTCGGATGGCGAGCTCAGGATCGGCGTGGCTGCGGCGGATGCCGAGCAGGGCGACGAGGTGTACGCGTTTGACGATTGTGGTTACGAGCAGCCCGAAGACGTGCCGTGGCATGGCGAGGTCGCCCGCATCACGATGGCGACGGTCGAGGACGCCGGCGGCGTTTCGAGCTGCGCTTACTGGTTCGATGGCTGCGCGAACCTCGATTCGGTCGACTTGCGCGGCCTTGGCTCCGACGTCCTCAAGTCGGCAAGTGGCCTCTTCAAGGGTTGCTCGTCGCTTGCGAGCGTGGACGTCACGGCTCTCAGCGGTCCGTTGCTGAGGGGCTTGTCCGAGCTCTTCGCAGGGTGCACGTCGCTCAAGAGAGTTGATTTCTCAAGCTGTTCGTTCGGCCACGGCGCTGATTTGACCGGCATGTTCGATGGCTGCTCGTCGCTCAAGAAGGCGGTGCTGCCGACCAAGGTTTCGACTGTCGGGGTGACGCGCATGTTCCGCTTGTGCTCGTCGCTCAAGACCATCGACGTCACGGGGCTCGACACGCAGAACATACGGGATTTCTCCGAGATGTTCCGCAACTGCACGAAGCTCAAGGCGCTCGACCTGTCGAGCTTCAACACGAGACGCGCCAATTCCATGAAGCGCGCCTTCCACGGATGCCGTCAGCTTCAGACGATTTCGCTCGGTGCCAATTTCACGTTCAGGGGCTCGACCATTGCGCGTCTGATGGGTAGCGAGCTACCGAGCGGCGCGTGGAAGGTCGACGGCGTAGACGATAAGGCCTACGCTTCGGATTCGGTTCCCAACTACGCCAACGCCGCGTTCACGAGGGCAACCGACGCCGAAATCGAAAACGGTCTGACCATCGAATCGGTGCGTGGCGATACCGCTTCGGGCTCGGCGAAGTACACCATGGAATCGAGAATCGAAGCCGATGCCGAAACCGGGGAGAAAATCGAGCTCGTCGATTACGTGCTCGATGACAGCTACGAAAGCGACACGTTCGTCATCGGCGAATCGGCCCTTGCCTCGGCTTCCAAGAAGATATCGAGCTCGACTGTGACGCAGCTGGCCGTCAACCGGGCTGTGACGAATCCTCGGGTCACGAACATCGTCATCGGGTCGAGTGTTAAGCGCATCGAGGGCTGGGCGTTTTGCAACGCCTGGAACGTCAACAAGCTGACCGTGAAGAGCCGCAAGCTGACCAAGAAGGCGCGCGTGCTCGATTGCCTCGCCGGTTCGAACATAACGCGCGTCAAGCTGAGCATAGGCTCGTCTTCCGCGCGCAAGAAAGTGAAGAGGGCCTTCACCAGGTGGTCGGGCAAGTACGCACGGGTCAGCTAGAAAGAGGCTCAGAAGCAAGACGCCGCCATTCACGCCGGCCTAAAGCAGCCCAGGTAAGCGGCTAATTGGCAACGGGTATGACCATGAAGCGCGTCGTGGCGCCGAGGCAGAGCGTGTCGGTGGGGAAGATTTCGTAGGCGTCAGAGGAGGCCGCATGCTTGCGCTTCCTGCGGGGCTCTTGCACGACGTGCTCCACTTTATCGGAGCCGGCGATGACCGACGTGCCGTTCGTGGACCCGAGGTCCTCTACGAACCAGTGCCCGTCACGTTCGAACACGCGCGCATGATGGCGTGAGACGTCTTCGTCAACGTCCCTAATCGCATCTGAGCCCGTGGCGAGCGTGCCGATCTCGGTTCCGGATTCGCGTTTCGTGAGCACGTAGAACGAGCTGCCGCCCTTCATCTGCCCGTCGATGATGCGCACGAGCGCGAGGCCTTCTGGCCGAGGCTGCGTTTCGGGTGTCGCGTAGACGCCTGGCTCGGGGGTGAGGAAAGCCTCGTTGAGCTCCTCGAGGGCGAACCTCTCGACCGTTTGCGCCGCGAAGAGCGGGTCGCCCGTGCAACCCGTGGCGACGAACAATATGAGGTAGAGCAGCGCGTTCTGGAAGTCGTTCAGACGCTCGAGCCGCGCTATGGCGTCGAGGGTGTTGGCATAAGCGTAGGGGTCGATGCGACATTCCTTGAGTGCGGCCATCATGTTCTGAGCTGCTGGACCCGAGAAGCGTTCGAGCAGCGCGGTTCGCGGGTCGTCGACCTTCTTCGCCTTCAGCTTGTCGATCAGGACGCGCAGCAGCACCTGGCTGCTCAGCGCGAAATCGTTGAACAGTTCGGGATGGATGTCGCCGGGCTTGGCATGCACGATGGTACGCGAGAGCCGGTCGCGCGATTCGATGCGTTCGCGCATGTTGACCTCGCCGAAAGCGTGGTCCGTGTCTATGAGCACGAGCGCCGCGCTTCGGTTGTCAAGCCCAAGGGCCTTGAATTCCGAATACATGACCGAACTTGGCGTTTGCGCTTTCGACAAAACAAATCCTCCGTAAACAAACTAGATTCCTAGTATAGTGCTCTTAAAGGATTTGCATACTAGTAGTTTTTTCAAACGTATGGATGGAACGCCGGTGCCTGCTGCCGGCGTTCCATTCGAAAAGGAAGCGGAATGGGCCAGGGGGGTATCATCAGGAGAATGCGCCACGGAGCGTCGGCGGCGCTTGCCGGCTTGGCGTTGCTCTGCCTGATGACGGCGTGCTCGCAGGGCGGCGTGCCCGTGCGCGATTCGCTGGAGGCGTATTCATGGGAAGAGCTCGCCTCGATGTCGGCCGAGATTTCGCAAGCCGAGGGCGATGAGGCGCTGGCCATCGCGAAACGGTACCGCTTGGCTGACGAAGGTGGCAGGCTCGATGCGGGCGGATCGAAATCGGTGGCGCTCGCGGATGGCGGCGAGGCTCATGTCGCGCTCGTGGGCCTCAATCAGGATGTACGCGAAGACGGGTCGACGGCCGGCATGACGTTCGCCTTCCTCGACGCGGTGGGCGTGCGGTCCATGAACAACAATGCCGGGTTCGACGAGCTTTCGTCGGCAGATGATTTCGACGCGGCAGGCGGATGGCCCGCATGCGAGCTGCGGGATTGGCTGAACGGCGATTTCGTCGGCAAGCTGCCCGACGATTTGAGGAACGTGCTGGCCGACGTCGAGAAGCCGTCGTGCGTGGTGCCGCAACGCGAAACGGTCGTAGACGACGCGGGTGCCCTGCTCACGCCGGCTAGCTCCCTGATCGCAACCAGCGTTGACAAGCTGTGGCTTCCATCGGTCGTCGAGCTGACGGGCGTTTCGGACGCGTCTCCCGCTGCCGGGGAATACCCGGAATGGACCTCCGTGCTGCGCTCGGAAGGGGCGCAGTATCAGCTGTTCGCCGATGCCGGCGTCTCCGAAACCGAGCCGAACGAGCTGCTCGCCAGGTCGCTTGCAGGCGATGGCGAAGGGAAGCCACGTCGATGGTGGCTCCGCAGCGTCGAGGAATGGACGTTCGCCAGCGTTATGGCAGATGGCTCGGTCGATCGTCGCGAGCATTCCGTGCCCAGCGGCACCGCACAAGCCGTCGTCCCCTTCTTCGCCGTCTAGCGGAGCCGGCCCGCCGCGGCCAGCCCCCCAAGGGCTCCGGCCGCCCTTCGTAGCCTGCGACGAATGGAGGCGGAGCGGGAGCGAGGACTGTTTGAGGCCGCGGAGCGGCCGAGTTCCGCAGCTGCTCCGCCGGAATGAGGAGCGTTTAGGCTACGCGGGCGGCCGGAGCCCTTGGGGGGCTGGCCGCGGCGGGCCGGCTCCGCTAGACGGCGAAGAAGGCGTGGTGGGGATGTGCCGACCGTGTTTATTGTTCGGGGCTTCTTATGAGGGTGTCGCCGTAAATCGGCGCGATTGCCCAGGTGCCATCGGGGGATAGGTAGCCGTAGGCGAACGAGAGGTCCCCGTTGTCCTCTGCGTGTCGGCGCCATTCATCGGCATCTGCTCCGTAGATGTCGTAGACGCCGGCGGGAGAGCCATGCGCTGGGAACAGCTCGCCTGTCATTTCCCCGATGCTGAGGAAGGCCGGCGCGACTTCCCACGTGCCGTCGCGGCGTATGAGGCCCCAGAGGCGCGTTTCGGAATCTTGCACAGGAGCGAGGCCGTTGCCAAACGGCAGCGCGTTTGCGTAGGTCGGCGGGATGACCTCCGCGCCGGTTGCGTCGATGAAGCCCCAGCGGGTGTCATCGCCTGCGGCTTTGCAGGCGGCGAGACCCTCCGTGAACCGGCGGACGCACGCGTAGGCGTACGGAATGGCCCATGCTCCCGCATCGTCGACGAATCCCCACTTCGAGGATTCGAGGCAAGCTGCCATGAGGCCCTCTTCGGAGCGCGTTCCCAACTGTAAGAACTGCGGCTCGATCGTCCAGCGTCCATCCCGGCCGATGGCGCCCCAGAGCATTTCGTCGGAACGGACCGCGGCGACACCGTGGGAGAAGCGCCCGGCTGCCGAATACCGCGCTTCCACCGTCCAGGAGCCCGCATCGCCGACGAATCCCCATGCGCTGGTGGTCTTGTCCCGTGCGGCTGCCAGCCGCACGCCGATGCCACCGCCGTCGACGGTGCAGAAATCGCCGGCTCCGCTGAAAGACGGCGCGATGGCCCAAGCGGATTCCAAAGACGAGTTCTCGTTCGTTTGGACGAGCGTGAGGAAACCATATGCGGCGCTCGCCTCGTCATATGATTTGATGAGGCCGTCGACGAACTTGCCCGGTTCGCGCGCGCTCGACTTGAGCAGCGTCTCGGTGCCCGTTTTGGGCTCCCGAAGCACCCACGAGCTGTCGGCGAGATGCATGGCCGGGTAGAGCGGGGGCCCTTCGTAAATCAAGTCGACAGTGGCATAGCCCGGCAGTTCTCGTTGCTCCGAGGTGGGCAGGGCGCGCATGGCGAGCGCGCCGCCGACGGCTGCAGTCCCGATGGCTGCAGCGCAAGCGATGAGCGTTCGGCGCGAGATCGCGTGCTTGCTGGCTTCGCCCGATTGGTCGACGGCTTCACCCGCCCGCTTGCCGCCCTCGTCTTTCGAGGCGACTGCGAGGCGCGTTCCGGGTTGTGCGGCCCGTGGATATGGCTCGGGAGATGCTTCGCGGCGACCTTGGTCCGCGCGCATTCCGATGCCGCGCTCGTCGAGGTAGGCTTCCAGTTCGGTTGCGAGTGTCGAAACGCTCGGCCGTGCGTCCTGGTCGGGCTGCAGCCCCTGCATGAGCGCGGCGACGAGCGGCGCGTCGGCCGAGTCCGCCGGCTCGATGGCGCCGGCCGGTTCCTCGAGCTTCACCTTGTGGGGCGCTTCGCCGGTACGCTGTGCGATTTGCCAGGGCGTGCGGCCGGCGTACAGTTCGTAGAGGACGCTGCACAGCGCGAACACGTCGATCGCCTGCGATGCGCGCAGCGTCCCGATGTGCGGCATGTCTTGGGTGAGCATTTCCGGTGGCGCGTATTCGGGCGTGCCCATGCGCCAGGTCATCGTGTTGATGGTGAAGGTGGCATCTTTCCTCATCGGCGCCATGGCGCTGCCGAAGTCGATGAGGCAAACGTCGAATTTACCCTGCTCGACCTGTTCCTCGAGCGATTGCGCGTTCGTGCGGATCATGATGTTGGCGGGCGTGAGGTCGCGGTGGACCAGCGTGGCGTCGAGCCGCGACGCGTTCTCGAGGACGTCGAGCACCGCCAGGCCGATCGTCGCCGTCGTCGGTCCGCAGCGAAGCCATGGCGCGGCCTTCGGGTTCACCATCAGCTCGCGCAGGGAGACTCCCTCGATCCATTCCATGACGATGACCGGGTCGTTTCCGATCATGCCGAAGCCGTACACCCGCGGGAAGCCTTGCAGGTTCGATACCAGGAGGTGGTTGCGGTATTCCTCGTAGAAGGCGTTGTAGCGGGCAGAATTCAGGCGCCCCTCGTCCTCCTTGCGCAGCTTCGCGCTGCCCGCCGTCGGCGAATCGGCGAGGAGCCGTTTGAGCGCGAACGTCTCGCGTGTGTAGGAATACGCCTTGCACACGTAGCTGGTGCCGCCGAGCCGAGCCGGGGCGTCGCCCTGCGTGAACAGCGTCATGAACCGCCGTTTCGCGGCGTCTTCCTCGTCAGGGCGCACGGGAAACGCCGATTCGAACGAATCGAGCTCCACGATTTGCATGTCTGTGCGGAAATCAACCATGTATGCCCACGTCACTGTCTGCCCTTATGCAAGGGTACCGTGCCTCCGTCCAGTTTTGTTGCTCAACAATTTCCTGTGACACAAGTCTCCAGGGTAATCGTTCCAGGAACGCCCGCCTCCCGGCCGGGCGCCCCTCCCGGGGCCGGCTCGCTTGTCTCCCCCTCCGATGCGC
>CAMOLA010000064.1 GCA_946618265.1 uncultured Eggerthellaceae bacterium
TGTTCTGGCTCACCCCCATCGCCGCCAACCTCAGGATCTCTCTGTACTTGACCATTTTCTTTCCTTTCTCTCGATGGCCAACGGCGCCCCTTTGGCGCCAAATCGATTCTAAGAAAGGAAAAAGCCCGGAAACCGGGCTCTGGATATCGGCGAAGCGTGGAACGCCTATCGGCGCATCGTGGAATAGCTATCGGTTATGCGTACTGTACGCACACTGAAATGATAACGGTTCGGCATGGTAGCGATGAGGATGAGCTGGGCATAATCTTCAATGCCTGGGAGAAAGACGATATGGTAAGCGTTAAGGATCCTTGGAACGGAATCAACAACCTTACCGCATTTGACGATATCGAATCCATCGTCTCTCTGTTCGAGGATATCGTCGCCTAATGGAATTCCGCCATTTTGCCAGCGCGCCCTTTCTGGAGATGCCGGAAAGGGCGCGTTTTGTGCGGTGCCTTAAGTTAATCGTTTCTACCCTGAATCACGGTATGCGTCCGTTTCGCCTTCGCGTTTCGTTTCGGCTAAACGAGCGTTTAACCTAAAGGTAAAAGGTCTTGTATGTAATCGAACGAAGCTTCGAGCCTTTGAGCATCTTTTTCTTCACGTATTTTGAGGCCTTTTTCTTGGACACGTTCCCTTTGCCCTTTACCCAATAGTATGAGCTGTTCGCGAGATACGTGTCGTTCTTGTCGTGGGTGTACATTGTTGCCACGTGGGCGAATTTCTTGCCGTTCCATTTGTAGTAATCGTACGTTGCCGAGCCGCAAAAGTCGGGTTCAATCCTGCAGAAAACCTTTGCTTTCGGAGAGATTTTGTAACTGCTCGAACCCGTCATTGCCTTATTGACGCGTTTCACCTTTCCGTTCTTGAACGTATAAACCTCCGGAAACCCGCCGACGATCATCTCGTCGGTTCCGTCGCGGTTTAAGTCGACGAACTTGTATCTGACGTACCCGAGCCAGCTCTTTTTGGCGAGGTTCTTGAGCTTTTTCTTGTAGGCCGCATGGGCCTTGTTGCCGGATTGCGCCGTGACGGTGCTGGTTGGTTTGGCGTAGTCGTAGCTTGCTGGATTGGCCGCGTATGCGCGTCCGACGCCGGAAGGGGCGTCGGATCTTATCGGTAGGGTTCCTAACAAGCAGGAAGCGAGGATGGCTACCGCCATTACAACGATTGCTCCAACCAAACGACCTGCGATTTTACTCTCAGTTTTGCAAGCCATTTCCTTGTGCCTTTCTGTGATAAGCCTCGCCCGCCGGTGGGCCATACAATCCGCGCAATCGTCGGCTGTCAATTGCCGATACTCGGTCATTGAGTAATGCGATTCCTCCAGATTTCATAGAATCAAGCTTAGAGTAGTCCAGCGAGGGCACGCGAGCTGTTGCGCAACAGTGCTTTCTTTGGCTTGGTTGAGGATGTAGAAAAAGGCATCGAAGGCTCGCGTAAGGTTTGCCGTAACTATTGATTATTCGATGGAGGCGGCGAGGGGCTGACATGGTGCTTGAGGTGAACTGCGGCCGGTGCCTGGAACGCGCTGCGGCCGATTTTGGACACGGAATCGTGAAAGCGCGTTTTCGTGCGCTCTCCGGTGGCGCATGAGATGTTAATTCGAGGTTGACCGGTCGAACAGCTTGGGAGCGTAGGGCTCCCTCAAGCTTGGGCGGTGAAAGGGCCGTCTGCGGGACGAGAAAGGATTCATCATGAAACGCTATCGACAACTTCCCTCTATCCCAGGAGGTGCGCGGCTCGCTTGTATGCTGGCGGCTATGGCGGCGTGCCTTGCATTGCCCTTTTGCTTGCTCGGGTGCGGCGGTATTCAATCGGCGTCATCAGATTCCGAGGGTGTACCGGAGCTATCGGGATTGCAAGCGGCCTCTGATATGCCGACAGTTCTTCAGATCGGTTTCCTGTTTTCACTGTGTCCAAACGAGCTGGAAGAATACCTCACGTCTTCGGGTTACGACAGTGTTGAGCTTGACGATGTCGTCAAAACGGATTCTGGTGAGGATCCGACAATCGCCGACATGTTCGTTGTCCAAAATTGCGGCAAGTGCTGGTATCCGAAATGGTACGCAGATTGCACGAAGTCGAGATCATGGCCTGATGACAAAGAGGAGGAATCTCGAGAGCGAGATACTGCCGTTGATGGTTATTTCGTAAGCGTTTGCGCCTACAATAAAGATGCGGCAAACAATTTAGACGAGATCATTGGCGGAGGGCCGAATTGGAATGTCGAGTATAGACTCGGTCGAGATCAATTGCGCCATAACGAGCCGTTTTCATGCATTAAGGTTCGCGCCACCGATGTTTTCCCAAGCCAAGCCGAAGCTTCGGCGGAATTGGCGGAGCAGGAAGCGGACCGACTCTTGGAATTCGCCCAGCTTGATCCTCCGTTGCATCATAGCGTATGGCATTTCGAAGATCCGGACGAGCGTGGAGATGACAGCTTCGTTGCCTACAACATGGGAACCTGCACTGTCAACGGTTCAGAATGCTTCTATATATTGTGGTGCAGCACGAAATCTTCTGGATACGAAATCAGCATGTTGTCCCTTGACGATATGTTAAAGGCCACCGGCACGAAAAGCGCATCGGATTTAATTGATGCTTGGATAGGCGAGAATATGCATGGTAATCGGGTCGTATAGATGAAATTGGAATCGCCTTCCGGCAGCTTTCTATTTTGAGCGTTGCGAAGGGTTCCCGTGAAGCAAGGATCTTTCATGGTTCGAAGGGGACTCCCTTTTGGGTTCCTTTAGGTCAAGCGGGCGTGTCCTCTTTGGGCTGTGCGGTGAGATTCTCGAGCGGGCGAAGTGTTCGCGGCGGCTGGCATGGGCGATTCGTTCGTGGTGGTAGGTAATCGCTTGCAACATGACGCCCCCCTTGCCTGTCTCATCTTCAGGGCGCTGGATCGATGCGCGCGCCCTTGCGTGAAGTGCTGTTGTTCAAGCTGCAATTGAGAATCACGGTAGCGAGCGTGCTCGATTATGAAACCTGCCTTTATTGGTGTCCTGAGCTATACGCAATAGGTTCTACTGCGATGTGCATAGTTGTGTTTGCGGTAGCCGCACGCGGAGGCTCCGGGGATTTGTTTATGTGCGGTCTTCGAAGAAGCGCGCTGTTGGTCTTATCCATTACGCAATGGGGCTTTGCAGGGTTTTGTAGAATCTCGTTCTAGGCATTTCGACTCAATTAGTTTCAGCTCTATTGGGTCATCAAAGATGCGTCTCTCTCCGTCCAGGAATCCTGGCGTATGGCGTCCAGCGCAAAGGGGCGGCAATTGGATTAACGGCGTGAGGCGTTGCGTACGATAAGGAGGCAAAGCTATGAAAGTGGCAGCTTGTTTTATCGGCATGCTCGTTGCTGCCATAATTCAGACAGCATGCAAAATGAACGGCATTATTCTAGGGGCTATTCCCGTGACGTTGTTGTATATGGCAGCGATAAGCTCTGCGCTTTGGTTGTGTGAGGCGTTTGTTCAAAAGAAGAACAAAGAACAAAACAGCAATCCTAGCGCATCTGATGGTGGCCCTGAATCCCCTCAAGGGTAAAGCGCGAAGCATCTCGTCAGCTCCGGCTTCTTTCGTAAGCGCCAGGTTGTGCAATTGGTCAACGGCTTTGAGGTTCGTTGATACACGGAAGATACTTATGAATATTGGCGCGTGCGCCACCTCGCTAACATCCTCGTCTTCGACTTACTGGTAGTCGTGAATGGGAATGAATATTGGCATGTTACACAGCGCGGAGATGCGAGGTGTGTTGCAATCGAAGTCTTAGCAGCGTGCGGAATCGCCGTGACATCAGCGTATTTGCGGAGAGTGTCCTTTCTTCGTTAAATGCTGAAGCCGTCGCGCCATATCTCGGCAATGCCGTGGGCGCGAATGATTCCGAAGATGGTTTCCAGCGTGCGTTTGATGTCCAAGGAGCCCCCGATGTTATCTGTGTGAGTGACCGACGTGATGTGGAGCCCTACGCCGCGAAGGCCTCAAAACTGCCCATCCCTCGAGCGCTTCCGCAACACCTTATCAAAGTAGCTCGGTTCATGAGGGTTCGTTTTCATTGGGATGTGCGAAATCGTTTTCAATGGGTGAGTGTCGCTAAGCATCGAATTGCGTTGATGTCTGCGGGCCGGGTCCCATGGAATCGCATCCAGATTATTCTGGCAGACGCGGACGGGCTGTTGTACAACAGCGCCATGGGAAGCGTTGGCAGAAAATGGAATCATGCGGCGGGCGTCGGCTTACGAGGAGGTCTCTCATGCAAGACGCAAAGTCATTCAAATTGTCCATGGCGCTGGCCAATTCCCTGTCGCTCGTTCTCGGAGGTGTGTTCGTGTGTCTCGCGGTTTCCGAATCAGCCTTCGCAGAGTTGGCGAAGACGAAGGTGCACAAGTAGGTGGGCTGGTGCGCGGGCACCACGGGCAGTGTCAAGGCTAAGATATCCGGCAAGAAACTCGTCGTAAAGGAAAGGTCAAATACGGAGACCAGTCCCCATTACTCGATCGATGGCTCGAAGAAGCGCTAGAAGGCCAAGCGCGTCTTCACGCTGACGATGAAGATGAAGTGCCGGGTGAGGGATGTAGCCTGGGGTGACGCGGTCAAGGATGCGATAGCAGGTTTACTGCTTACGACGCGCTTTGGCGGTAGGTATTCCACGATGCGCCGATGGTCTGGAACGGGCGCCGCTAAACCTTGGAGGTGATGACCGATTGCGCCGGAATAATTACATGCTTCTTGCTGGTTAGCGCGTTTGCATTCTATTAGCGAACTGCTCTGTTTCCCCATTACGTAATGGGGAAACAGGTAATGCCCTACCATCTGAAGTTGCTGTATGAACGGCGTAGCATGGCTCGAGAGCTTCGGAGGTGGAAGGATGCGAAATCGATCAGCAATCATTTCCCTGTTAATATCCGCAATGGCTATAGTTGCTTGCCTGTTTCCAGGTTTGGCTCTTGCTGGAGAGCGGCAAGATACCGGCCCCATCGCTGCGTCTGCCAATGGGCAAATGGTGCAGTCGGGGCTGCAGGTCCAGAACGTTTCCGCATCGGCAACGAATGCTATCAACAACCTGAAAACCAGGCAGTACTACAAGCTCGGTAATAATTGTCCGCGCGGATTAAACGTCGGCTGGCTGAAGTACAATCCAGGCTCCACATATTGCGAGAACGAATGCTACGCCTTCGCCGCTGGCGTCTGCAACGAGCTGTTCGGCTCGAACCCGGGCGGGATTATGGATACCGGGTACACCTGCAGCCGCTTGAACGGCTTCAGCTGCGTGGAGGCATACAAGTGGCCGTCGTTCGAGACGGTCAAGGCCATGATGCAGAAGGGCTATCCGGGCGATTTCATCCAGTTCTGCAGTGGGAACGAGTGGGGCGGGGCGCAGCACTCCGCGATCCTCGAGGCGGTCGACGCAAACGGCGTGAGAATCTACCAGCATGGCAATAGCGGGCACATCATGTCGACTTACTACAACTGGAACGATTTTTACGAAAAGTATTTGGGTATGAAAACGAAGAACTATCGCGGGTATAATGGACTTGGTCTGTACCATGCCGACAACTATAAGGAGAGATACCCCGATTCAGTTCCGGACCCAGTCTATCCCACTCCGATGACCATTGCCGAGGGCCTGTACACAATCCGCGCCGCCGCCAACACGTCGTACGCCCTCGATGTAGCCTATGGCAGCATGGACAACCAGGCGAATGTTCAGCTCTATACATTCCATGATGCCGACAACCAGCAGTTCAGGTTCGTGCGCAACAGCGACGACGGCAGCTACACGATACTGAACGTGAGATCGGGGAAGGCCGTCGACGTCCAATGGAACGGAAAGACGGACGGGACGAGCATCCAGCAGTACGAGCCGAACTACTCCGAGGCCCAGCGCTGGTTCATAGAGGACGCTGGCGGCGGGTTTGTCCGGATGCGCAGCAAGGCCTCGAACAAGTACCTTGACATAGAGAACGCGACCATGAGCAACGGGACGAAGATCGAAATCTGGACGGGCCACACTGGCTGGGCTCAAAAGTTCAAGCTGGTGCCGTGCAGCATCGATGTCCCCGAAAGCGTCTACAGCATCCGCTCTATGAAGAACCTGTCCTACGGGCTCGACGTTTACGGCGGCAGCTCGGTAGAACAGGCGAATAACGTGCAGCTGTTCTTGTTCCACACTGGCGACAACCAGCTCTTCGAGCTGAAGCGGAATAGCGACGACAGCAGTTACACGATACTGAACGTGGAATCAGGGAAAGCCCTTGCCGTCAAGCGGAACAAGGAGGACGGTATCGTAAACGTCATACAGTACACGCTGGACTACGCAGAAGAGCAGCGCTGGTACATCGAGGACGGCGGGGGCGGCTCGGTCAAGATCCGTAACAAGGCTGTGGGTATGTACCTCGACGTCGCCAATGGAGTGATGGCTAATGGGACGAACGTCTTGGTCTGGTCCGGGAACGCCGGCGAGAACCAGAAGTTCAAGCTCTTGACGAACGGCAGTTTTGGCACGAAGACGGACTCCCTGCCTGATGGGTATTACAGCATCATCTCGTCGTGCGACGAGAGTTACGCGGTCGATAACGAGGGCGGGGTCGTCCGTAATGACAACAACATCAGGGTCGAGCCGAGGGACGGCGGCGATTCACAGGTCTTTCACTTTTACAAAGACCAGTATGGCAGCTATACGATCTCGCCGAAGCAGGATGACTCGTACGTCGTCGAAGTGAGCGGTCCCGGCCTTGACGACGGGGCGAACGTCGCGCTCTACGAGAACCACCACTCGCGCAAACAGATGTGGGTCCTGAGGGACTGCGGCGACGGGCTGTACGCATTCCAGAATCTGTACACCGGCAAGTTCCTCGATCTTCGCGGAGGCGTCGCTTCCGCCGGGGCGAACATAAGCCAATGGGTCGGGAACGGAAGCCCTGCCCAGAAGTTTCGCCTTGTCGAATGGGTTGACATGTCCGCGGTCAACCAGGAGAGGGCCGACGAGGCAGTCGCCGCGATCAACGCAATCGGCTCGGTAAGCCTGGCCAGCGGCGACGCGATCGAGCGTGCCCGGGAGGCGTACGACGCGCTAACGGACGACCAGAAGGCGCTCGTCCCGCAGGATGCGCTCGATGCGCTCGTGGCTGCGGAGTCGGCCTATGCGCAAGCCGTTGCGGACAGGGAGGCTCAAAACCGGGCCGCAGCGGATTCGGTTGTGGAGGCGATTGCGGCAATCGGTGATGTGACCCTGGACAGTGCAGGCGCCATAGCCGAAGCGCGGGCGGCCTACGATGCGCTCACAGACGACCAGAGGGCGCTGGTTCCCGACGAGGCGGTCGACGCCCTCGCTGCGGCGGAGGGCGCTTACGCTCGTGCGCTCCAGGAGGCGCAGGACGAGGAGGCGAGGGCGGACAAGGCCGCGAGCGACGCCGTCGTCGCGAGGATAGACGCCATAGGGGCCGTGACGCTCGACAGCGAGAACGCTATCGAGTCTGCCCGTGCGGCCTACGATGCGCTCACGGACGACCAGAGGGCGCTGGTTCCCGCAGCGAAGCTATCCATCCTTGAGCAAGCGGAGGCGGACTACGCAAACCTCGCGGCGGCAAGGCAGGCAGCGGAGGAGAAGGCCGCAGCCGACGCTTCCGCGGCGAACGACGCGGTTGCCAAAGTCGAGGCGATCGGCGAGGTTACGCTGGAGAGCGGGAGCGCCATTGAGACGGCCCGCTCGGCTTATGACGCCTTGACCGATGACCAGAAGGCGCTTGTGCCTGCGGGGATTTTGAACAAGCTTGTCACTGCCGAGCAGGCGTATGCCCGAGCCGTCAGCAACGCGGAGAGGGAGGCGGCCGAGCGGGAGGCCGACCAGGAGGTGGCGGACCGTGTCGTCGCGTTAATCGATTCTATCGGCAATGTTACGCTCGACAGCAAGGAGGCCATCGACGCAGCAGCTGAAGCGTTCGAGGCGTTGAGCTTCAGCCAGAAGGACATGGTTCCCCCCGAAGCGGTCAACTCGCTTGCGAACGCCATCTCGGCGTACGACAGGGCGCTTGCGGATAAGGAAGCGGCGGATAAGGGGGCTGCATTCGACGTCGTAGCCGCGATTGCCTCGATTGGCTTGGTTCACGAGGGGAGCAAGGACGCCATAGCGGAGGCCGGGTCCCTCTACGATGCGCTTACCGACGACCAAAAGGCGCTCGTGCCCTCCAACATGCTCGATGCGCTCGCTAGTGCCGAGAACGAATACGCCGCCATCGAAAAGACAAAGGAGGAGGCGGAGCAGATGGAGATTGCTGACAAGGCTGCGGCGGCGGACGCCGTTGCTGCCATCGACTCCATAGGCACCGTGACCAGCGGCAGTGAGGATGCCATCAAGGTGGCCCGAAGGGCGTACGATTCGTTAACGGCGTCGCAAAAGGTGTTCGTTCCGGCCACCGCGCTCGAGACCCTGCTAGGCGCAGAGGCTGCTTACAACAAGCTGTTAGACGATAAAGGTGCAGTAGGGAAGGCTTCAGGCGAGAAGAAGTCAAGAGGCTCGATCGCGATAAAGGCGAAGAAGAAGTCTTTCAGGGTCAAAGCGGGAAAGTCGCTCAAGGCGTCAAAGCTCTACAAGGTGACAAGGAACCTTTCCGGCGGCGCTGTAACCTATGAACTTGTTAAGGTTCCTGCTAAGGCGAAGAAGTATATTGCGGTGGCAAGTAGCGGCAAGATCAAGGTGAAAAAGGGCATAAAGCGCGGCAAGACCTACAAGATCAAGATTAGAGCGACTTCTGCCTCCACCTCCAGATACATGGCCGCAACGAGCAAGCCGATCACAATCAAGATAAAGGTGAGGTAGCCGGGGCTCGAATGTTTTGGATGATCGGGGCGCATCCTTGGGAGCGCCCCGATTCCTTCTAGGCCGTAGAGATGCAAATTGTCATCTGCGTTTATGCATCGAAGGTTTGTTAATGGCCTGCTCTTCTTCCAGATACAACAACTTCCGTTTCGAGTTATTGGCCGTGCGTTTTAGGCGACGCGCTCAGAGTGCCTGACCGATGGTTTGAAGCTATGCGGGCGCCGATAACGCGTTGGTCCTGTTAATAATGCCCTCCTTCTGCGGGTTCCGCGAAAGCTGCAAGGCTTTCCATGACACGAATGCGAGGACAATAACCCCTACGAAGTTGAGTACTACAGGGCCTGCATTCGCGAAGACGCCATCGAGGTCGACGCGGTGACGGTCGAGAAGGGGCCTCCCGACAGGTACGGCCTCAGCTATGTGGTGAAAGGCCCCGACTTCGTGGCTTTCAAGGAGGCTCTTGGCGCCGATGGCCCAAGCCTTGTGGAGGAAGTTCTCCGGCGTTTTTCCGGCGCTGAAGGAATACGTAAACTCAAGGACTTTTGCAAGGTCAACGGGATAGAGATGACGACCTACTTAATCTGATGAAAAACGCGACCCCTCGCTCTATCGGGAGACAGCGATTTGATAAGGGGCCGCCATGGGAAAAGAGAGTCTGATCGACAGGGCGGTAGGGTACGCCACTCATTGCCATGTGGGCCAAGTGCGTAAGGGGTCCGGCGTACCCTATATCCTGCAGCCAATGGCGGAGGGAACGTTCCGCTACGATTGCGGGGTCGATGCCAAGAGCGTGTGCATCCTGGCGCGCGGGCGGAAGCCGCAGAATGATACATTACCTCTGAGGTAATGTATCATTCTAACGAGGCGCCGAGGGCGTGCGCTTTGGCAGGGAAGGCGGAGCGCTTGGTCATGGAGGGCGTGCCGCAGCCTCCGCCGAGCACGCGCCCGCAATCGCGCAGGTTGAGGTAGCGCACGAGCGTGTCGTAGTGCGCCTCGAGCGCGTCGAACGTCCAACTGTCGTCGTTCCACGCAACGGCGAGCAGCGCCGACTTCAGGCGTTTGCCGGAAATGCGCGGGTTCGCCGAGCAGAAGCGGTCGATCACGGCCTTCAGCTGCGCGGTCATGCCGTAGTAGTACAGCGGCGTGGCGAGCACGAGCATGTCGGCGGAAAGAATCTGCTCGCGCAGGTCGTCGAAGTCGTCCGAAAGCGCGCAGGGCCCTCCATAGCCGCACGCCACGCAGCCTGTGCAGGGCGCGATGTCGAGCCCTGCCACGTCGATGACCTCCACATCGTGCCCGGCCTCGCGCGCGCCGAGCGCGAACTCGCGGGCGAGCAGCGCGGTCGATCCGTTCGCGTTGGGGCTTCCCTGCAAGACCAGGACCCTCATCGTTCCTCCTCTTTCAGATACTTGGCGTTGGCGAGCCAGACGTGCTCCTTGCCCGCATCGGCGGGCTTGTTCTGCGCCATCACGCCGACGATGGCGTGCGGGACGTAGGGCTCCTCGAGGTAGGCGACCTCATCGTCGGAAAGCGTCAGCTCGACCGCCGCCACCGCGCCGTCGATGTGGTGCGGCTTGGTCGCGCCCACCACGGGTGACGTCACCTTCGTCAGCAGCCACGCGAGCGACACTTCGGTCATCGACGCGCCGCGGGCATCGGCCACCTCGGCCACGCGCTCGATCACGCGCGCGTCGGCTTCGGCGGTGGCGTCGTACTTGAACTTGGCGTAGGCGTCCTCTTCGAGACGCTTGCTCGTCTCGCCCGGGCGGCGCGACAGGCGACCGCTTGCGAGCGCGCTGTACGGCGTGAGCGCGATGCCCTCCTCGGCGCAGCACGGGGCAAGCTCGCGCTCGTCCTCGCGGAAGATCAGGTTCATGTGATTCTGCACGCTCACGAACTTCGGGAACCCTTCGCGCTCGGCCAGGGCGTTGGCCTTCTCGAGCTGCCAGGCGTACACGTTGGCGATGCCGACGTGGCGCGCCTTGCCGGCCGCGACGACCTGTGCCAGACCTTCCATGATGTCGTGCAGCGGCGTGTTGTAGTCCCACATGTGATAGATGTACAGGTCGACGTAGTCCATCCCGAGGTGCGACAGGCTGGCGTCGATGCTGTTGGCGATATGCTGTTGGCCGCTCACGCTGGCTTCGATCTCGTCAGCCGTGCGCGGCAGGAACTTCGTGGCCACCACCACGTCGTCGCGCTGGGCGAAATCGCGTAGCGCCCGCCCCAGATACGCTTCGGACGTGCCGCCTTGATAGGCGATGGCCGTGTCGAAGAAGTTCACGCCCGCGTCGAGCGCGCGCTTCACGATGTCGCGCGTGGCTTCCTCGCCGACCGTCCAGGTGTGCTGGCCAGCCGTCGGGTCGCCGAAGCCCATGCAGCCCAAGCAGATGCGCGAGACGTTCAGGTCGCTCGCGCCAAGTTTCGCGTACTTCATCGTCTACGCCTCCAGTGCCTTCTGGGCCCAGGTCGCGAGCTCGGTTTGCGAGGGGCGCCCGTTCAGCAGGCCGCCTGCGCGCACCGTGGCGCCCGGTACGAGCGCTTGCATGCGCTGTGGGGCGCGGCCCAGGCCGCTGCCACCGCTCGTGGCGAAGGGCACGACCGTTTTACCCGTGAAGTCGTATGCCTCGAGGAAGGTGTCGATGATGCGCGGCTCGACGTACCACCACACGGGGAAGCCCACGAACACCG
>CAMOLA010000065.1 GCA_946618265.1 uncultured Eggerthellaceae bacterium
CGCAGGCGCTTGATGTGCGTGTCGACGGTCTTGGTCTCGGTGAGGTACTCCCAGCCCCACGCCTCGCGCAGCAGTTCCTCGCGGGAAACCACCTTGCCGGCGTTCTTCATCAGGCTGGCGAGCAGCTCGAACTCGCGCGGCGTGAGGTCGAGCGGCCCCTTGTCGCCCTTGGCGGTATGCGCGTCCTCGTCGAGCGTGATGCCACCGGCGGTGATGGCGTTGTTGGCCGTCATGAAATCGCCGCCTGACCCGCGGCGCAGCAGCGCGTGCACGCGCGCGATGAGCTCGCGCACGCCGAAGGGCTTGGCCAGGTAATCGTCGCCGCCGATCTCGAGGCCGACCACCTTGTCGAGCTCGGTGTCGCGCGCCGACAGGAACAGCACGGGCGCCGACGTGATGCCACGCAGGCGGCGGCACAGCTCGTAGCCGTCCATGCCAGGCAGCATGATGTCGAGCACGAACAGGTCGTAGCTGTTCTGGCGGGCAGCAGCCAGCGCAGCCTCGCCGTTGTCGAACACGTCAACGTGGTAGCCTTCTTTTTTCAGCGCGTAACCCACGAATTCAGTGATGGAGCTCTCGTCGTCCACTACCAGGATGCGCTTGGTCGCGTCACTCATGTTCGTTCCTTCCGCCGTATTGCCGTATGCCTCACGGTTTCGCCTTGTTTCTCGATTGTTATAATAGCAAACAACCTGAAAAGGTCCTGAAACGCCGCGAAGTTAGCACCATGTGAATACGACTTCGTAACGATTGCGTCACCTGATTGCCGCCGGGTTGCAAGCGGGCGATGTGGCGTCGGGCGACGCGGCGAAGCGCGCATTACGGGAAGCACCCGATTTGGCACGGCGCGCGTCACCCTCCGTGATCTACAGGGGAAGGAACGCGGCACCGCACAAGCCGCGCAGTTGCCGGGATAATGCCGGGGAAACGCCCCTCGGTTGCACCTTTCCCGCTGGCATGAACCGCCCGCGCGGACGGTGGAATGGATGGAAGATGCTACTTGCCATAGACGTGGGAAACACCCAGACGGTCCTCGGGGTTTACGACGGCGACGAGCTCGTGCACATGTGGCGCATGGCCACGGCGAAACACAACACATCTGACGAGCTGCGTGTGAAAATGCAGCCGCTGCTGGCCATGGACGGCATCGCGATTTCACACATCGGCGGCTCGATCGTGGCTTCGGTCGTTCCTTCTCTGACCGAAGCGTGGAAACGAGCGCTCGCGTACCTGCTCGGCGACGACCCGGTCGTGTGCTCGGCGCGGACCGCCGGCGACTTGTTCGAAACGACTTACGAGAACCCACACGAAATCGGCGCGGACCGCATCGCCGACGCCGTGGCGGCGCGCGCCCTGTACGGCGCGCCCGTAATCGTGGCGGATTTCGGCACGGCGACGAACGTCGAGGTCGTCGACGCACAGGGACGCTTCGTGGGCGGCATCATCGCCCCGGGGCTCGAGACGTCGGCGGCGGCGTTGTTCGCGCACGCCACCAAGCTCCCCGCCATCGAGCTGGTCGACCCCGGCAGCGCCATCGGCCGTAACACCGTGCACGCCATGCAGTCGGGCATCGTGTACGGCGAAGCGGACCGCATCGACGGTTTCGTGCGACGCATCTTCGCCGAGCTCGGCTACGAAGCGCCCGTCGTGGCAACCGGCGGCCTGGCAACGACCATGGCGCCCCTCTGCACAACGGTGACCCACACCAATTCCGAACTAACCCTCGAAGGCCTCCGCATGATCTACAAGGCCCAACGCTCCCACTAGCCCCTCGAACCAAACTCCCGCGGGGAACTCGTTCCGCCAACCCCTTTCCCCGCGGGAGTTCGATCTGGACCACATTCCCCGTGGGTACTTGATTCCGACAGTGTTCCCCGCGGGAGTTTGATCCGCGTGTACATTTTCCCCGCGGGAAACCGGTCACGATCATGTTCCCCGTGGGAGTTTGATTCGCCAACCGTTTCCCCGTGGGAACTTGATCTGAGCGCAAGCGCTTTACCCGTGGGAACTTGATCTGTGCGCAAGCATCTTCCCCGCAGGAGTTTGGTACGCGCACGAACACGTTCCCCGCGGGAACTTGATTTCTAGCTTGATTGAGAAACTGGTTTGATCGCAACTAGCGGGTTGGCACGGAGCGGATAACGGCACGCGCGACCACGGTGGCTGCGACGATCTTCACCAAGTCGACCACGACGAACGGCGCAACGGTGACGAGGAACGACTCCATCGGCCCCACGCCGGCGACAAACATGTACTGGAACCATCCGCACAGATACGCAACCGCCGTGAAGATAATGCCGGCGAGCATGCCTGTTGCGAAATTATCGATCCCGCGACGGCGGAACAAAGTCAGCACGCCAACCGCAAGCGATACCCCGATGAAGTACCCCCACAGGAACCCTCCAGTCGGCCCCATGAGCACGCCGATGCCCCCGCGCATTCCCGAAAAAACCGGCACGCCGATGGCGCCGAGCACCAGATAGCCCGCGATCGCGGCAATCGCTTGCCGCGGCATGAGCACCAAAATCGCGAACGTAACCGCGAACATCTGCAGCGTGAACGGAATCGGCCCGATAGGCACGGTAATCCAAGCCGACACTGCCATGATCGCAATCGAAAGCGCCGTAAACGCGATTGAACGCGTACGCGAACTGGTATGAGCGAGCGGCTTCACCGCACTGTTCGTATTTTGCATAATCCCCATTTCAAGCGCACTCAACGAGAGACATGATGAATGCACGCCCTCCAACTCATATTCAACGGGGCATTCCCGAAATGATAGAGACGAGACAATGCAGCGACCTGCGCCGACAACCTCGAATCTCTTTGGAATCCTCAGCGAATCCGAGCTCGATCGATTCACCCATCACGGCCCTGAAGCACGCCGCCTTTCTTTTGAATATGTTTTGCCGCCCGGCCTAGTAGCTCAGGCGATCAGTATTGACCAGGTTGCTGCACTGATGATAGCCATTCGTGCGCAGCGGATAATTGATGGTGCCGGCTTTCTTGGCATCCTCGATGACCGTCTCGATGAGGTCCTTGAGGTCGAGCTTCGCGTAGTCGCGCGTGGTGTTCTCCATGGGGATCTCCTTCTTTCCAAATGCGCCGTCGATGACTAACGCCTCAAACTGTACCAGCAACCGCCGCAAACACAGCGGCGATTTGCCGAACGGCGCAACGCGCGCAGGCAAGGGAGCCCCGCAGGCAACCACGTTCCCCGTGGGAGATCGGTTTCCCCGCGGGAGTTTGATTCACGTGGGTTCCGCTTCCCCCGTGGGAGATCGGTCTCACGCAGGCGACCATGTTCCCCGTGGGAAGTCGGTTGCATCGCGCAAACGTTCCCCGTGGGAGTTTGATTCGCGCGGGTGCGCGGCTTCCCCGCGGGAGATCGGTTTCCCCGTGGGTGCTTGGTCAAGGATAATGCCGGCAAAAAGAGAACGCGCCCGCGAGGGACGCGTTCTGATTGCTAGCTAACCGAGCCTCTAGGCTCGCCCAATTACTTCAGGCGGTCGGTGTAGAGCAGGTTGCTGCACTGATGATAACCTTCGGTGCGCAGCGGGTAGGTGATGGTGCCGGCCTTCTTGGCATCCTCGATGACCGTCTCGATGAGGTCCTTGAGGTCGAGCTTAGCGTAATCGCGAACGTTGTTCTCCATTGGAATCTCCTTCTTTCTGAAAGTCTCGGTGAGAACCTTGCAAAACGCACTTTAGCAGGAATTTCCCTTAATCAAGTGCCAATTTTGCGAATGTTCGCCATCGTGAAGATGATGTGTAGATGAATTCTTTTACGATTATTAGTACTTTCCCAGTTCATATAAGTAATAGCCGATTCGTTGCAGCATTCGTCAATCGTTGCTATTTTTGCACCACCACATTTAGACGTATACTATTATCGACACTGGAAGACAATCAGCGAGCATCATGGAACTAGCCCATCTCAGAGAATTCGCCTATCTCGCCGACACGCTCAGCTTCAAGCGCACGGCCGACCACTTCTACGTCAGCAGATCTGTCATCAGCCGGCATCTTGCCGCCCTCGAAGACGCAATCGGCGCCAAGCTCGTCGACCGCTCGAAGGGCACCGTCCGGCTCACCGACGTCGGCGAGGTCTTCTACCGCGACGCGATTATCATGCTGCGAGACTACGAGGCCGCACTCGACCATGTGCGCATCGCTCAGTCGACGCAAACCCGCATCGTCCGCGTCGGGTACCTGCGCAACGCCGCGCGGCCAATCATCGTGCAATTCGCGCGCTACATGAGGAAGCACCACCCCGACGTGCAGCTCATATTCACCGGCATGGAATTCAACGAGCTGCGCCATGCACTCGATGACGGCGCCGTCGACATCGCGCTCGCCGTCAACGTGAGCCCCAGCGAATCGCATGATTTTCGCTCGACGCTCATCTACACCGATCGGTTCTACGCCATCATGCGCAAGGACCACCCGCTTGCCGGCAACGTGAACGGCGTTACCGTAGCCGAATTGCCGCCCGACAAGCTGCTGCTACCGGACAGCTTCGTCCATTCGGGCGAGGTCGAGGTGCCGGACAACCTCGACCTCGCGAAATCGCAAGCCAGGACCGCAACGCCGTTTTTCGACGTGGACACCCTGTACCTGAAGGTTCAGGCCGAGGATTTCATCGTGTTCTCCTCTTCCATGAACAGCGGCATGTTCGGGGACGACCTGGCGAGCATTCCCATCCTCGACATCGACTCGACGTTCTCCGTCAGCGCGTTCTATCGCCACGGCATCGATGAGGACACGTTCGAAATGTGCCGCACCGCCCTCGAAGCCTGCCGCGAGAAACTGCGCGCCGAAGGCGTCGGCCTCCCCAACTAACAGCCAATCAACAGCCGAATCATTTTCCCACGGGGAAAGTGCGCGCGAACGCGATCAAACTCCCGCGGGGAACACGCGAGCGGGAAGGCACGCGGGGACGCAATCGATTTCCCGCGGGGAAAGCGCATGCGAACGGAATCAAACTCCCACGGGGAAAACGATATGGCCGCGATCAAATTCCCACGGGGAAAACAGCACGCGCAAACGACCCGTCGCCCTGACCGATTTCCCACGGGGAACACGCGAGCGGGAAGCCACATGCAAGCGGGACCAAACTCCCACGGGGAAAATGGCGGGAAACGCACGCGAGCGCGACCATTTTCCCACGGGGAAAGTGCGCGCGAGCGCGATCAAACTCCCGCGGGGAACACGCGAGCGGGAAGCCTGGGTGCACGGACCTGGTTTCGCCCTGGGGTTTTGGTTACAGTTTTGGCTCGAAGCGTTAATCGGGTTGCGAATCTGTATACTGGGCGTCAGGATAGAAACGGCAGGCCAGTGAGCAGAAACGAACAAAACAGACGCCCCCCTCGCAACGAGGATGCAGCGCAAAGCTCCCCGCACAGCGGGGACGCAACGCAAAACCTCTCGCACAACGAGGATGCAACGCGGCACCGCACGCGCAACCGCAGGGCGCGCGGTGCGAGCGCGCCCTGGGTCGTTTCGCTGTGCGCGGCCATCCTGCTCGCCGTGGCCCTGGCGGCGCCCTTCGCATCGCCATCGCCGTCGACGGCGCCTCAGCCCAACGACGCCCAGACAGCCATCCAGCTCACAGACAACGCGCAGGACCAGGCAACACTCGCCAACAACGCCCAGCACGACACCGATGCCAACGCCAACACCGACGCCGACACGCAGGCCGCGCAACCAACAAACACCGCCGACACGCAGGCCGCGCAACCGCCCGAAAGCGCCCTACCCTACCAGTCCGACACCGTGATCGTGCGGCTGGACGACCAGGCAGATCCGACCGCGCTCGCGCAGGCGCTCGGCCAACGCGGCTGCGTCGAAACCGCCGCCATCACCCGCGAGGACGTCGCGAACGGCTTCGCGAAAATCCAGCTCGCCGAAGGCCACGACGTGCAGAGCGCCCTCGACGAGCTCGCCGACATCCCCGGCATCGCGGGCGCGCAGCCCAATTTCACCTACCAGCTGCAAGACAACCTGACCGCCGCCGAAGCAGCACAAGCAACGGCGGTCAACGACCCCAAGGCGCCTTCGCAATGGGCCCTCGATTCGATCGACGCCTACGAAGCCTGGGGCCTCGCGCAAACCAACAAGCAGGTCACGGTCGCGCTCGTCGATTCCGGATGCCGAACGGACCACGAGGACCTCAAGGACAACATCGTTGCAACCTATGACGCCACCGGCAAAGGCGGCATAACCGACAACGACGCCGGCAGCCACGGCACGCACGTCGCGGGCATCATCGCAGCCCGTGCCAACAACAAACTCGGCGTGGCGGGCGCGTCGTACAACGCCGGCATCCTGCCCGTTCGCGTGATCGACAGCGAGGGCATCGCCACGACCGAAAGCCTCGTCCGGGCGTATAGCTACATCATGACGAACGCCTCCAAGTACAACATCAAGGTCGTCAACATGAGCCTGGGCGCAACCGTGTTCGACGAGTACGTCGACGTCCTGGCGCAGGGCTCGTCCACCGACGAATCGGACGACGAAAGCGACGCCCTGTTCGAGGAAAGCATCCAGAAAGCCTACGACGCGGGCATTCTCACCGTTTGCTCCGCCGGCAACGACGCCGGCCAGACGCGCAGCCTCTCCGACGGCACGCGCTATCGCGCAGAGGGCGCCTATCACAACTATCCCAGCGACTACGTCGACTGCGCCATGAGCGTCATCGCACTTCAGAGAGGCACCACGCCGACCATCGCCTCGTATTCGAACTACAACATCGAAGGCGAGAAGACCAAGGACATCAGCGCCCCCGGCAGCAGCATCTTCAGCACGCTCAAGGGCAGCACCAGCAGCTACGGCACGAAGAGCGGAACTTCGATGGCCGCGCCCCACGTTTCGGCCGTCGCCGCGCTCGTGTTTGCCGCCAATCCCGAGCTGAGCGTCGCGGAAGTTTCCGACCTGCTGTGCGACACCGCTACTGACCTGGGCGACGAGGGCTGGGACCTGAAATACGCCGCCGGCGAAGTCAACGCCGCCGCAGCCGTGGCTCGCGCCTTGGAATCGAGCGAAAGCGATACGGAACATGCGATCGTACCCGGCAACACGACGCACCACAACGCCGGCGTGGACGCATCGGGCGACGGCAACGAGGGCAAGGGCGAAGGCGGCGAAGGCGGCGACCCGACTTCGGCCAACCCGAGCGATCCGAACGCCACCGACGTCGCATCGGGCGCCTCTCGCGAGACCGCGCTACCCCGCTACGCAGGCGCAACGCGCATGCCCATCGGCTCGACCTGCACGTGGGACCTCGAACATTGCTCGATCGAAGTGTTCCCCGGATCCGAAGCCATCCTCTCGTCCGAGGGCACGACCGTCCGCGCAGAGGCGACAGGCACCGGCAAGCTGGGCATCTACGACGCCGACGGCGCGCTTATTGCCACCAAGTCCGTCAAGGTGACAAAGATTTCGGGCTCGGTCGCCCTCAAACCGCAGGCCAACGGCAAGCTGCGACTCGACCTCAAGAAGAAGACGACGAAGAGCGGCACGTCGTTCGCCGTCAAGAAAAAGACCGGCGCCTCGCACCAACTGCTCAAGTTCAAGTTGCAAAAAGACGGCAGCTACCTGATCGCTGACAAGTATTCCAAGAAATACGTCTCGGTGAAAGCGTCGTCGAGGAAAAGCGGCGCCCGCATCATCCAGCGCATCAAACACGACAACTACCGAAGCCAGCGCTGGAACATCGTCGTCGATTCCGCAAACCGCCTCTCGTTCGTCAATGTGAAATCAGGAAAAGCGCTGACCATCAAACGCGCATCGGCCAAAAGCGGCACCACCCTCGTGCAGCAGCCCGCTTCCGACAACCGCGCCTCCGCCCAAAAATGGACGCTCGTAAAGTAAAACGGTGAAACGAATCTCGGGGAGGCGTTTCACAGTGACCGAAAGGGAGACTCCCTTTCGGTCACTATGCCGAAGCGGCGCACCTGGCGATGCGGAGTCGAACGCCGGCTGACCGCATGAGCTTGCCCAGGGTAAGCGATTCAACCCGCAAAAGACCCGCTACGACGCGCGTCGACCCCTGTGAATCCAGCGAAATTGCCGCACATCCCCGAACGCGCATGCCCGCAACCCGGGCTAAACGCCCTGATCCGTCATCCTTCGCCTCCAGCTCAGGATGACGTCAGGGACTTTTCCGTCATAAAAAGGGACAGTCCCTTTTTATGACGTTCGCGGTTTTTCCCGAAACTTGAAACACTTACCCTGGGCGGGTTCAGTTTGACCAACCTACTCGAGGCGCCAGGCGCGACCATAGGCGACGTGCTCGTCGGTCAGCTGCTTGCCGTCGGCGAACACGAAGTTGGGCCGCAGCTCGGACAGCGGCTTGACCACGAAATCGCGTTCGAGCGTGCGCGGGTGCGGCAAGGTCAGCACATCGCTTTCGCACACGTACATCTGATAGTCCTCGATGTCGATATCGCAGGTCCGCGGCCCGTTCTCGATCTCGCGCACGCGCCCGAGGCTGTTCTCGATCGCATGCAGGTACTTGAGCAGCTCGAGAGGCGGCACGCCGCACCGCATGAGCACGATGGCGTTGACGAACTCGTCCTGGTCCTCGTAATAAGCCGGCTCGCTGCCGTAGAAGCTCGAGATGTCGACGATTTGGGAATCGGGCAGCGTGCACAGCTGGCTAATCGCATGGTTGAGCTGCGCAATCTTGCCCTCGCGCTCTTCGCCGTCCGCGCCGACGAGCGCGATGTTGCACCCCAGCCCCAGCACGACGAGCGGCCGCAAGCCCTTCAGCGCCTCGACCGTCGCGGCGACGTTGTGGGTGCGCACGACCGTCGCGCCCAGCTCGCACGCCATGAGCGCCTCGGCTGCCGACGCCTCGTCGCGGTCGGCCGCCTCGTCAATATGATACGCCCAGCCGATGAAGCTCTTGCGCGACACTGCGCACATGACCGGATAGCCCAGCCGGGCGAACTCGTGGAAATTGCGCACGATCTCGAGCGTCTGCGACGGCGTTTTGCCGAAACCAGGACCGGGATCGATGCAGATGCGCTCGCGCGCGATGCCCGCCGCCTCCAGCTCGCTCGCCCGATCGCGCAGGTAATCGCGCACTTCCGCGATCACGTCGTCGTAAGTGGGGTCGGCTTGCATCGTCTTGGGCTCGCCCTTCATGTGCATGACCACGAGGCCCGCCTCGCAACCGGCCGCCACATCGACCATGGCCGCATCGCGAAAACCGGAAACGTCGTTGATGATGGACGCTCCCGCCTCGACCGCCGCGCGCGCCACGTCGGCATGGCGCGTGTCGATGCTCACGCAGATGCCGCGCGCCGCCAGCTCGCGCACGACGTCGACCACGCGGGAAAGCTCTTCCTCGACCGCGACCTCGTCGCTGCCCGGACGCGTGGATTCGCCGCCCACGTCGACGATGTGGGCGCCCTCCTCGACCATGCGCAGCGCATGCGCGACGGCAGCTTCGCACGTGTCGTGCTCGCCCCCGTCCGAAAACGAATCGGGCGTCACGTTGAGGATGCCCATCACGACCGGCATCCGCTCGTCGAATTCGAAAGCTCCGCATTTCCACGTCATCAGCTGTTCCTCCCGTTTTCGTTTATACATTTGGGGACAGTCCCCAAATGTATAATGCCATGCCGCCTTCCGCCAACCATATGGAAGTCCCGCTCGTTCCGGCGCGAGCCCAAACAACGCGAGCGGTCGGTACCTTTATACCGCTTAACGCTTATAGCCTATCTCGCCAGCCCTGTCCACACTTGCGGGTTATCCTGCCATTTTTCCCGCACTTGCACGATAGTATGCCAGGAATGCACAAGGATGGCAGAATACGCCGCAAGTGAGCATCCACACCCTAAGCAGGGAGACGACCGGCCTAACCCAAGCTGAGGAAAAGCAAGATGCGGGATTGGAATGAGACCCAACCCCGCATCTTTCATCAACAAGCACTGCGCCTATCGATTGTTCTCCTCGTCGTGAGAATGGTCGCGAATGGGGGCCTGCTCGGTATAGCCCGAATCATACGCGCCGGGCTGCTGCTGAGCCGGCTGGCCGGCTTGATCGTACGGCTGGCCTTGCCCCATCGGCTGGCCGTAGGGCTGCTGCCCAGGCTGCCCGGGCTGACCCTGCTGGCCATAGGGCTGCTGGCCGAATTGACCGGGCTGGCCCTGCTGACCGTACAGCTGCGGCTGCTGGCCGGGCTGACCATACGGCTGCTGAGGCTGCTGGCCATACGGCTGACCATGCTGCCCGTAATACGGCTGCTGCCCCTGCTGCCCCTGCGGACCCGGCTGCCCGTAAACCGGCTGCTGGCCATACGGCCCCGCCGCCGGCGCCTGCTGGCCGTACGCGGCCTGCATCTGCGCCTGCTCCTTCTCGCGCCAGTTGGGATCGGCAAGCCGCTCGTCGCGAGCGCGAGCTGCGGCCTCTTCGGCCTCCTTGCGCGCGATGATCTCGTCCTCGTGCGACAGGTACTCGTCCCACTTGTTGTTGAGCAGCGCCTCGCACGCCTCGCCGTCGACCGTCTCGCGCTCGAGCAGCACGTTGGCCATGAGGTGCATCTGGTCGGGATGCGCCGACAGGATCTCGTAGGCGCGGTCGTGCGCCTCGTGCATGATGCGCGCGACCTCCTCGTCGATGCGCTTGGCAGTGTCGTCGGAGTAGTCCTGCGTGTTGCCGTAGTCGCGGCCCAGGAACACCTCGTGGTTGGGCTGGCCGAACACCTGATGACCCAGCGGGCTCATGCCGTACTGCGTGACGATGGACCGCGCGATCTTGGTGGCACGCTCCAGGTCGTTGCTGGCACCGGTCGTGATGTCGCCACGGTAGATCTCCTCGGCCACGCGACCGCCCATGAGCACGGCCAGCTGGTCGCGCATCTCGGTGAGCGAGTTGAGCACCTTGTCCTCGTCGGGAATCGACAGCGTGTAGCCGAGCGCGCGTCCGCGCGAGATGATCGAGATCTTATGCACAGGGTCGGCATGCTCGAGCAGATGGCCCACCAGCGCATGGCCCGACTCGTGATAGGCGATGGTCTTGCGCGTCTCCTCGTTCATCACGTGGCCCTTGCGCTCGGGGCCGGCGATGACGCGCTCCATCGACTCGGTGACTTCCTGCATCGTGATGATCTTCTTGCCACGACGGGCGGTGAGCAGCGCGCTCTCGTTCATGAGGTTCATCAGGTCGGCGCCCGTGAAGCCCGGCGTGAGCGAGGCGATCTTCTTCA
>CAMOLA010000066.1 GCA_946618265.1 uncultured Eggerthellaceae bacterium
ATGCCTGGCGACAACGTGCTCATCCACGCTGAGCTCATTCACCCGATCGCGATGGAAGAGGGCCTGCGCCTGGCTATCCGCGAGGGTGGTCGTACCGTCGGTTCCGGCCGCGTGACGAAGATCTACAAGTAAGTAGCTCGTAACGTAGTACTGAGAAATGGGGCCCGTCGCAAGGCGGGCTCCATTTTGAAACCGCACATTCATGTGACACAGGTTATGCCTGGAAAACCAAAATAGAGGCAGCAAGAGGAGTTTTGATGCGTACATTGGTCACTTTGGCGTGCACGGACTGCAAGCGCCGTAATTACACGACCAAGAAGAACAAGCAGAACAACCCCGATCGTATTGAGATGAAGAAATATTGCAAGTGGTGTGGTCATCACACTCTTCATCGCGAAACCCGCTAAGATGTAGGGGAGAAGCAAGCGTATAGGCCAGTAGTTCAATTGGTAGAGCGTCGGTCTCCAAAACCGGAAGTTGAGGGTTCGAGTCCTTCCTGGCCTGCCAGCTTGTTTAATCCGAGCAGCTTGTGTTCAATTTGCTTCTGAGCAACTTGAAGTCAGGCTGCTTGTTTGGTGTTAAGAGCAGTTAGGTTTATTGATTCGAAAAGCAGAGGTCGAGTAATGGCCCATAAGTCAAAAACGCAACGTGCTAAGGCAACTGCCGCTAAGGCGAATCGCAAGGATCGCCAGCTCCGCGACGAGGCCGCTGGCGTCAACTCGTCCGAAGCGGTGAAGGAAACCGTCGAGGAATCCAAAGGTGGTCTCTTCAAGAAGAAGGAGACAAAGACCGAGGTCAAGCAGCAGCCTGCTGCCGCCGCGAAGAAGGACGAGAAGAAGAGCACCAAGAAGTCTCGCTTCCAGTTCTTCAAGGACGTCAAGGCCGAGATGAAGCGCGTGACCTGGCCTACGCGTCAGGACGTCGTCCGCTGGACGGGTGTCGTGGTCGTCGCGCTGCTGTTCTTCGGCGTGTACGTCGCCGTTTTGGACAACTTGATTATCACGCCTGCGCTCGTTGCCGTTACCGGTTTGGGAGCTTAAGCAATGGCTAAGAAATGGTACGTGCTTCATACCTATTCGGGCTATGAGAACAAGGTGCGCCAGAATCTTCTGCAGCGCATCGAGTCCATGGGCCTCGAGAACAAGATCTTCAAGATCGAGATTCCTACCGAGATGGTCACCGAGATCAAAGAAGGTGGCAAGCGGGTCGAATCCGAGAAGAAGGTCCTTCCTGGCTATGTGCTCGTTCGCATGGAACTTGATCCGGACAGCTGGACTGCCGTCCGCAACACGCCCGGCGTGACCGGTTTCGTTGGTAGCCAGGGCAATCCCGAAGCGCTGACGCGCGACGAGTACAACAAGATCATGGGCATTGGCAAGCCGCGCGCGGGCGTCCCCAAGAAGGCGACGACCAGCATCGAGCTCGGCCAGACCGTCAAGGTCGTATCGGGCCCATTCGTGGACTTCGACGGAACGGTTGCCGAGGTCATGCCCGATGCCGGCAAGGTGCGTGTCATGGTGTCCATTTTCGGACGCGAAACCCCCGTCGAGCTTTCGTTCGACCAGGTTGCTAAGGTTTAACCATTCAGGAATCCGAAGTCATTTCGGATTCCTCTTTTGATTGAGACGACGTTCACATGCGTTCGTGCCCGCGTGGACCGGGGCTTCTCGCGGACGCTGATTGTGATAGAGGATAGAAAGACGACCGCGCGGCTATCCGCGTGGAACATTGAAAGGACTTGAGTTATGGCTCCTCAGAAGAAAGTTACCGGCTTCATCAAGCTGCAAATTCCTGCTGGTGCTGCCAACCCGGCTCCTCCGGTAGGCCCGGCGCTCGGTGCTCAGGGCGTCAACATCATGCAGTTCTGCCAGGCGTTCAACGCCCAGACGCAGGAACAGTCCGGCACCATCATCCCGGTCGAGATCACGGTGTACGAGGACAAGTCGTTCTCGTTCATCTGCAAGACGCCTCCGGCAGCCGTGCTGATCAAGGAAAAGCTTGGCATCGAGAGCGGCTCCGGCATTCCGCAGCTCCGCTTCGTCGGCACGCTGACCGAAGACCAGCTGCGCGAGATCGCCGAGACCAAGATGCCCGACCTCAACGCCAACACCATCGAGGCTGCGATGGAGATCATCGCCGGCACCGCTCGTTCCATGGGCGTGCGCATCGAGGGTCGCGAGATGAAGAAGAAGTACGTCCCGAGCCGCAAGCTCGCCGAGCAGCTGAAGGCCCTCGGTCAGTAATTGGGTTTCGTCCTCGCTGACCCTGGTCAGACCTGCTTCTACAAACTTGCGAGGTTCGAAGAAGCAGGGTTCACAGGCTCAAATCGCAAGATTAAGGTCATGTGAAAGTTTGGACTTAAGCGCTTAGGCGCTGGTCATATAAGTTGGGAGAGCATGCGAGAGCGTGCTCGCTAATCACCACGAAGGAGAAGATAATGGCAAAGAAATCGAAGAACTACCGCGCTGCGGTCGAGAAGATCGGCGATCAGGAATTCGCGCCGTTCGAGGCGTTCGAGATGCTGAAGGAAGTCGCTTCGGCCAAGTTCGACGAGTCCGTCGAGGTCCACTTCCGTTTGGGCATCGACACCCGCAAGGCCGACCAGCAGCTGCGTGGCACGGTCAGCCTGCCCAACGGTTCGGGCAAGACGGTCCGCGTTGCCGTATTCGCCGAGGGCGACGCTGCGCGTGCCGCCGAAGAAGCTGGCGCCGACATCGTCGGTAGCGACGACCTGGTTGCCGACATCCAGGCTGGCGAGATCAACTTCGACGCCGCCGTCGCCACCCCCGACCAGATGAGCAAGGTCGGTCGCCTGGGCAAGATCCTCGGCCCCCGTGGCCTCATGCCCAACCCCAAGCTGGGCACCGTCACGCCTGATGTGGCCAAGGCCATCAACGAGCTCAAGGGTGGTCGCGTGGAGTATCGCGCCGACCGTTACGGCATCGCTCACGTGCTCATCGGCAAGACCAGCTTCACGGCTGAGCAGCTCGCTCAGAACTACGGCACGGTCTACGACGAGGTTCTGCGCATGAAGCCGTCCACTGCCAAGGGTCGCTACGTCAAGTCCATCACCGTGGCTTCCACCATGAGCCCCGGCATCAAGGTCGATCCGTCGGTGCAGCGCGATTACGACGTCAAGTCCGTCGCAGCCGAATAACATCAAGTCTTTCACGTACGGGAAGGGGCCTTCGGGCCCCTTTCTTTTATGAGGCAGAACATGAACGTACTATTGAAATCGCCGGCAGAAGTCGAGGCCATGAAGGAGGCCGGGCGCTTGTCGGCTGCCGTGTTGCGCGAAGTCGGTGTGCGGTGCGTCCCAGGCGTCACGACGCTCGAGCTCGACGAGTTTGCGGAGGACTATATCCGTTCGCACGGCGGGATACCGACGTTCAAGGGATACGGCGGTTTCCCCGGATCCATTTGCGCGTCAATCAACGAGCAGATCGTACACGGCATACCTTCATCGCGCGTGAAGTTGCAATCGGGCGATATCATCTCGATCGATACAGGCGCGACTGTCGATGGCTGGGCGGGCGATAACGCCTGGACGTTTGCCGTCGGCAACGTGAGCCCGGAGAAGAAACGCCTGCTCAAAGTGACCGAGGAGTGCATGTGGGCCGGGATATCGGCGGCGCGCCCCGGCAACCGCTTGGGGGACATCGGCCATGCGGTGCAGTCGGTGGCGAAGCGCGCGGGCTTCGGCGTCGTGCGCGACTACACGGGTCATGGCATCGGTCGAAACATGCACGAACCGCCGAACGTGCCCAACTTTGGCCTGAAGCATACCGGCATGAAGCTCGAGCCCGGCATGGTGCTTGCTATCGAGCCCATGATCACGCTCGGCACGCATCGCACGCACGTCATGCGCGATGGCTGGCTCGTCGTGACCCAGGACGGCAAGCCCGCCGCCCATTTCGAGAAGACCGTCGCCATCACGCCCGAAGGCCCCGTGCTCGTCTCGACCGAACCGGATCGTGATCGCCCACTTTAACGGTTGCTCAATCTTGATTGCGCAACCTTGGACAGCCATTCTAATGCGCGAGCACTGCCCTTACGTGGCTTATACATTTGGGGACAGTCCCCAAATGTATAACGTGGAGCTTCACCCTGGGTAGGTGTTTGGATTATACATTTGGGGACTGTCCCCAAATGTATAAGGGATCGTTACTTGAAGAACGTGCGGGCGATTTGCTTGTAGAAGCTTTCCTCGTGGCGGGTGAGCAGGATGGTGGGGCGGTTGCCGACCGTCACGCGGACTGCGCTGATGGGGCGTTCGAACTCGAGCGCATCCCCGTCGGCGAACAGCGACACTTCGCGAGCGCTCGCGCTGCCTTCCTCGAAACGCACTTCGACCACGTCGTGATGCTCGCAGACGATGGCGCGCGAATTGAGCGTGTGGGGCGCGAGCGGGGTCACGATCATGCCGCGATGGCTGGGACCGACGAGCGGGCCGCCGGCCGAAAGCGAGTAGGCGGTCGACCCGGTGGCCGTGGCGACGACGAGTCCGTCGCCGCGCATATGGGCAATCATGTCGCCCGACACGAAGAAATCCTGCTCGACGATATGGCCGAGCGCGCCACGGGCGATGGCGATTTCGTTCAAGGCGAAAAACGCGCGCGGGTTCTCGATTGGCTCGGTTTCGTCGCCTTCGCAGTTGACCTCGATGCGCAGGTTCATGCGGCTCTCGCGTATGATCTCGTCGGCAAGCACGTCGGCGAGCAAGGGCACGACGCCGTCGCCTGCCGTGTTGGTCAAGAATCCAAGATGGCCGAAATTGATGCCCAGTATGGGAGCGCCAAGCGCATCGGCCAGGCGCGCGGCATGCAAGAGCGTCCCGTCGCCGCCCAGGGCGACGATGAGCTCGTATCCCGAGCCGTATCTGCGCGCTATCTCGTCAGGCGTCGCGCAAGCGGGAAACGAGCTGTCGGGCAGGTCGGCCACATCGATTTCCGCGTGACCTATGTGCTGCATGTCGAGATAGGCAACGATCTGGAACATTGCGTCCAGCGTTTTGCCGTTGTTCCTGTTCGCGACTATGAGAACGTTCATGATGCTGCGTCCCCTTTTCGGGATTTCGGGTGAATCGCCTGTCAATTCACAACGGATGATTCATTATATACAAGCTGTGATTGTTGTCATTGTTCGCTTTTGCCGAAAGAGGTCGCGTGTCCGAGCAGAGTCTTATATCGTCACACGAAGATCGGGGAAGCCAGCCTGCGCAATCCGAGCCGCGCGACGATGGGTTTAAGCGGCAGGGGCAGCTTGCGAACGAAGGGTCCGAAGCGACCGTGGCGCCCGAGTCGGCTAAAGAACCCGAAGCGTCCGAAGCGATCGTGATGCCCGAGGCGGCTGAAGAACCCGAAGCATCTGAAGCGCCCAAAGGCGCCGTCAAAGAGCAGACGCACGAATCAGTTGCCAAGTCGACCGCCCTCATGTCCGTTGCCACGCTGATGTCGCGCATCACGGGCCTAGTCCGCACGTGGGCGATGGCGTTCGCGCTGGGCAACTCGCTGATCACGAGTGCCTACCAGGTGGCCAACAATATGCCCAACGTCGTGTTCGACCTGGTCGCAGGCGGCTTGCTCGGCGCGGCGTTCATTCCCGTGTATTTGCTGGAAAAAGAGCAGAAAGGCGAAGCGGGCGGAAACGCGTTCGCCAACAACCTGCTGAATTTGACCATCATCGTGCTGGGCTTGCTCTCCATTCTTTCCAGCGTGTTCGCACCGCAGCTCATCGCCACGCAAACGTTTACCGTCGGCGAATACGACGAGGTCGTGTCGCTTTCGGTCGCGTTCTTCCGCATATTCGCGTTCCAGATCGTGTTCTATGGCATATCCGGCATCGTGACGGCCGTGCTCAACGCGAACCGCGTGTATTTCCTGCCCGCGCTGGCGCCCGCCTTGAACAACGTCTGCGTCATCGTGTCGTTCTTCGCCTACATTCCGCTTTCCGCGATGGACCGCGAGCTGGCCGTGCTGGTGCTCGGCATCGGAACGACCCTCGGCGTGGCGGTGCAGGCGATCATCCAGATACCGGCGCTGCTGAAGCTCGGGTTCAGGTTCAGCTTCCGCGTCAACCTGCGGGATTCGGCCCTCGTGGAAGCCATGCGCATCGCGCTGCCAACGATGCTCTATATCGTGGGCACGCTCGTGGCGTTTTCGTGCCGCAACGCGTTCTCGCTGCAGGTCGGCGACAACGGCCCCTCCACGCTGCTGTACGCGTGGACGTGGTACCAGCTGCCCTACGGCGTGGTGGCCGTCTCGCTTTCGCGCGCGCTGTTCACCGAGATGGGCGAGGCGGTGGCCAAGCACGACAAGCCCGCCCTCCGCGAGCTCGTGCGCACGGGCATTTCGGGCAACCTGCTGCTCATCATTCCGCTTGCGGGCGTTATGTATGTGCTGTCCGCGCCGCTCATGGCGCTGTTCCAAGCGGGCGCATTCAACGCGGGCGATGTTTCCTACGTTGCTCAGGTGCTATCCATTTGGCTGATCAGCTTGCCGTTCTACGCGGTCCTCATGTTCCTGTACAACGTGTTCGCGGCGCTGCGCAAATTCGGGCGCTTCGCCGCCGTGAGCACGGCCATGGTGGTCGTGCAGTGCATCCTGTATTTCTTCCTTTGCCGTCCCGATACGCTGCAGCTCCAAGGCGTCCCGGTCGCGGATTTCATCTACTACGCGGGTTGCTGCATCGTGTTGCTGATCGTCTTGCGACGCATGATTGGCTCGTTCGATTTGCCGTCGGTGCTCATGTCGTCGATTCGCGTGCTCATGGCCACGTTCATCGGCATGCTCGCCGCGTTCTTCATCGCCATGATGCTGCCAGTCGGCCAGGGCATGCTCGGCGGTTTCATACGGCTCGTGGTCGCCGGCGGTATCAGCCTTGTCTTGATATTCGCCCTGTGCGCCGTGCAGCGCGTCCCCGAAATGCGCTTCGTCACGAACATCGTCGACAAGGTGCTCGGCAAGCTCAAGCGCCGTTAGTCAAGCCGAGGAATAAAGGCGGCCTTGGCCATTGGTTCGGAGATGGTCATGACAAGGGACAGTCCCTTGTCATGACGTCATAAAAGGGGATTGTCCCTACCTATGATTTATGATGCAAATGAGTCGCTGTTCCCGTTAGGCGGCTCATTGTTACAATGGACGCATGGATATCGGACTGACAATCGATGAGTACCTGTCGTTCCTGCGAGTTGAGCGCGGGGCGTCGGCGCTGACCATCGAGGCATATGCGGCCGATTTGGCCGACTATCGCCTGTTCCTGGAGGAAGCGGGGATAACCGACGCCGATCGAATCGACCGCGACGCCATTGTGGCGTACGAGGCCGACCTCGCCGAACGCGGCTACGCGGTGACGAGCATCGACCGCCACATCTCGGTGCTCAAGGGCTTCCATCGGTTTTGCGTGCGCGACGGCTATGCGCGGGGCAACCCCGCAGCGACCGTGCGATTGCCCAGGCCCCCCGACAAGCTCCCCGATGTCCTTACCATCGACCAGGTCAACGCCCTGCTCGATTCGGCTGTGGGGGATAGCCCGCGCCAGCTGCGCGATCGGGCCATCCTCGAAGTGCTCTATGGTTGCGGGCTGCGCGTGAGCGAATGCGTGGGCCTCAACCAGGCAGATTGCTTTTTCGGCGATGGGTTCCTCCGCGTCGTCGGCAAGGGCGATAAGGAGCGGATCGCGCCCATTTCGGGCTGTGCCCGCGATGCGCTCGTCGCATATCTCGAGCAAGGCCGCCCCCATCTTCTGAAGCCGGCGAAACCGACATCGGCCGTGTTCCTGAACGCGCGCGGCGGCAGGCTGTCGCGCCAATCCATCCACAAGATCGTGGCCAAAGCAGGCATCGGCATCGGCGTCGAGGACCTCCATCCGCACACGCTGCGCCATTCGTTTGCCACCCATATGCTGGCCGGGGGCGCCGACCTCCGCGTTATCCAGGAAATACTCGGCCATTCGGATATCTCCACGACGCAGGTCTACACGCACGTGAACCGCACGCATATCCAAGAGGAATACCTGGGCGCCCACCCGCGCGCCAAGCTCTAGCTCTCGTCGTTCGCCGCAATGCGCCATCGCAGGAATCTGACAGAAAGGGGAGACTCCCCTTTCTGTCACATGAGCTGATGCCTACGTGTCTCGAATTTGTGGTGGGTGTTTGTCGGTGGGATGGCGTCCCACCGACTATTCTTGTGGATTGGTGCATGTTAAGCCACTATATCTAGGTTTTTGGCGCATAACGACGCTCGTTCAGGGCACATTTTGCGATGCTTGAAAGAGAAATGTGCAAAAAAGTGTTGCGTTGTGGGGGAGAGTGGCATAGAATGTCAAACACTCGATGGATTGTGCAGAACTAGCGAAAGGGCGATATGGAGGAAGCGAGAAAAACCGTTGATCTCAACGGCTCGTTTCACTTCAAGACCGATGCAAAAGGTCGCGTGTCCCTTCCTGCCAAGTTCCGCAAGATTCTGTCGGAGGACCTCGTGGTGACGCGTGCTCTCACCGGCGATTGCCTTTTGGTGTTCGACGGGCAGGACGGTTTCAACGACTGGGTGAACAAGCTCTTCGAGGACAAGTTCGGCGGGTACAACTCGACGAACCGCGAGCAGCTCATGCTGCGAAGCGCGCTCAAGGGCAACGCCTATGACGTGCAGACCGACTCTGCAGGGCGCATCCTGCTGCCGGCCGATTTGCGCGAGCAGGTCGGAATCGACAAGCAGGTGGCCATTGTGGGCAACACGGGCTACTTCGAGGTCTGGAGCGAGGAACGCCGCAACGAAGAGATCGGGAAAGTTGATTTCTCGAGCCTTCTGAGCTAGGCGGTACACCTTGACAAACGAATATCGGCATATCCCCGTCCTGCTGAACGAGGTCATCGAGCAACTACACCTTAAACCGCAGCACACGTTCGTTGACGCCACACTCGGAGGTGCAGGACATTCCCTCGAAGTTGCCAGGCAACTTGCACCACAGGGCTTGCTCATCGGAATCGACCAGGACGAAGCGGCTCAGGCCGCGGCGTCCCAACGCTTAAACACACTACCCGATGATCAACGCCCGAGAATCGAACTCCTGCGTGGCAACTTCGGGGATATGGATGAGCTGCTCTTGAGTTGCGAGATTCCCGGCGTCGATGCGTTCTTGTTCGACTTGGGGGTTTCCTCTCCGCAGCTCGACGTGAAGGCCCGTGGCTTCTCCTTCAAGGAGAACGGCCCCCTTGATATGCGGATGGATCCGGGTAAAC
>CAMOLA010000067.1 GCA_946618265.1 uncultured Eggerthellaceae bacterium
GGTCTTGACGACGAGCTTGGTCGCGCCCGTGCCGGCGAAGGCGCGCTTGGCGATCTTCTTCACCTTCTTGCCCAGCGTGATGCACGCCACGTCCGCCGGATTTCCACCGGCCCGGGCGATGGCAGATCCAATGGTCTTGGCCGTCACCTTCTTGGTGTTCACGGTGATGCTGACCACCTTCTTCGCCGGCGCGTCGACCATCTTCGATGCGCCGTCGGCGTCAGGCGCGACGTCGTTCGAGGACCCGTCGTTCGGATAACTTGCCTGCACGCTGAGCAACGTTTCGTCGCGCGCTTCGCAACGAACCTTCGAACCTGCGTGCTGGATCCACTCGATCGACGACGCCTCTCCCCAATCGGAGAGAACCGCTTCGGCGCCGTCGGCGGAGACTTCGACGAAACGGTATTCGTAACCGCTCGTCCCTGCAATGCCGCCGGCTGCCTGCACGCTCAGCGAAACGACGCCAGAACCTTCGTCGTGCGAAATCACCGACATCGACAAAGGCTCGTACGCGTGCAGCTGGGATTTCGCGTCAGCCCCAATTGCCTCGAGCGCTGTTTTCGCCGCATCCCAGCCTTTGCTCGGATACGGAGCGTACACGTGCACCGTCGACGAGTCGTAGGCCATCTTCGCACTGCTCGGAGCGAAAGCGATATCGCGCATCGTCGACCCGACGACGACGAGGGACGGCGGCATAATGCGATTAGCGGCAAAGTTGGCCTTGACCATGCCCTCGCCGAAATAGGCGGTCTTGATCGGCCGCTTGTCATCCCCTCGCTCGCTCGATGACTCGTAGATGCCGTCGCATCCTCCGCGCACGACCAGATGCGTCGGATTATGGCCGCTGAAAGCGTTCTTCCCAATCGATGCGATCTTGGTTCCGAAATCGGCGATGCCTATCGCGGTATTGTAGAAACCGTTGACCGTCTGCAGGCTATCGGGGAATTCGACCTCGACGAGTGAGGAGCAACCGTTGAACGCTCCCGCTTCGACCGAAACGAGCCCTTCGGGAAACGAAATGCGCTTCAAGCATGCGTTGCCCTTGAATGCGCTCTTCCCCACCTTCACGGTACCTGCAGCCACGTCATAGCTTTCGAACGCGTTGCTCGGCAGGGACAACACGAGGGTCATGCCATCTGCGCCTTTGGAATAGAGCACGTTATTGTCAGCGTAGTACGTAGCGCTCGCAGCAGAAACCGACAAGCTCTCGATGTTCTCGCAGCCCGAGCACAGCGCGCTGTAGTCGGTCGTGACCCCCGCCCCGATATGCAGCGACATGAGCGATGGGTTGTTCGCGAACGCCCCAGCCTCTATCCTCGCGAGGGAATCCGGCAGCTCGATCGAAGCCAGGGGCGTTCCCGGCGAGAACGCGCGCTCGCCGATTTCGACAAGGCGATTGCGATCGCAACGGAGGTCGACCGACGAAAGGCTCGCGCAATTCGCGCACGCATCGGCCCCAATCGATTTCACGCCCCCTATGTCGAGCGAGTCGATGAGCGTGCCTTCGAGCGCATGCGCCCCGATCGTCTCGCACGCTTCGGGCAGCACGAACGATCCTGCGAGGAACGAATCCTTGAAACACGAATCTCCAATCGATACGAGGGATTCCGAGCACACCACCTCGGTGGCGGCAGCGCCCTCGAAAGCATGTGCAGCCAGTCGCGTTACGGACGACGGAATTTCGTAGCTTCCAGCGCGACCGAGCGGATAGCAGATCAACGTTGACGCGTCCTTGTTGAACAGAACGCCATCGATAGCGCAGCACGACGACGAGCCGGGGTTCGCATCTATGGAGCGCAAATTGCGGCAACCGACGAACGCGCCTTCGAGCGCCTCCGCAGGCAAGCCCGCCCCCACCGTCACCTGCTCGAGATTGGGAAGGGAGGACAGCGCCGCACCATCGAGCTGCACGAGGGCATCGGGCAACACGAGCGAGCGAATGCCGGCCTGAGCGAATGCGTCGCTTCCGATGCTGGCCACGTTAGCGCCCAACGTCAGGTTCTCGAGCGCGAGATCGCCCTTGAACGCGCATGACGCGATTGACGCGAGGGAATCCGGCATGCCCTCATGGGCATCGTCGAGCGATGCGCCCGCCTGCACCTTGGCAAGACTCTCGCAGGCCTCGAACGCCGATGCGCCGATGGCCTTGACGCCTTCTCCGAAGACGACGAGCTCGATCGACGTTTGCGCAAACGCCCGCTCGGAAAGGCTCTCCAAACCGCCGGGCACGAATGCCCGGGCCACCTTCGATTCGGCGAACGCGCCGGAGCCTAACGTATCCAGTGAACGTGGCAGCACGACGGACTCGACGGACGTCTTCGCGAACGCCTCATCGCCGATCGAGACGAGCTTGCTTGGATTGCCCGCCGCGTCCTCGAACGTGACCGACTTCAGGGATTCGACTCCATAGAACGCCCGCGCATCGATCGACTGCACGTTCGCGCTTATCACGACAGCCTTGACGGAAGTCCCCTCGAACGCGTTCGCGCCAATCGACGTCACGTCGGCCGGTATGGTCACCATCGAGCTGTCGCCCCCATACGAGACCAACACGCCGTCCCTCACAACGAATTCGTCCGCAGTCGCATCTGCCGACGATGCCTGGTTCATGCCGTAATCCCATGCATACACCTGCGCGGAGGCCACGTCGCCTTCGAGCCCGGCATCGCTCCAGGCTGCCTCGAGATCGTCCTTGCCGATTTCGACCGACATCGACACCTTGCCCTCGCTTTGGACGGTCGCCGATTCGTCGTCTGCGATAACTACATGGAACACGGTGCCGCTGGCCGGATCGAAGAACCCGATGCCCGCAATCGACGTCTCGTCGGACACCGCGACCGTAGCCCCCTGGTCCGCGCCTGACTGCACGGGAACGTACGACTCGATCGTTGGCGCCGTCGTATCATAGCGGAACGAATACTCCTGGGACTGCTCCAGCGCGCCCGCCCGCACCGTCGTCGCGGTGAGGCGCAGCGTATACTCGCCGTCGGGAAGCCGCTTGCCATCCGAGCCGATTCCGCTGAAGGAAGGCGCGACCGACTGGTTCGTTTCGGCCGTCGACCATTCGTGGGAGTCGAAGCTCGACTTGGCCACGTACGAATACTCATAGGAGGCTACTACGGCGTCCTCGGCATTCAAGTACTCATAGGAAAGCGTTTTCGCATTGCGCAGCAATCCGGTCTTGGGAACGACCTCGTTGACCGCGCCATCGACAAGCGAGTTCGAAACGACCGTGCGCCCCTGGTCGAGCAACGAGAAGTCGCCCCCGGCAACCGCCTCCGCCGCCTCCCGATCAAGCGGGTTGACGCCCGTTGCCGCCCCCGTCGCCGCGTCGGTCAGACGCGAGGCAAACGCATGGGCGGCTTCCCCCGAATCCGCTTTGGCATCGAACACCGGCGCAGCATTCCAGTCGCCATAGAAACCGAGGAACGGAATCGAAAGGTCGATGCCGCCTTCCGCCTGCGCTTCGAGCATGGTAAACCCGTCGATGTAGCATCCGTTGGGCGCCTGGGCAACCAAAGCGTCGAGCGCTGACGTGCACGCCAGGCTCACCGTGTAGGAAGCCGTGCCGCCCGCCGGAACGGCAATCGTCCCGGATTGACCGTCGTAATCTCCGCCGTACGACACCTCGACGCCTTTGCCCGCATAGTTCCTCGACGTGAACTGGAACTTGCCGTCGGCTATGTCCTCGCACAGCGCAACGGTCGTCGGCTTAAAGACCTGCGCGGTCTCGCCCATATTGCGCAGCAGCACGGTGAAGGCCCACGAGCCCGAGGCATCGGAGCCTAGCTCGGCTTTCGGGCGCGACGGGTCGGCTCCCTCCACCGACACGAGCACGTCGTTTTTCATGGCGGCGGGAACGTTGGCAAGTCCCGCGCCCTGGCGGCGCGGGCTATACCATGCGTTTTCGGCCGAAGCATCGCGAACGGGACATGCCGTCGACATGATGAGTTGCGTCACGGCATTCGCCCGCTCCTCGTCACCGAGCGAGGCGAACGCGGCGTCGGAGGCAAGGCGTTGGTGCACTTGCGCCGAGATTCCGGCGATATGGGGCGCTGCCATCGACGTGCCCGACTTGTAATCGTACTTGCCCTCGAGCACGGTCGAGTATATATCGCCGCCTGGAGCTGTGACCTCGGGTTTCAAGGCCAGGTCAGGCGTCGGGCCCCAGCTCGTGAAATAGCTCATGGAATAGTTTCTCGAAGCAGGGATGAACGAGCCGTGCGCGACGGTCATCTCCTTTTCGGCAGCCGAAAGCATGGCCAGCCCATCGGCTCGGGTGACGCTGATCACCGCCGGATTGGTCGTTGCGCCCGCGTTTACGGAAGCCAGCTCTCCATCGCCATCGGCGTAGACGACGATGGCAGTCGGGGAAAGCCGCTCGGCTACGTTGCGTACGCGCGCGCCGGTCATGAAGATCGTCCCGGATGAATCGACCGAACCGTCTTCCACGAGCACGATCTTGTCCGAAACGCCATCGGGGTGGTCCTTCAGCAGCGCATCGATTGCCGAATCCGAGCCATCGCCCGCATCGACGTACGCATACGTTCCGTCGGCAACGGTATCGAAGGCCGCCGCAGTGTAGGTCATCGTGCAGTATGCTTCCGCATAGCCGACCTTGGCGCCGTCGGCCAGCATGAAGCAGGGCGTTGGCTCCGAATTGTCAGCGCTCGCAACCGAAATCGGAGCGGCATACGTCGACGGGCTCGAAACGATGCCGTAGTCGGGATGGGCCGCATCGGGGCGGCCATCGAGCGCCTCGCCCCTGTAGTTCGACGTCGCGGAATTGCCGGCGGACGCACACACGGTGCAGCCCTGCGCGCGAAGCGTGTCGAGGGCGACTTCCGTGGGAGACGACCCCTCGTCAGCATAACCGGCGCCCGAGCCCAGCGACATGTTGAGGACATCGGGGGCGAGCACGACGGCATCGTCGATTGCCGCTATGAGCGCCGCTTCGGGAATGCCGCCCGAAGCGTCGTTTGCGACCTTCATCGCGGCGATTTGCGCATTGGGCGCAACGCCGCGGACATCCCCGGCATTCGCGGCCGCGATACCCGCCACGTGGGTGCCATGCGAAAGGCCCGCATTGTAGGGAACGACGTCGGAATCGTTGTTGCCATAATCGTAGGCGAACGGTATCTTCTCGCTCACGTAGACGCCGTCCTTGCCCCCTTGCGACAGTCGGGCGCGCTTGTCGCGAGCGGTCGCTTCGTCCCATGCGAGCGCATCGGGATCGAGGGCGCCCGCGAACGCCTCGTGCGTGACGTCGAGACCCGAGTCGATGATGGCGATCACCTGTCCTGAGCCCGTCTCCTCGACGGCATCGGCCCCGGTCATATCGAGCCAACTCTGGTTTCCGAGCGCAGCAGACGCCTCGCCATCGGATACGTCTTTCGGCACTTCAAACTCACGGGCGACGGTTGCGCTTTTCACCCCGTCAAGCGCGCGAATATCCTCGAGCGCTTGCAACGGCACCGTCACAGCGAACCCATCGATGGCATGGTAGTAGTCGTACTCGACGCCGAAGCAGGCGCTGGCGTCATCCGAAGACTGGAGCGCCATGGAATGGCCACCCTGCCGGGAATCGGCTTCATCAGCTTCCGCAGCTGCACCTGCAAGTGCGCGAATCCGCCGTTGCATGACCTGGTGTCGCGTCGTCTGCGCAGCCTCTGACTGCATCGTCATCCCCGATACGGCCTTCGGCTCCTCGAGCTGAACGATGACCGTAACTTGGCCGTCCTCGCCTGATGCGCGGTCAGCGACCTCCTCGGCCCGTCCTGCCGCAAGCCCCGTAGCTGCGCTCCCGTTCGCAGACTGGTCGGCAGATGCCATCGGCGGGCACCATGCGACCGCTACCGCACACGCACCCGCAACAAGCAAACGAGCGAATCGGCTTGAGCGCATCATGAAACCCATAACTCCCCCATTCAACTTACGCGCACCGCCGAGCGAACTCGACGCGTTTCCAGATTCGATTGCTCGAGAGAGCGCGGCTCACGAGGCGCGCTCTCTCGAGCAATCGCAGCACGTGCGAAAGACAGGCCCTCGGCCAGGCAAGTGTCTCCAATACGCTTGCCTGGCCTTTACTTGCAACAGACGCAACGGCAAAGCGGGCCCGCCGTCACGTCCACATCCCATTCGCCTAGGCCAGCACCTTGGCCTTCTTGCCGGCGACCTTCTTGGTGAAGATCTTCTTGTACTTCTTGACGTACTTCTTGTTGACCTTCTTCTTGCCGATCTGGACCTTCACGGTCTTGACCTTGGAGCCCTTCAGCGAGCCCTTGACGGACTTCTTCTTGAGCTTCTTGGTCTTGACGACGATGGTCTTGACCTTGGTGCCCGCAAACGCGCCCTTGGCGATCTTCTTGACCTTCGGGCCGAGCGTGATGGTGGTCGCGCCCAGGTCGGAGGCCGTCTTCACCTGCGCGGGGGTCAGCGTGGCCGTGTTCACGGTGCCCGCGGCTGCGAGCGCGGCGGCCTTCTCGGCTGCCGCCTTGTCGGCAGCGGCCTTCTCGGCTGCGGCTTTGGCTGCGGCATCGGCCTTTGCCTTCTCCTCCTGGAGGGCTTCGATGCTCGATTCGGCAGCTTCGAGCGTCGAGAGGGCCGATGCGGCCACATAGGACTTGGCATCATCGGATAGCGCATCGTATGCAGAACGCAGAGCCGATACCGCCTGCGCCGCGTCAAGGGAGTCGACGGTGCCGAGCGCTTCGATCTCGCTTACGAGCTCGGCTGCCGCACGCTTGTCGTCAAGCTCAACGAGCGCTTCTTCATAACTCGTGGCGAGCATGACGACATCGTTTCCGCCCCTCGAGATCCCCTTCATGTGGGCATCGGTCGAGTTGCTCGTCAGCAAGACCAGCTGCCGGCCCTCGTCAAAGGGAATCACGGCAGAGGCGCCATCGTCCTTCGTACCGCCGAACGTGCGCAGGGACGTTCGATTGCCCTGCTTGTCGAACGTGGCAACAACGGCGTCGTCTCCGCCCTTGGCCAGCGACTCGAAATCCCCGTCATCGGCGTCGGCGGTACCGACAGCCAGGTATCCGTAATCCGTTTCGACAATCGAGCTGAACGACGAATCTCCCGTTGACTCCAAATAGGAAACCCATTCGATGGCGCCGTCTGCAGCGCATTTCGCCACGTATGCGTTGTCTCCCTCGGTCGCATGCCCCTTAAACGTTGCGGTTGTAGACTCGGTATGACCGACAAAGGCAAACCCGCCGTCGCTCGTGACCACCGCGCGATTCACGCTGTCGTTCAAGTTGCCGCCGTAAACATCGAGCAGTTCGGCTTTGCCATCCTTGCTGATGGCAACCGATGCAAGCTCGAAATCGACGAGGCGCGCACCGTCCTGATAATCGCCGAAATGGTCGGCGCCCTCGAACAAGCCGTTCGAATGAGTGCGCTCGACGAGCAGCAGATAGGACCCATCGGCACGAACGGCCAATCCGCCTTGCGGGTCGGTAATATACGCGCAGGAAGCCGCGACGTCCCATTCCTTGTTGCCGTCCCGATCGTACTTCACGACGACGGCATTGATGATGCCCGGCAGCTCGGAATCGATTTCCCCATCGTAGCTGGCTCCTTGTCGGCGCATCACCTCGGCTGATGCGATGCAGCCGCCATCGCTCGTCGCGATAACGGTTTCGAACTGCTCGGCCAAACTTCCGCCCAAGCCGCGCGACCAGAGCAGCTTACCGTTTTCGTCGAACTTTGCGATGTACCCATCGCGGCCCGGAGGACTCACCTTGTTCAGCCCTTCGAAATCGCCCGACAGCGCATCGTCTCCGGTTTCCTGATAATAGCCAGCGACGAAATACGAATCATCCTCGGCAACAGATACCGAGAACAGCGACGACATGCTCGCCCCAGTTAGCACCTTGGTATCGACGACGTCGCCATCGGACGTCACCTCGGCGATGAACGCGTCCGAACGAACGCTCGCATGCTGGGAGAAATCCTGGTTGGTCGACTTGGTGGACCCAACTACGAGGTGGTTGCCGTTCGAAAGCCGAGCTACATCGCTCCCGCTATCGTTACCCGACCCCCCGATAACGCCGAGAAGCGTGCCCTTGAAGGTGCCCTCGGCAAGCTTGATTTGCGGGAAGATCGGCGCTACGCCCTCGGCCATCGAATCAGCATCCACGTAAAAATCGGCCGTTCCCATATGCACGTGCACCGAGACGGGCTTCGAGAGGTCTGCGACCTGCACCGTGACGGCCTTGGTATGCGTGAGTGGATCGTACACGTCCCTCTCGGCGGGAACGAGCTCGTCGGAGCCCTGCCTCTTGTAAGAAGCCTCGGCAAGGCTTTCGGCATATACCGTTTGCCCCATCACCTCGGCATCGCGGAAGTAGAAGGTGACCAGGTAAGCGCTCCCCTGCGGCTCGATAAACGCGGTTCCATGAAGAGAGTAGTTCATCATCGAAAGATTCTCTTCGGCGTTACCTTGGCCCTCCTTGATGGCGCGAACGGGCGCGTTGTACGTGACGCCCGCTTCGTCCTCGACGCCCATGGCGATATTCCCTACAGAGAGATTGCCCGATGGGCCCTCCGCGGCATCATCCGCATATGCCGGCGCCGGCGTAAACGACAGGACGACGGCTAGAGCCGCCGCAATTGCCGCTGAAATCGTGTACATGACCGCATGCAGCGGCCACTGTGCAATCCGTTGCATTCCTCCCCCTTCTCGGCTTGCTTGCCCGATTGGCAAAAACCCATGCGTTGCAAAGCCGATTCCGTTACGCGAACGACAAGCGAGCCTCCGTCATGGAGCCTCGCTTGCCTTGTGATCCATACGTTGATCAGGCTGTCTTGGCCAGAGCAACGCTTCGAAACGACCGGTCGACTAAAGCGCGGGGCCAGAGGACAAGCCCTCTGCCCTGCGCTGCGACCGGCGCAAACTTATGCTGTTACCTTGGCCTTCTTGCCGGCGACCTTCTTGGTGAAGATCTTCTTGTACTTCTTGA
>CAMOLA010000068.1 GCA_946618265.1 uncultured Eggerthellaceae bacterium
GGCTCCATGTCATCGAGCGGAAGAACAAACCCGAGCCTGCGAAGGTATTCCTTCACATGCTCCGGCACCCAATATTCGTCCAAGCTATTAACGCTCATGAGAAGACCTCCTCACCGCGAATAAGTTCATGGTGAAGTTTCCGCCCCCGTCACAACCTCGCCCGTGCCTTAAAATGCCGAGAAGAACAAGGCGAAGGAGCAGACGCATTGGACGAATCAGAGCTTTACAAAGAGCTTGGGAAATTGACTAAGGACAAGAGCGTATGGGAAGAGAAGATCCCATACGTGTCGTCTCTCCTTAAACATGATTCCGTGAAGATCCAGGCGAAGGCGCTCTGGCTTATTGGTGAAATGGGTCTCGCTCATCCCATGTTGGTGAAGGACACTGTTCCGGCGATAGCTGCGTTCCTCGAAAGTCCAGTGCCGCTCTTGCGCGAGCGTGCCATCAACGCACTTGGCAGAATCGGACGAGGAAGCTTCAGAATCGTCGAGCCGTATTGTGAAAGCCTCTTCCACTTTGCCGAAGATAATGAAGCGAAGGTGAGGCTGGCCTTCATCTGGACATCGGAGAACATCGCCACGAACATGCCCGACATATACGAGGGCCATATGCCGGTGTTCGAGAAGCTCCTACACGATGAAGATGAGAAGGTGCGAATGGAAGCTCCCGAAATCTTCCGTGTCCTTGGGAAGAGAAGGCCAGAGTTCGTTCGCCCTTACGTGGAAGAGCTGCAGAGAATATCGGAGACAGACGACAATCGCGTCGTGAGAATCCACTGCCAGGGCGCGATCAAGGCATTGGAACCGAAGAGCGCAAATTGCCGGGGATGGAGCCCGCCGCTCTCGCGTAAAATAGGCGAAGGAGAAAAACCCGACCGAGGAGGCGTGCTATGAACTTCGACGAACTGAAGAATCCCGAGCTCCAGGAGAAGCTGAAAGCCGCGAATACGCCCGAGGAATTGCTGGCAATCGCCAAGGAGGAAGGCTACGAGCTGAGCGATGCCGATCTGGAGGAGATATCCGGCGGCGTCAAATGGTTCAACGACAAGCTCGGGTAAGTATCACCCGCGCAGGCAGTCGTCGAGCATTGCGTACCGGACGGCGTCGATTGAATGATCGTTGCCGTCCGGAATCTCGTCTTCCCATGACCCGTCGGGGTTTCGAAGATACTCTTTGAGCGAGAATTCCTCGTACGTCTTCGGATACCTCACAGGGTCGATGACGATCTCGCGAAGCCCCGCCAGCCATTCGTACGAAAGCTTGCGCATGCGCGCCTTCCGCGCAGGGCGAATTCGGATGTGAAAGTCACGCCGGTAAACCGCCATCTGCTGCTTGCCGTCCGGCGTGTCATCGGCCCAAACGATTTCATCGTGAAAGTAAGGCTCCTCGCCGTCCTCGTCGGCATAAGTCATTGCGTCGAGAAGGATCTGCGCCGTCTCCGCAGGCGTCTTCCGATTGGTACTGTGCTCTTCAAAAATGAGAAGACGGCGTGCGGAAGGCTCCCACCCGCACCGCACGAACCGCCAGGGGTCAGGAAACCAGCCCCAGTCCACACCGTTTCTCGTGCGTTCGAAATTGCGAATACGGGAAAGGGACAGCCTCTCGTCGATTATGTTGGTGAAGACGTTCCCGCCAGTACCCGTCACCTCGCCGAGGTACTCCCACTTCCAGGCCGTCTCGTTTACGTCGCGAAGGTACTCCGCCTCGTCGATGAAGGGCTCTCCCAGCCATTCGGGATGCGCGTCGATGACGTCGAGATAAGAAGAACGACGGACAAGGGTATCAGCCCGCTTCTGCCGTTCCAGGCACTCCACGTTCACCCAACTCCACATCGTGCGCGGCGGGTTATAGCTGTAGAAGATCCAGAAGGAATCGCCACCTCGTCTAAGCGAGTTTAGAATGGACCTCACGGCTTCGATCCCATCGAACTGGTCCAGCTCCTCGAACCAAATGACCGCCGGGAAGCCCTTGGTGAACTTGATGCCCTTCAGCTTGAGCGGGTCGTCTGCCCCGCGAAACACAATCCTCTGCCCGGTCGGCAGGTACGTTATCTCCATCGGTGAGAGCTTCGTTTTGAAATACGCTTCGAGGCCAAGGGAAGAAATCGCCCAAAGTATCTGCTGGTACACCGAGTCGCGCAGCGTGTTCCCGAACCGCCTCACCACCACCGCGTTCGCGTAGGGGAAGTTCACGATGAGAAGGACAATCGCCAGGCTGATGAAGGAAGACTTCGTCGAGCCGCGCCCTCCGTGCAGCCAGTAGTGAGTGTGCCCGTGCGCGAAGATGTCGCCGAGAACGTCGTGGAAGGCGGGGATCACCAGATCTGCCGCGTTAGTCGTTGCCATCGCCGTCGCCCCCAGCAACGCGCACCTCGACGCCGAGCGTGATGTGCGGCGCGTCGTCGGCCTCGGTCTCGGTCTTCCTCGTCGTCTGGGCGTACTCGTCGGGATACTTGCGCTCCAATAACCAAGCCGCCGCCGTCCACTGCGGGTTCTTCTCGCGGGTGGCCGTCGACATGATGGACTGCAGCAGCGTCTCCTTGTACTCAGCCTCCGCCTTTTTGAGACCCTGCTTTAATGCACGTTTGAGCTTCGTGTCGTCCTCGCGCAGCCAGCGGTAGAAGGTGCCCTCGGTGATTCCCAGGCCGGCGCATATGTCGACATTTGAAAGGCCATGGCTCTTCATCTCCACGGCCTGATCGACCATCTTGCACGTGAGCTTCGGCTTGCGCATGGGGCGATTCCTCCTTCCCGGCATCTCTTATCAGGAGGAATGGTCTCATTCGGTCACAGACTGCGCTCCCGCTTGCCCTTCAATCCGTGTTTGCGCATCAATCGCGAGTTCTTCTGCCGCATCTGAGCCCAGCGCCGGTGGAGCTCGTCGTACTCGGGGCCGCCATCGCACCCCGCTGCCTCTGCTTTGAGCAGCTGGTTGTACGCTTCTTCCTCAGCAACATGGGCAGCTTCGGTGCATCGCTTGCACATCCCAGACTGCCTGTTGATGCGCACACCCAGAGCATGGCACTCGGGGCATTCCGTGAGCACCTTCAGGCTCGCATGGATGCGGGACGCCTGGATCTCGATAGCGTGAAGTGTGTGGTCCACACCGTAGCGGTCGAGGATTGTGTCGTGCACGACAACAACGCCCTTGTGTCCAAGCTCGCGAATCACATCGTTTTGTCCGGTGCTCCACGCGCTCATCGCTCGGCTCCTGAATTGCCTGTCAGATTCCAGGAAAGCGAGGCACGGGAATCCACACCGTAGAAAAGGTTGTCAATCAACCTTTCTATAGGTGTTGATTGCCTAGCTTTTCCGCTCTCGTGGTTCATCAATTGACGTTCTTGATAACCTGACGACCTTTTCTGATGAGCTTTCACACTATTCATCGCCATCACCTTCTTCGATAACAAACTCGGCATCGAGTGGAGCCTGCCAGGTGGCCCAGGCGATGTGGTTGCGCTTTTGGCCCTTACCGTCGACCTGCATCTTCACGAACTGGTATTCGTCCATGTCGATGAGGTAGTCCTTGATGGTGTTCGTCGAAGTCGCAGTCAGGTTCTCGACGGTCTTCAGCAGCACGGGCTCGCCGTCGTTCTTGTCAAGAAGCTCCTTGATCTTCTTGCGGACCTTCTCCATGCGCTTTTCCTTTTGCGCTGTCTTCTTATTCGCCTCGGCGCGACGCGCGGCTTCCCGGGTCGGCGTCTCGTCAAACTTGCCATCGTCGTCGCGGAAGAACATGCCGTTCATGCGCACGGCGTTGAAGTCCAGCGTCCTGTTGCCCTTGGACTTCTTGAAGCTGCGCAGGTCGATGGACACGCGCACGACAACTGAGCCGTCGGGGAAGTCCGCCATATCCTCCTCGCTCGGAGCAAGCTCGGTGAGGGACCACATCGCACTGTAGTTTCGGCCCAGGGTCCCAGCTCCGCTAACGCGGTCACGCGCTTCCTTCAGGTCCTGCGGCCCCTTGCTGAAGTGATGCATGTAGATGACGCCCGCGCCGGTTCTGCTCGCAATCATCTTGAGATAGCCGAGGGTCGTCTTAGCATCAGCGTTGCTGTTCTCGTCGCCAACGAACAGCGGGTAGATCGGATCGATGATGACCACGTCGGGGTTGTAGCCGCTCTCACAGATGATCTTTGCGATGCCTTCTACGGTGAGCTCAGGGCTGTCGTCGGTATGGGCGATGCGTACGTGCTCGGCCACCTCCGCCGCTGTCTCGGGGGACAATGCCGCATCGATGACGCGGTTGTCGTACTCGGCCTGGCTCATCTCCGAGTTCACCACCAGGATGCGCTCGCATTTCGTGAACGCGAAGCCCAGCACGGCGGTGCCCGTTGCGAAACCGACGGTCATCTGCGCGGCAAGGAAGGTTTTTCCCACCTTGGGCGCTGCACCGATGAGCATGACGCCCTGCTTGCGGAACGTGTTCTCGATGAGCACGGGCGGCAGCTCCTGCCTAACGGCGGGCATCGGCTTGAACAGGCTTTCGAACTTCTGGACGGCGTCCTGCTCGTCTTCGTCCTCCTCGGGCTTGTGCCGGTGTGCCTCCGCCCAGGAACGGAAGTCCCTTGCCCCGATCTCGGTGTAGAGAAGCGTCTGGCGCTGGTCGCGGCGGCGTATCCCTGCGAACCGGGTCAGACGGCTGCTGTCCTTGTTGGCAGGGTCGACTTTCAGCCCAGCCTCGTTGCAAAGCTCGTGAAGCAATTGCACGCGCTCGTCGTAGTGGTTGGGGCCGTCGGCATCGATGCGCACCAGGGCATGCACCGACTTCCCGCCGCTTGTGGTCAGCGTCGTAATGGGAAGATCCAGCTCGCGCATGATGCGGATCTGGTCGGCAACGGGAAGGTCGTCGCTCTCGATGAGGGCATGACGCCACCTGACCGTCCTGTCCTTACCGCGGCCCTCGCCGTTAGTCGGGTTCTGGCACAGCCAAATGCCTGCTTCGGGCTCGTAGCCTTCGAGCACGCCTCCGAAATCCTCATCCTGCAGGAGACCGATGAGCTCGTCACGCTCGTAGCAGGCGCCGCCATCGGCGGGCTCCCATTTTTGACGTTTCTCCACCCACTTGGCTTTGACCTGGATGTTCACGTGCTCGCCCTGCTTAAACAATGCCTGCAGCTGGATTATCGCCTGCTGGACGGGTTCGAGGTCGAGGGGTTTAGGCGCATCGTCGCCCTTCTTGGGCTTCCAGGCAGCACCGTCACCCACGAAGCCACCAGCCCATCCGTTGCGTTGCGCATGCCAGAACAGCGTGCCAGCCGTGATCTTGCCGTCCTCGGTCACGTTCTCGAAGAGCTTGCGTGCCTGGCTCTCGTCATAGTTGTCGGGATCGGAGCCGGACCAGCGCAGGAACGTGTCGAGATCGCCGCCAGCAGCCTTGTAGCTGATGCCGATGTTCTTCCAGGTCTCGTAGTCTTTCGGCGGGCTCATGGAGAGCAGGGCGTCGTCGGCCCGCTCCTTCGGGGTCGTATAGGTGCTGCTCATGCAGCATCACCACCCATGGGATTGTGACGCCTGCATACTATAATAGGCAAGCAGATGATATGCTTATCGAGCAGTCCTTTCGCGGCTGCACTCAGGGCGTCCGCCGTGCGCTGTCCTCGCCAAAAGACCAGCACGGTGGGCGCTTCTTTGTACGCAATCATCTACATCGCCCCTCCCAGCCGCAAAGCCTCGATCAGCCGCCGCTTAGGAAAATACAGACGACGACCCACCTTCACCGAAGGTAGTTCGTCTGTCTCAGCCAAGCGATATATCGTTCGCGTCGACACGTCCAGCACCTCGGCCATGTTGTCGACCGTGAGCAGATCGCCATACTGGGACAAAGGCGGAAATGACGCCATCTGAGCCGCATAAGAAGCTGAAGGGGAATCCTTGACAGGGAAGACCGCCGAACTAGTCATCAAGCTCACCAACCTCTCCGATGGGGCCGCTATACGCATCAGGCGCGATCCTTGCCGATTCGTCGCGGGATAGCATCTGGTACAGGCCGACGCCGACCATCTGCGTATTCCCGCGCTTCACGGTGTAATCCGGATGCTCGCGCACGATGCTCAGACCGGTCGGCCTCGAAACCCCTATAAGCGCGCAGAACTCCTTCATGCTCAAAAGACCCGGCAAGCCTTCTGGGTATCGATTCGCTGCGATGCTCTTTAACGACATGCTATGCTCACTTTCCTCTATTGTCATTCACTGACGATAATAAGACTTTTTTGACAAAGGGTCTAGACATGAATCGTTAAATATCGTAAAGTGTCTTCAGTCAGTGAAAACAGCGAGGAAAGGGACACCCCATGGCCACAGAGCCGAAATCGACGGTCTTCGATTACGAAAGGTACGGCGTTTTCCTGCGCACCGCCCGCCAACGCGCGGGATTCAACCGTGCGGAGGAGTTCTGCAACGTCGTGACCAACTGGATAGGCGTGAAGATCAACAAGGAAGCCCTCTACCGCATCGAGAAGGGCGTGCAGCCCCCGACGGTCGAGCAACTCATCGCCTTCGGACTAGTTCTCTTCCACGGCAAGGGGATAAACAGCGTGCTCAACAAAACCGACCTCCATCACTGCACGACGCCGTATGCCGACTTCATCGCCGGACGCGAGGGGTCCATTTACAGCATGATGACCTACAACGGATACCATGCGGAGGCAATCCCTGGCAACGAGGACGAAATCGAATGGGTACCTATCATGCCCGACGAGATGGGCTCCGACGTCATCGACGAATACTACTACGACAGGCTTTACGGCAAGGGCGATGCTCCTGCATCGGCAGAAGAGCCAGAAGATCAAGACGACCCGTTCGCTTAAGACGGCAATCGCACCGTTGCTGCAAACAAAACCACTGACGCCCTCTAGGGCGAAGTGATAGTCATCAAGAAACGCCTCGGATAAGCAGAGAGGAGGTTAACCAAATGAGAAACGGAGACGGAAGCATAAGCGAAGTCCTGAAACCGAACGGCAAGAGCTACAACCCAAAGCGTTGGCGCATCACCATCAGCTACACGGTCGAGCAGAAAGACGAGCTGGGAAACGTCCTGCTCGACGAAAACGAGAAGCCCATCAAGGAGCGTTACCGCGTTCAGAAGCGCATGGAGGGCACCAAAGCCGAAGCCAGGGAGATGCGCGACAGGCTCATCGCCGAGCGCGACGACAACGGCCGGCTCTACTCCGAAATCGAGGCCGAGCAGAAGAAGCTCGAGGAAGCCAAGGAGGAGATGACGCTGAGCATGATGATCCCCCTGTGGGACGCTGCTCGCCGGAACGCCGGCAAGGCCTCTGAGCGAGTGCTCAAGGAGGGCATCCGCTGGCTGGGGCACGTGACCAAGCACATCGGCGAGGTCCCCATAAAGGACATCACCCCGCAGATGATCGAGTCAACCTACGCCGCCATCCGTGAGGAGCGCGGCTTGTCGGGGACGAGCATGAACCACATCCACATTCTTCTGAAGAGCGTATTCCAGAAGGCCATCGACTACGACTACATCTACAAGAACCCCTGCGCGCACGTTGTCGCGCCGCGCCGGGAAGACCCCAAGCGCAACTCCCTCTCGATTGAGGAGGGCGCACGTCTCATGGCCAAGGTCGACGAAGCGGAAGCCGAAGCATATGCCATGATCGACGACAAGGAGTCGCGCCGCGCCTACCGCGAGGAGCACGGCACCGCCCGCGAGCGCAAGGCGTTCAGAGGCCTGCACCACGTCGGCAACATCATGGCAATCCGTATCGCGCTCGCCACCGGCATGCGTCGCGGCGAGGTGTTCGCGCTCACATGGGAGCACGTCGACCTCGACCGCCGCACCATCCGCGTCTGCCAGTCCATCACCTACCAGTGCAAGACAAAGACGCCCAAGACCCAGGCCGGAATCCGCACCCTCGCGATAGATCCTACGACCGCGTCACATCTTGCGATGTGGAAGCAGCGCCAGGCAGCAGGGCTCACCAAGATCGACGTGGAGCAGACCGAAAAGACCCCGGTTTGCTGTTCGGACACGGGCGGGTGGTACCGCATCGACAATTTCGATCACTGGTGGAGGAACTGGCGCAAGGCCAACGGTTTCGACGGATTGAAATTCCACGAGCTGAGGCACACCCAGGCGACCCAACTGCTCGCCAACGGCGTGGACGTGAAGACGGTCCAGACGCGTCTCGGGCATGCCAGCGCCAGCATCACGCTCGGCTGGTACGCGCACGCGATACCGGAGAAGGACCACGAGGCCGCCGACCTCCTCGGAAGCTTGCTCGCAGGCAATGTGGAAGAAGACGGGAAGAACGTTGCCACAGCCGATGAAAACCCAGTTGAAACGCCCGAAAACGGCGAGGAGACGGGTCTTGAAAAAATGTCTCCACTTTGTCTCCAGCAGGAGCAATCCGAGGCACAAAAGAAGCAGGCCAACCGACTCAAAAAAGCTAGCTGAACTGCTGTTACGTTTGATCGCGGGGGCAGGATTTGAACCTACGACCTCCGGGTTATGAGCCCGGCGAGCTACCAGACTGCTCCACCCCGCAATGTGGAGATGTTCTTCTTCAGTTTTCAATGCTGCGACGTGGGTTATGAGCCCGCGCTTCGCATCACCCGAACAAGTCGATTCGCCCTGAGAGGAAATCCTCCAGGGGGCATTCCCGCGAGC
>CAMOLA010000069.1 GCA_946618265.1 uncultured Eggerthellaceae bacterium
TCCATCAGGCGCCTTCCATTAGCGCGCATCGGAGGGGGAAACAAGCGAGCCGGCCCCGGGAGGGGCGCCCGGCGAAAGGCGGGAGGCGACGGTTTACGTGCTCATTGTCTGCAAGATGGTTACAGCATTGATGGGCGGCTGCGCCGTTATGTTAAGGTTTAATCATCTATATACGTCTTTCTCAAGAACAGGAAAAGATCTCATATGGCAGGTTTTTTGTCGAAGTTGCTTCACGTGGGCGAAGGGCGCCAGGTCAAGGCCTACGAAAAGGTCGTGCAGCGCGTCAACGACCTCGAGGGAAGCATGCAGGCTCGGTCTGACGAAGAGCTGGCTCGCTTGACGTCCGAGTTCCGCGAGCGCATCGAGCGCGGCGAGAAGGTCGACGCGCTCTTGCCCGAGGCGTTCGCCGCCGTGCGCGAAGCGAGCGTGCGCACGCTGGGCATGCGCCATTTCGATGTGCAGCTTATCGGCGGTATGGCCTTGAACGATGGGCATATTGCCGAGATGAAGACGGGCGAAGGCAAGACGCTCGTTTCCACGCTGGCGGGTTACTTGAATGCGCTGCCGGGCGACAACGTGCATATCGTCACGGTCAACGACTACCTGGCAAGGCGCGACAGCGAATGGATGGGCCGCATTTACCGGTTCATGGGCATGAACGTCGGCCTCATTCAGAACGGCATGCGCAACAATCTGAAGAAGCCCGCATATGCCGCCGACGTGACGTACGGCACCAACTCCGAGTTCGGCTTCGACTACTTGCGCGACAACATGGTCACGCGCGCCGATTCGCGCGTGCAGCGCGGCCATCATTTCGCCATCGTCGACGAGGTCGACTCCATCCTCATCGATGAAGCCCGTACTCCGCTCATCATCTCGGGCGCTGGCAGCGCGGCAGCCGATACGTACAACCAGTTCGCGCGCGCCGTCGTCGGCCTCGTGCGCGACGTCGATTACCAGATGGACGAGGCCAAACGCACCATCAACGCCACCGAAGTCGGCCTCGAGCGCATCGAGACGGCGCTTGGCATCGACGACATCTACGCCGATACGTCGGGCACGCTGGCCAACCACCTGCAACAGGCGCTCAAGGCCCAATACCTGTTCCATCGGGACGTCGATTACGTCGTGACGCACGGCGAGGTCAAGATCGTCGACGAGTTCACCGGCCGTATCATGGAAGGCCGCCGCTGGTCGGAAGGCCTGCACCAGGCCGTCGAGGCGAAAGAGCACGTGCGCGTCAAAGAAGAGAACCAGACGCTGGCCACCATCACGCTGCAGAACTACTTCCGTTTGTACAACAAGCTTTCGGGCATGACCGGTACCGCCATGACCGAGGACTCCGAGTTCCGCCAGATCTACAAGCTCGAGGTTACGGCGATTCCGCCCAACAAGCCCGTAATTCGCAACGACCGCAACGATCAGGTATATCGTACGGTCGATGCCAAATTCAATGCCGTTGCCGACGAAATCGCCGAACGCAACTCGAAGGGCCAGCCGTGCCTGGTTGGCACCGTGTCCATCGAAAGCTCCGAGCGGTTGAGCCGCCTGCTCGACAAGCGCGGCATCAAGCACGAAACGCTCAACGCCAAGAACCACGAGCGCGAGGCGCATATCGTCGCCCAGGCGGGTCGCGTCGGCGCGGTGACGATCGCCACCAACATGGCTGGTCGTGGTACCGACATCTTGCTCGGCGGCAATCCCGAGGCCCTTGCCGACGACTTGCTGCGCAACCGGGGCTACGATCCCGACCTCAACGAGGCGCAGCTGAAGGAAATGCGCCTGGCTGCGCAAACCGCGCTCGAAGCGGACGAGCCGCGCGTGCGCGCCAAGGCCAAGGAGCTGCTCGAGCAGCTGGACAACGCACTACCCGCTCCGACCGACGAGGCGCGCGAGCAGGCATTGGCCGAGGCGAAGGAAATCACCAGCGCCGAAGCCCAGCGCGTGCGTGCTGCGGGCGGTCTTTTGGTCATCGGCACCGAGCGCCACGAGTCCCGCCGAATCGACAACCAGCTGCGTGGCCGTTCCGGCCGTCAGGGCGATCCGGGCGAGTCGCAGTTCTACCTGTCGCTGGAAGACGACCTCATGCGCAAGTTCGGCGGGGACCGCATGGACGGCGTGTCGCGCATGATGGAGCGCACCAAGCTGCCCGACGACCAGCCCATCGAGGCGAAGATGGTCTCGAAGGCCATCGAGAACGCCCAGCATTCGGTCGAGGCCATGCACTTCGCCGCTCGTAAGAACGTCCTCGAATACGACGACGTCATGAACCTGCAGCGTTCCGCCATCTACGACGAGCGCAATGCCATTTTGGACGGCAAGAACATGGACGCCCGCATCCCCGAGATCATCGCCGATTGCGCTCGGGGCATCGTGGACGAGAACTGCCCCGACCGCACGGTGAGCGACGATTGGGACATCGCCTCCATCGATGCGTGGGTGACCAGCATGACGGGCCGCAGCGAATTCAGCGTCGAGGAAGTCGACCACGACGAAGACCGCGACCGCCTGGTTACGGCTATCGAAGAGTACCTGAGCTCGGTGTACGAGGAGAAGGAGGCCGAGCTCGGCGCCGACGTCATGGATCGGCTCGAAGGCCAAGTGATGCTTCGCATCATGGATTCGCGTTGGATGTCGCACCTCCAGGACATGGATTACCTCCGTGCCGGCATCGGGCTGCGTGCATACGGCCAGCGCGATCCCCTCACCGAGTACCGCGAGGAAGCGTACAACGCGTTTTCCGCGATGACGGGTAACATGTACGAGGACTACCTCCGCACGCTGCTCCGCTTGCAGGTGGCTCATCAGCAGGCTCCGGTCGAGGACGAGGCCGTGGAAGAGGATCCCCTGGCTGGCAAACGGGTCAGCTATTCGAATCCAGAGCAGGCGCTCGAGGGTGACGATACGCCCGCACCTGCGCCGCGCGCCGTCCAGGAAGGCGGAGCGCCCAATCCGAAACCGGTGTCGAAACCCAAGACGTACGTCAAGGACAAGGATGACCCCTATGCCAACGTGGGCCGCAACGATCCCTGCCCTTGCGGATCGGGCAAGAAATTCAAGAAGTGTCACGGGATGTACGTCGACTAGGCATTCTGCCTGATAGCTCGCTGCATTCCTTGGGACGTCGCGGTGTTGCGCTTCGGCTCTTGTGCCGATCCTGCTGCCGCTACGTCCCACTTCGTTAATGGTAAGGCTGTGTATTAGAACGTGGACATTGACGCAAAGACAATCGAACAACTAGGACAACGCGTCGAAGACGCTCGGGCGTATCTGCACGTCGACGACAAGACCGCCGAGCTCGCCAAGCTCGACGAGGAGACGACCCAGCCCGGGTTTTGGGACGATGCCGCGCATGCGCAGGTGGTGTCGAAGCGCGCGGGAAACCTTCGTGAGGTCCTCCGCGAGTATGACGAGGCGGTGGCATACCTCGGCGACGTGCAGACGGCGTTCGAGCTTGCGGAGGAAGACGAGCTCTTCGCAGCCGAGGCTGCCGAAGTCGCCGAGAAGCTCGACACGCTGCTCGACTCGCTCGAGCTTTCCTCGTGGTTCAACGGCCGGTTCGACGAGGGCGATGCGATTCTGACCGTCAACCCGGGCCAGGGCGGCATGGAGGCATGCGACTGGGCTGACATGCTGTACAAGATGTACACGCGCTACGGCGAGCACAAAGGGTGGAAGGTCCGCGTGCTCGATGTCACGTATGCCGAGGTCATCGGCATCGACCGAGCCACCATCCAGATCGAGGGCCGCAATGCCTACGGCATGCTGCGCTCGGAGGTGGGCGTGCACCGCCTCGTGCGCATATCCCCGACCGACGTCAAGGCGCGGCGCCATACGACGTTCGCGTCGGTGGAGCTTCTTCCCGTGCTGCCTGACGACATCGAAGTCAATCTCGACCACAACGACGTCCGCGTCGACGTCTACCGGTCGAGCGGCCCGGGCGGTCAATGCGTGAACACGACCGATTCGGCTGTTCGCCTGACGCATATCCCAACAGGCATCGTCGTTACGTGCCAAAACGAGAAGTCCCAGCTCATGAACAAGGAAGCGGCGTTCCGCGTCCTGCGCGCGAAGCTCTACGAACTCGAAGAGGCCAAACGCGCCGCCGAAATCGAGGAGCTGCGCGGCGAGCGCATGGAGAACTCGTTCGGCAGCCAGATCCGCAACTACGTGCTCTATCCGTACCAGATGGTCAAAGATCTTCGCAGCGGCATCGAGACCGGCAACGTCGACGCCGTTCTTGACGGCAACATCGACGAATTCGTCATCGGCTACCACAAGTGGAAAGCTTCCCAATAGAGACGCAGCAGGAAAGGCGGGCTTCATGAAAAAGTACGTGATTGCACTTGACGAGGGCACGACGTCTGCCCGCAGCGTGCTCATCGACCGGGAAGGGGCCATCGTCGGCGTGGCCCAGCGCGAGTTCGAGCAGCATTACCCCCATCCCGGCTGGGTGGAGCACGATCCGATGGACATTCTGTCGGCGCAGTTGGGCACCATGACCGAGCTCTTGGTGGCCAACAACGTCGACGTGAGCGAAATCGACAGCATCGGCATCACGAACCAGCGCGAGACCACGGTCGTGTGGAACCGCGAAACGGGCGAGCCCGTCTTCAACGCGATCGTCTGGCAATGCAGGAGGACCGCTTCGCTCGTCGATGCGATCTGCGGCGATCCCGAAGTAGCGCAAGCAGTGACGGCCAAGACGGGGTTGGTGCCCGATGCGTATTTCTCGGCGAGCAAGATTCGCTGGATACTGGACAACGTGGACGGTGCGCGCGACCTGGCAGAGGCCGGCAAGCTCGCTTTCGGCACGGTCGACACCTGGCTCATCTGGTCGCTGACCGACGGCGCCGTGCATGCCACGGACCCCACGAATGCCAGTCGCACCATGCTGTTCGACATCCACGCGATGCAGTGGGACGAATGGCTGTGCGATCTTTTCGACATACCCATGAGCATGCTGCCCGAAGTGCGTCCCTCGTCGGGCGACTACGGCGTCACGTCGCGCGAGGGCGTCGCGGCGGGCATACCCATCCGTGGCGTGGCGGGCGATCAGCAATCGGCTTTGTTCGGGCAATGCTGCTTCGAGCCGGGCCAGGCGAAGAACACGTACGGGACGGGATGCTTCCTCCTCATGAACACGGGCGGGGAAGCGCCGGTATCGAAGAACGGGCTGGTGACCACCGTTGCGGCGAGCGCGCCCGGGGCGGGTCCCGAATACGCGCTCGAAGGCAGCGTGTTCATGGGCGGCGCGCTTATCCAGTGGATTCGCGACGGCCTCGGCCTTATCGAGCATGCGGCCGATTCCGAGGCTATCGCCCTGAGCGTTGACAGTTCCGACGGCGTTTACATCGTCCCGGCGTTTACCGGCCTGGGCGCGCCCTATTGGGACGCGGAAGCGCGCGGCGCCATCTACGGCCTCACGCGCGGGACGACCACCGCACATATCGTGAGGGCTGCGCTCGAAGCGCTTGCTTATCAGGTGTATGACCTGGTAAGCGCCATGGAGACGGATGCCTCCATGCCCCTCAAGGTCCTCAATGTCGATGGCGGTGCTTCGGCCAACGAGTTCCTCATGCAATTCCAGAGCGACATTCTGGGCAAACCGCTGCGTCGGCCCGCGAATGTCGAGACCACGGCCCTCGGCACCGCGTACCTTGCGGGCTTGTCCACCGGATTCTGGGGAGGCCTCGACGACTTGCGTGCGCTGCGCGCCGGGGACGCCACGTATCTGCCCGACGAGAACGACGAGCGCTTGGCCGCTCGCATCGCCGGCTGGAAGGAAGCCGTCCGCCGCACCCAGACACGCTAGTTGTCTGCCCTTCCGTTTTTCGGGACGACGTTTTATCATGGCAGCAGAGATGCAAGTGCGGGGAGAGGTTGCGCCATGAAGGTGAGCATCGCAAGCGACCATGCTGGATTCGAGGAGAAGGAACTGCTGGTCGGCTATCTGGAGAGTCTCGGGCACGAGGTCGTCGATCGGGGACCCGAGAACGATGACCGCGTCGATTATCCCGACTTCGCCGTTATCGTCGCGCGCGATGTCGTCGCGGGCGAAGCGGAGCGCGGCGTGCTCGTGTGCGGCACGGGCATCGGCATGGCGGTCGCGGCCAACAAGGTCGATGGCATTCGGGCGGCAAACGTCACGTCGCCAGAATTCGCCCAGCTCGCGCGCGAGCACAACGATGCCAATGTCGTGACGGTCTCCGGTCGCTTCGTGGCCGACGAAGTCAACCGCGCGATCGTGAAAGCGTTCCTCGAGACCGATTTCGCCGGCGGCCGGCATGCCGGACGCGTGCAGAAAATCATGGCGCTGGAGAAATGACCATTTGGGGACAGTCCCTTTTTGGTTATTTCGTAACGGGGAATCGAGCAAGTTGAGAGGGAAGCCGCGATGATAGACAGCAGACCTTCGTGGGATCAGTATTTCGCAACGCTCGCGCAGCAAGTCTCGACGCGCACGACGTGTACGCGCCGAGCGGTCGGCGCTGTGATCGTCAAGGAGAACCGCATCTTGGCAACGGGCTACAACGGCGTGCCGCGCGGCATGGCCCACTGTTCCGAAGTCGGGTGCCTGCGCGAGCAGATGGGCGTGCCTTCGGGCCAGCGCCAGGAGATCTGCCGCGGCCTGCATGCCGAGCAGAACGCCATCATCCAGGCCGCGCGCTATGGCATCGACATCCGTGATTCGAAGATCTACATCACCACGCAGCCCTGCATCACGTGCGCGAAGATGTGCATCAACGCAGGCATCTCGGAGATCATCTACGCAAATCCGTATCCCGACGAATTGTCGCTCGGGATGCTGGATGAAGCGGGCATTCCCTATCGCGTTTTTGAATCTGAATAAGATAATTATATTTGCAAGCGTCAAATTTACACGAAAAACACCGTTGCCGGCGGTCTCGTGTTTTTGTTCTTAGCGTTTTTTCGCCGTTCGCGTCAAAAATGCGGTGTTTTCGCTGCTGCTGTTATGTTTTCGTTGCCGTTCCGCTATCATGGCATAGGTTTGCCGCGCTAAGTATGTGCAAAACGACGAATCGAAAGCAAGGTATGTTCGTAGCAATCGTTGTCGGTATCGTGATAGGCGTCGCGTGCTTCGCACCGCTCGTCTATGGCATGAACAAGGCTCGTATGGCCACACCGACGAGCAATTTCGGACATGCCGGATCGCTTCTGCTGGGCGTCCTGCTCTCGTTCGTCGCGCTCGGCGTAGCGACGGTCGTGTGCGTGATGTTCTTCAGGGACCTCGCGGTTCCGTTCGTGCTCGCCGAGGCCGGTGGGCTCATCGCCGCAGCTGTCGTATTTGGCGTGAACAAGCAATTGCGAAGATAATGTAGGAAAGGGAAAAGATCGTGAACACGGAAGCAGCTAATCCGCTCGAGGGTACAGATCCTATCGCGATGCTCAATTACCTGGTGCCGGAACTCCAGGAGTCGTTCAACTCGGCGTTCGTCATCGATTTCGGCAACGGGTTCGGCGTCACGCAGTACATGCTGTACGCCATTTTGGTATTCATTCTGACTCTCGTGATCGTGCTCACCGTCGGTCGGAAGCTCACCCTCGTCCCGAACAGCAAGTTCGTGAACATGGTCGAGTACGGGTACCAGATGGTGCGCAATTCAATCGGCGAGAATACCATCGGCCATGGCTACAAGAAGCACGTGCCGCTTCTCGCGACCCTCTTCTTCTTCATCCTCATCTCCAACTTCATCGGGCTCATTCCCGGTGCGAAGGCGGCAACCGGCTCCATCCAGATCACCTGGGCGCTGTCCATCGTCGCATTCGTGTACTTCAACTACTGGGGTGTCAAAGCCCATGGCGGCTGGGGCTACATCAAGTCCATCGCGCCGTCCGGCCTCCCAGCTCCCATGGTGCCCATCATCTGGGTGTTCGAGTTCGTCTCGCTGGTCATCCGCGTGCTCACGCTGGCCGTCCGACTTTACGGCAACATGTTCGCCGGCCACATGGCCCTCGGCGTGTTCGCCCTGTTCGCCACGACGTTCGTCACCGCCATGATCAACGGCGCTGGCGCCATCGGCGGCGTGTCCATTCTGTGGCTGGCCTTCGAGGTGTTCATGTACGCGCTCGAAACGCTGGTCGCGTTCCTGCAAGCATACGTGTTCACCATCCTCACGGCGGTCTACATCAACCTGGCCACTTCTTCGCACTAGGCTTGTCGCAAGGGCGTGCGCCTCGGCCCCTAACAGGCGCCTGACATTTGGTTGCGTCGGTTGAATTCCACGGCCGATGGAACATAGTAAAACCGGTGTC